>JAKPKY010000185.1 GCA_029553505.1 Planctomycetota bacterium
CGCTCTTCCGATCTGGGTCGAGCGTCTGGACGAGTCGCAAGGCCGACTGCACGTCCGCCAACGTGACGCCCTGGCCCGCCCCGGCCTGCACCTGCTCCAGCGGGGTGCGCAGGTATCCGTCGTCCTCCAGGTGCTCGATGATCGCCCGCCCGGCCTTGCGGACGCCGTCGGCGGCTTCCACGAACCGCCACTGCTCCATGAGGTACTCCGCCAGCGACTGCGCCGGGGCTGGCGTGTTCGCCATCGCGTCCATCTTGCGGTCGCGCTCTCCCGCCGCCGGCGCGGGGCGCGGAGGTGTGTCGCTCCGCGCGAACTCCCCGCCGTACTCGTCCTCGAATTCCGCCAGGCGCTCGAAGTCGTCGCGGTTGCCGTTGGTGTCGTCGACCACCAGCGGCTGCTCCCCGCGCGGATCCATCTCGTCGGGCGCCTGCGGGGGCGCTTCCTCGTCCACGCCCGGAACGTGCATCTCCAGCACGGGGTTGGACTGAAGCTCCGCGTCGATCCGCTCCTGGAGCGCCATGACCGGCAGCTGGAGAATCTCCATCGCCTGGATGATCCGAGGCGAGAGCTTCATCTGCTGCTCGAGGCGAAGTTGTTGTGTGGCGTCCAGTCTCATCCTATCCGCTATTCTACGCACATTGCCTTAACAGGCAATGGACCCGAACCCTCCGCCGGGGGATTCCTGCCAAAATTCTCGCAAAGACCGTTCGGAGTCGGAAAATTCACGTGATTTGCGTGCCGTTTTCTCCCTCCGTCGGGAGTTGCCTTGACAGGGGCGATGCGAATCCGTACCAATAGAGCTTTCCAGCGGACGAGCGGCCCAGCACCCGCCCCGCCTGCGTGAACGCCTGCAGGGATTTCGGCGTGGTCGTCTGCCGTTTACCACGGCAGGAGATCAAAGGGCAGTCGGTGCTCTCTATTACCAGTAGAGGTCTTTCATGAAGGTATTCGTCGTCAACTGCGGAAGCAGTTCCATCAAGTATCAGTTGTTCTCGATGACCAATGAGAGGGTGCTGGCCAAGGGCCTGCTGGAACGCGTGGGGGGAACCGACGCCTGCCTGCACCACACGGCGGTGCGTCGGACCAACGGACAGCCCGTCGACAAGTCGATCGACCAGACCGTCAACGCCCCCAACCACACCGAGGGTCTCAAGCTCATCATCGGCGCCCTGATCGACGGGAATCACGGCGTCATCGACAGCATCGACGAGATCCAGGCCGTCGGGCATCGCGTGGTCCATGGCGGGGAGGACATCACGGATTCCACGCTGGTGGACGACGCGGTCCTCGAGATCATCCGACGCAACGCCGAGCTGGCGCCCCTGCACAATCCGCCGAACCTCGCCGGCATCGCCGGCGCGATGGCGGCCATGCCGGGAAAACCCAACGTGGCCGTCTTCGACACCGCGTTCCTGGCCACGCTGCCCCCCACCGCCTACCGATACGCCGTGCCCGACGAGTGGTACCACGAGCATCACATCCGCAAGTACGGGTTCCACGGCACCAGCCACCAGTACGTCACCCTCCGGACGGCCGAACTGCTGGGCAAAAAGCCCGAGGAAGTCTTCCTGATCACCGCGCACCTGGGCAACGGTTGCTCCATCACCGCCGTCGCCGGGGGGCGCGCGGTGGACCACTCCATGGGCATGACCCCGCTGGAGGGGCTGATGATGGGCACGCGCAGCGGAGACCTGGATCCCGCCGTGGTGTTCTACATGATCGAACACGGGCTGAGCCCGCGCCAGGTGGACAACATTCTCAACAAGAAATCGGGGCTGCTGGGGGTCAGCGGGTTGAGCAACGACATGCGCGACCTGCTGGCGGCCGCCGAAAGCGGAAACAAGAAGGCGGAACTCGCCGTCGAGATGTTCGTCTATCGCATCGTGAAATACATCGGCGCCTACTCGGCCGTCCTTCCGCAGCTGGACGCGGTGGTGCTGACCGGCGGAATCGGGGAGAATTCGCTCCCGGTTCGGCGCAAGCTCTGCCAGCGTCTTGCGAGGCTGGGCGCCGTGGCCGACGAGGGGCGCAACGCCGCGACCGTGCGAGGAAAGGCCGGACCCATCACCGCCGACGGCGCGGCCTTGCCTGTCTGGGTCGTGCCGACCAACGAGGAACTGATGATCGCGCGCGACACGCGGCGAATCGTCGAGGGACGCTGAACGCATCCTTCGGACGGAATTTCTTTGCGAAACCCGTCCGGGGGGATATAAAAAGAACGTGTCACGGACGGCGTTTCCGGCTGGGTCTGACGGGTGGCGACTCTCCACGCAGGAGCACGGAACATGCGCACGGATCTCAAAATCGGCATCGCGGTGGGTCTGCTTTTGATTCTCGGAGTCGTGGTCTACTTTGGCGTCTTCAGCCCAGGCACAAAACCCGAACCGGCCACCCAGCCGGGACCGACCCAGGACCTGACGGGTGACGGCGGGCAGACCAACATTCTCGACACGGGCCGCCCGTCCGAGCCCCCCCCGGCGGTCGCCGATCGCGGCACTGCGCCGGCTAGCGCGCCCGCTCCCGCCGGCGACACCATCGTCATTCTCCCGCCGACCGAGGGAACCACCCGCCCCGCCGACCGCGCCGAGGTCGCGACGCTGGAACCGATCCGCAGGCCGACTGAGCCCGTCCGCGCCCCCCGCGACGTGATTGACCCGGTGCTCGATCCGATTGACCTGGCCGACGCGGGCAGCGCCGCGCCGGGCGGGACCACCCCGAGCGTGGATACCGCCGGCTGGCGAACCTACGTCGTCCAGGAAGGCGACCTGGGCTTCTGGGGCATCGCCCAGAAAATGTACGGCGACGGAAAGCACTATCCCCTCATTGCCAAGGCCAATCCCGACGCCAACTCCGGTTCGTTGCGCATCGGTCAGCCGCTGCGCATTCCCCCGCTGCCGAAATCGACCGCCCCTACCGGCATGGACGTCAGGCCGGGCCTTTCGCCCGCGGGCGGCACGCCCGTCGCGGCGCCCAATACCTACACCGTTCAGGCGGGCGACCAGGGCTTCTGGGGCATCGCCCAGAAAGTCTACGGCGACGGAAACAAGTGGCCCATCCTCGCCAAAGCCAATCCCGACGTGGACAGCCGCGCCCTCCGCATCGGACAGGTGCTGAAGGTCCCACCGTTGTCCGGCGCACCGGCCCCAGCCGCTCCCACCGGACGCGGCGAGACGGCGCGCTCGACCGGCGTTATTCCCCTGGGCGGGCAGCGAACCTACATCGTCCAGAAAGGCGATTCCGGATACTGGGGCATCGCCCAGAAGGTGTATGGGAACGGCAAGTATTTCGAACTCATCGCCAAGGCCAACCCCGGGGTCGATCCGCACAACTTGCAGATCGGCCAGGAGATCGTGGTTCCTCCCCTGCCTTCTTCTGAAAGTGCCACGCCGACCACCGGACGGGCCGCCCCCCGGAGCCCGGCAAGCCCGGCCGGGAGCACTCGAAGCCCGTCCGCAACCGGCGGCGGAGACGTGATCCTGCTTCCCGACTGACCGGGGTCTGCTGCGGAGGAAATGCGCGCGAGTGGTTTTCGCGTTGCCGCGCCCGCCATATGCCCTCAAGCCCCTGCGATTTGAGGTCCGATAACGAGTGCTAGACAGAGGTTGCCCATGTTGACCAAGACGCCCTGGACGTCGCTGGTTGTGTTGTGCCTGTCTGCGGTGTGCGGATGCGATCGCCCGCTGTCAAAACCCACGGTCCAATCGCCGCCCAAGCTGCCGCTCGAGCTGGAAGGCACCGTCGCCGAACACGCCTATGTATTCGGCGGAGGCAGCATGGACGCCCAGGCGTATGGCATCGTGGTGCGCCTGGGCAACAACGGGTCCAGCGAGGTGCCGCCCCGCATCCGCGCGAACCTGATCGAGTATCTCCGCAAGCAGAACCTCGGTTCGGCCCGTCACGGAACCGAGGAACTCTCCCCCGCGCGGATCCTGGACGACAGGGACACCGCCGTCGTGCTCGTGGAGGGAACCATTCCCCCGGGCGCCCCGGCGGGAACCCGGTTCGACGTCGTCGTCGCTGCCCTTGCGCAGACCCAGACCCGCAGCCTGGACGGCGGAGTGCTGATGCCCATTGAACTGAGCATGGCCTTGGGCGGAGGCTCGCTCGTGCAGGGCGCCAAGGTCCTGGCGAAAGCCGGCGGGCCGGTGTTCGTCAACCCGTTCCTCGATCCGACCAAGCCGGCCGAGAGCGCCAAGTTCCGCACCGGGCGGATTCTCAACGGCGCGGTGGTCACCGAGGACCGCCCCATTCGTCTGATCCTTCGCCAGCCGGACTACGGGCGATGCAGCTTGATCGAGCGTCGCATCCGCGAGCGGTTCGGGGAGGTCGAGCATGGCCTGGGCCCGGCGCGAAAGAAGATCGCCAACGCCACCGGGGCCGACACGCTGGAGGTTTCCATTCCCCCCCAGTGGCAGGACGACTACCTGCACTTCCTGCAACTGATCCTGCACCTTCCGCTGGACACCACCCACGGGGCGGCCGACGCCAAGGCCCGCCAGGTCGCCGAGGCCCTGCAATTGCCCGGCGCCCGGCACGAAGACCTCGCCCTGATCTGGGAGGCCATGGGACGGCAGGTCGTTCCGCTGATCCAGCCGCTCTACACCTCGAAAAACGCCGCGGTGGCGTTCTACGCCGCCCGCACCGGCCTGCGCCTGGGCGACGTCGCCCTCGCCGGACCGGTGATGATCCGCCTCGCCGCCAGCGCCAATTCGCGACACCAGCTCGCCGCCATCGAGGAACTCGGGAAACATCGCAGGGTTATCCATGCCTTGCAGACTCTCCGCACCCTCATCGACGACCCCAACGAACTGGTGCGGATCGCCGCGTACGAGAGCCTCGTCAGGCTCGGGGACATGACGACCGTCCAGCGCATGGACATCGAGGGGGAATTCCAGGTCGACATCGTCCGCAGCTCGCGTGGATACGTGATTTACGCCACCCAGACCGGCCAGCCGAAGATCGTGCTGTTCGGGCAGAACATGGTTGCCCGCAAACCGATGTTCTACAACGCGCCGGACGACCTGGTGACCATCAACGCGCGGGAGAATTCCGAAAAGCTGATGGTTTTCCGGAAGATCCAGCGGACGGGGCAGTACAGCGACACGCTCCAGAGCGATTTCGCCGTCCGGAAACTGATCGAGACGCTGGGGCGCCTGGACCAAGACGACGCCGGACGCATGCGGGGGCTGGGACTCAGTTACGGGCAGATCGTCGGGACGCTCCAGCGGATGTGCAAGGAAGGCGACATCCCGGCCAAGTTCGTCCTCCAGACCGCCCCGGAAATAGAAAAGCTATACACGGGCACGGCCACCACCGGCAGGCCCGACTAACCCTATTTTGGCATGGACGAACGGTTAGTTTGTGGTAGGATGTCCCGTATCTTGTGGCGAATACGTGTCTTGCTCACCAGGGATGGTGCTTTGTTCCTGCGTAAGCGTTAGGGAAGACGCCAAGCGATGAAACTGAGAAAACTGATCCTGTCGGGCTTCAAGAGCTTTGCGGATCGGACCGAGTTCGATTTCCACGACGGCATCAGCTGCGTCGTCGGTCCCAACGGCTGCGGAAAGAGCAACATTGTCGACGCGGTCAAGTGGGTCCTGGGGGAACAGTCCGCCAAGAGCCTGCGCGGTTCGGAGATGATGGACGTGATCTTCAACGGTTCGTCCAGCCGGCGGGCGGCGGGACACGCCGAAGTCACCCTCGTCTTCGACGACTGCGGGCACCTGCTCCAGCCCAACGGCGCGGAGGGCGCCCCCTGCGAGACCGTCAGCATCACCCGCCGCCTGTTCCGGTCCGGGCAGAGCGAATATCTCATCAACAAGGCCCCCGCGCGGCTCCGCGACATCCGCGAGATGTTCATGGACACCGGCGTCGGGACCGACGCATACAGCCTGATCGAGCAGGGGCGCGTCGAGGGCTTCCTCCAGGCGTCGCAGGACGACCGGCGCGCGATCTTCGACGAGGCCGCCGGCATCAGCAAGTACAAGGCCCGCAAGAAGGAAGCCCTCCGCAAGCTCGAACGGGTGGACCAGAACCTCCTGCGCATCAACGACATCCTCGGCGAGGTCGAGAAGCGCCTGCGGTCCATCAAGTACCAGGCCGGAAAGGCCCGCAACTACCAGACCTACACCGAGCGACTCAAGGAACTGCGGTCGCTGCATTTCCTGGCCCAGTACCACACGCTCAAGCAGCAGCGCAAGGAACTCCAGGGCCGTCTGGAGCAGTTGACGGACCAGCTTTCGTCCGCTTCAGCCAAGATCGACCAGCTCGAGGCGACGCGGAGCGGCACGGAGGTCGAAAGCGTCGATCTGGAGCGCGCTGGGCGCGAGCTGGACGGGCGGATCGCTTCCGTCGGAGGGCAGATCACCGCCTGCGAACAGCGTGGCGACATGCTGGCGGCGCGCGTCAAGGAACTGGGCGAGCAGATTATCGCCGTCAGCAGCCGCTGCGAGGAAACCGAAGCCAAGATCGAGCAACTCGCCGCCGAGTCCGCCGCCCGCCGGACCGAACTGGAAGAGGCCGACACCCAGGCCGCCGAGTTCGTCCAGCGTTACGACGCCGCCCGGCAGGAGCACACCGCCGGCGAATTGGCCATCACGCACCTGTCGGCCAAGCTCGACGACGAGAAGGCCGGCACCATCGACCTGCTCCGCCGGACCGCCCAACTGCACAACGAAATCAGCTCGCACGCGCTCCGCCGAGAGAACCTCAACGCGCAGCGTACCCGCCTGGACGAGCGGGCCGACCAGATTTCCGCCCACCTGTCCGACCTGCTGGAGCAGCGCGGGCAGTTCGAGGCCCGCCTGTCCGACGTGCGCGAGGTGCTGGAAGCCTCGCAGGCCAAGCTCGACGAGATCCGCCAGGCCGAACGCAAACTCTCCGACAGCGAGCACGAGTTCCAGAAGCAGCTGTCCGCCGCTCGCGAGGAGCGCAGCGCCGCGACCAGCCGCCTGGAGGCGCTGGGCGAGATGCAGAAGCGCCTCGAGGGCGTCAACGCGGGCGTCCGCCGCGTGCTGGAGGCCCGCCAGGCCGGCACGCTGCCGATGGTCCGCGGAATGCTGGGCGATTTTGTGCAGACCGACACGGCCCACGCCGCGCTCGTCGAGGCGGCGATGTCCGGCGCCGACCAGCAGATCGTCGCCGACCGCTACGATGATGTGCAGGCCGCCGCCGACACGCTCCGCAAGGTCCTGGACAACAGCACCGTCGAGGTGGTCTGCCTGGACCGCCTGGAGACGTTCCGCGATGATTTCGACCTGTCCCGCTGCCCGCCCGCCAAGGCGCGGGTGATCGACTGGGTGCGGTTCGACCCGACCGTGGCGCCGCTGATGTGGCGTCTGCTGGGGCGGACGATCGCCGTCGCCTCCCTCGCCGCCGCTGCCGAGGCGGCCAGGCTCGCGCCCGACGGATACCGATTCGTCACCGAGCGCGGGGAGGTGCTGGAAGCCGACGGGCGGATTCGCGTCGGCGCCGCCAACCGTTCCGCGGGCGTCATTGCCCGGCGCAGCGAACTGGTCGAACTGGAAGCCCGCCTGCGGGAACTGGACGCGAAAATCGAGGAACTCCAGGGTCGCTGCAAGACCGCGCGATCCGAGCGAGAGCACCTCGAGGAACTCCAGAGCAAGCTCCGCACCGCCATCTACGAGGCCAATACCGAGCGCGTCGAGGCGCAGAGCCGCGTGGCGCAGGTCGGCGAGCAGGTCGAACGCCTCGAGCGGGAGCGCCCGTTGATCGCCGCGGAGGTGGAAAACCTCGCGCGGGAGATCGAGGCTTCCGTCCTGGCCGAGCACCAGGCCCAGGCGAAGGCCGTCGAGATGGAGGCGCTCAACGCCGAACGCCAGAAGCAGATCGAGGCGCTGACCGCCCAGCTGGCGGGCGCCCGCCAGCGTCAGGACGAGCTCAGCGCCCAGCTGACCGAGGTGAAGGTGGCCCTGGCGCAGACGGAGCAGAAGCGGCTTTCCCTGCGCGACGCCGCCGCTGCCCTGGACCGTCAGCGGGAGCAGATGGAGGCCGACCTGTCCTCCGGGCGCGCCCAGATCGAGCTCAACCGCCAGAGACGCACCGACGCCGAGCAGAACATCGTCCGCACGCGAGAGGAAATCGACCGCCTCTACGCCCAGCAGGAGCAGCTCCAGCAGGAAGCCCGCGAGCTGGAGGAAACCCGTCGCGGACTGGCCGAGAAGCTCCAGGCCGTCCGCGCGCAGCTCGCCGAGCAGCGCAAAGCCCATGACGCCCTGGGCGAGACGGTCAACGCCGCCCGCGTCGAGCTGGGCGAGGTGGACGTTCGCGTGGAGAGCCTCATCGCCCGCGCCGCCGACGAGATGAACATGGACCTCGTCGCCCTGCTGCCGAGCTACCAGCACGACGAGCACCGCGACTGGGACGCCGTCGAGGCGGAAATCCGCGACCTGCGGACCAAGATCGAACGCCTCGGGAACGTCAACCTCGACGCGATCTCCGAGCAGGAAGAACTCGAACAGCGCCACGAGTTCCTGGGCAAGCAGCTGGCCGACGTGACCGCCTCGCAGGTCCAGCTCAACGAGCTGATCCGCCGGATCAACAAGGAAAGCCGCGAGATGTTCCTGGAGACCTTCGCGAAGATCCGCGAGAACTTCCAGCATCTGTTCCGCAAGCTCTTCGGCGGCGGAAAGGCCGACATCCTCCTGCTCAACGAGGAGGACGTCCTGGAAAGCCCCATCGAGATCGTCGCCCGCCCGCCCGGAAAGGAAACCCGCACCCTGACATTGCTGTCCGGCGGCGAGAAGACCATGACCGCCCTGTCGCTGCTGTTCAGCATCTTCCAAAGCCGCCCCAGCCCGTTCTGCCTGCTGGACGAGGTCGACGCCGCCCTCGACGAGGCTAACACCGAACGCTTCGGAACACTCGTCCGCGAGTTCGTCCACGCCAGCCAGTTCATCGTCATCACCCACGCCAAGCGCACCATGAGCATGGCCGACGTGCTCTACGGCGTGACCATGCAGGAGCCCGGCGTCTCCACGAGGATCAGCGTCCGCTTCGAGGAAGTGGACAAGGCCCTTGAAAACGACCTGGAGCCCGCCGGCGTATCGTAGCCCAACGCCGAGGACCGTGGGACCGAAGACCGCGAGACCGTAATCGGTCTCCTCTTTCGGTCGTCGGTATCCGGTACCCGGTCCTACGGTCCTCGGTCTCCCGTTCTTCTTGCCCAACAGGTGGGCGCTCCGTCATGCTGTAAGGTGAAACTGCCGGGCGGGTCCGTCGGTCGGGGTTCCCTTCGCAGAAGGGATGGTACGGTGAAACAGGTAACAGACGGCAGGAATGGAAGAGAGGAAGTCCTGGCCCTGGACAGCCTGGCAGCACGCTGCCTGCAGGGTGTGTTCGAGCAGATGGATCTCGTGCTGGCCGCCGACACCGCCCAGGCGGGTCTGCGGCCCCTGGTGAGGCTGCTGATTCGCCTGCGATGTCTGCGGGCCCTGTTGGAGTAGCCCACCCCGCCCCGGCGGCGATAACTCCGCAGCCGGGGCGATTTGTTCCCCATTTTTTCAGAACCCGGCTAGAATGGTGCAACCAAGGAAGTTCGCGGGCGCTCGGTGCATCCGCGATTTGTGACCCGGAGGAGACATTTTGTGAGAAACCTACCGCTCAACATCCTGCTCGCCGTCCTGTGTTCCGCATCTGTCGTTTCGGCTGCAACCTACACCGGAAGCCTCACTTACACACCGCCGTCCCCGCCGGACACGTCCGACGGGCTATTCGTTTCCGGTTATCCAGCCCAGTGGCCCAGCTACACCGTCACGCTCTCCTGGACCGTGACGAACACGGACAATTCACAGCCGGGATATCCGTGGAAATACACCTACACGTTCGGGCATACCGGCTCCGATGCCGCCATCAGCCACATTATCATTGAAGGCTCGCAGGGCATCAGCGCGGCGAACGTCGTCGGACTGACCGGCGCGACGCTGTCGTCGGCCGGGCTTCAGACCGTCCTGTCGGGAAACCCGGACATGCCGGAAGACCTCTATGGCCTGCGGTTCAACCCGCTGGCGACCGTCACGAGCATGACGTGGTCGTTTTTCAGCGACCGCCAGCCGGTCTGGGGCGACTTCTACGCCCGCTGCGGAAACAAGCAGAACCTGGGCGTGAACCTCGCGTACAACTACAACAAGGACGGCTCGGGCGCGGAACTGGGCTTCCTGGACCCCAACGGCAGCGACACGAACCGCGACGATGTGGACCCCAGCGCCCCGGCTGCCAACGGATCGCTCAATTTTCACATCCTCGTTCCGGACTCGGTCGTTCCCGAGCCGGGCACGCTGAGCCTGCTGGCGTTGGGCGCCGCGGGCCTGTGGAACCGCCGACGTAAGTAACTGTACTCGGGCGCGACAGCGGGCAGGCCGCTCACGACGGCCTGCCCGTTTGCATTTCCGGCGCGCCCGCCCCTCCAAAGCCGCGCCAGCGGTTGCGAACCGCGCCGCGACTGCTACAATTGCCCTCCTTGACGGCGGGCGACGCGCGCCCGCGACGAATCACGCGCACGAAAGGCGACGTCTCATGGAATTCCAGCAGGCGGAACGGTTGAACAAGCTGCCCCCCTACCTCTTTGCCGACCTGAGGCGGAAGATGGCCGCCGCCCGGGAAAAGGGCGTCAAGGTCCTTCGCATCGACATCGGTGACCCGGACCTGCCCACGCCGGACCCGGTCGTGCGGGAGATGATCCGCGCGGTCGACGACCGCGGCGACCCGGACCGCCATCGCTACGGCTGCGACAGGCCCGTCGCCCAGTTCCCCGAGGCAGTGCGGAATTTCTACCAGCGCCGCTATGGCGTGGCGCTCGCGCCCGAGCAGGTCGTCGCCACCACCGGCAGCAAGGACGCCATCGTCCAGTTCTGCCTGGGGCTGATGAACCCCGGCGACGTCGGCATCGCGCCCGTTCCGGGGTATCCGACGTACAACATCGGGCACGTATTCTGCTCCGGAGTGACGTACCAGGTGCCGCTGCGGGCGGAGAACGGCTGGCTGCTCGATTTCGACGAGATTCCCCTGGAAGTCCGCCGCCAGGCGAAGGTGCTCTGGCTGAACTACCCCAACAATCCCACGTCGGCCGTGGCGCCGCTGGAATTCTTCGCGCGGGCGGTGGAGTTCGGACGGCAGAACAACATTCTCATCGCGCACGACGCCGCCTACAGCGAGAACACCTACGACGGGTACCGGGCCCCCAGCATTCTCCAGGTTCCGGGCGCCGACGAGGTGGCCGTCGAGTTCTTCAGCCTGTCCAAGGCGTTCAACATGACCGGATGGCGCGCGGGATTCGTCGCCGGAAACGCCTCGGCCGTCAAGGCGCTCAACACGGTCAAGGAAAACGTGGACAACGGCTCGCTGCGGGCCATCCAGTTCGCCGCGGCCAAGGCGCTCGACCAGGCCGACACGCTCGTGCCGCCCATCAACGCCATCTACCAGAAGCGCCGCGACTTGGTGGTCGACACGCTCAACAAGGCCGGATGGACGCTCGAAAAGCCCAAGGCCACCATCTATATCTGGGCCCCCGTGCCGGAAAAATATGCCGGAAACAGCGGAAAATTCGTCGCCGACCTGCTCGAAAAGACCGGCGTGATGGTCACCCCAGGCCGCGGCTACGGACAATGGGGCGAAGGCTACTTCCGCATCAGCCTGACCTACGGCGATGCCGTCCTCGCTGAAGCCATGGACCGCATCATCCAGATGAAGATGTGAGAAGAAGTGGTGAGTGGTGAGTGGCTAGTGGCATGGATTTGATGTTCCGGGTTCCTTAGTTCCCGGTTCCGGGTTACGGGTTTCGAATGGAAGTTCGGATGGAGACAACCGCGGGGCTCGGCAAGGCGGCTGAGGTCTGGCTGAACGGCAACCTGCTGACCGTCTGCGACAATCTCAGCACGGCGGAACATCGCTGTCCACCGGGCCTGCTGGAGCGCGTGGAGTTCACCTACGTCTGCAACGAGGCGCGGGACTGGCCCCAGGCCGTCGCCGACAACCCCGCCCACCGGCGGATTCTGCACTCCGTCAAGGGGTGGACATACGAGGGGTTCGGGCGAGTCGTCTCGCTCATGCCGACGGTGATCGACTTCGGGCTGTTGAAAATGGAAGACCCTGACTGGACCAGTGACGAGTCGCTCCTGGGGGCGTATGTTCGCATCCCGATCGACCGTCTGGAGTTGCGGAACGCTCGCGAGCCCGACTGGCCGACGAACGCCCGATAAAGGCCGCGGCCGGGGCAAATAAAAGGAAAGGAACCATCATGCCGATGACGCCGCGGGAACGATGGCTGGCCCTGCTGAACGGGCAGAAGCCCGACCGCATTCCCACCGACTACTGGGCGACGGGCGAAGTGACGCAGCGCCTCAAGAAAGAACTGGGCTGCGCCGACCGCGACGAACTGTATGACAAGCTGCACATTGACGGCACGGACACCCTCGGGCTGTCGCCCAACAAGATCTATTACGCCAATCGCCCCAACGTGGACATGTGGGGCATCGCCTTCCGCACGGTCAACTACGGAAGCGGCACATACTCCGAAGTGGCGTCCCATCCGCTGGCCGAAATGACGACCGTCGAGCAGATTCACGCGCACCGGTGGCCCGACCCGGACGATTACGACTGGGACGCGTTCCGCCAGGAAGTGAAAAAGCTTTCGGGACGGCGCGCGGTCCGCTGCGGTGCTTACGAGCCGTTCCTGCTCTACTGCCGGATGCGCGGCATGGAGCAGGCCATGATGGACCTGCTGGCGGAGCCCGAGATCGCCGAGGCGATCCTGACGCACCTGTTCGACTACCACTACCGGGTCAACGAACGGGCGTTCGACATCGCCCGCGGAAAGGTGGACCTGACCTACGTCGCCGAGGACCTGGGCAGCCAGCACGGGCTGCTGATGGGGCTGGAGCAGATTCGCCGTTTCCTCCTTCCGAACCAGAAAAAGATGGCCGACCTCGCCCGCAGCCACGGGATTCACATCTTCTACCACACCGACGGGGCCGCGAGGGACGTGATCCCCGACCTGATCCGCGTCACGGGCATCGAGATTCTCAACCCGATCCAGTGGCGCTGCCCGGGCATGGAGCGCGAGGGGCTCGTGCGCGACTTCGCCGACCAAGTGGTCTTCCACGGCGCGGTGGACAACCAGCAGACGCTCCCGTTCGGCAGCGTGGCAGACGTTCGCAACGAGGTGCTGGACAACCTGCGCATTTTCGCCCCGGCCCGGTGGATCTGCGCGCCGTGCCACAACCTCCAGCCGGTCTCGCCCACGGAGAATATCGTGGCAATGTACGAGACGATCTGGGAGCACGGCCGGCTCTGAGAGCGCCGAACATGACCGAAACCACCGCCTATATCGCGTTGGGCAGCAACCTGGGCGACCGGGCGGCGCGCCTGCGCCTGGCGGTCGATTTCCTCGGCGCGGAAAAGGGCGTGCGAGTGGTGAGCGTCTCACGGTTCCTCGAAACCGAGCCCGTCGGCCCGGCCGGGCAGAGAAAGTTCCTCAACGCGGCGGCGGAGCTGGCCACCACGCTCGATCCCCACGCGCTGCTGGCGGTGTTGCAGGACATCGAGTATCGCCTGGGGCGCGACCGGGACGTGGAGCTGCGCTGGGGCCCGCGCACGTGTGACCTGGACCTGCTGCTGTACGGCGAGACGGTCCTGGAAACCGACGAACTGACGATCCCCCACCCGCGGATGCACGAGCGGCGGTTCGTGCTCGAGCCCCTGGCGGAAATCGCCCCCGACGTGGTCCACCCCGTCCTGGGGCGCACCGTCGGCGAACTGCTGGAGAACCTGCCGTGAGTGCCGCGATGGTGAGCATCGTCGGCGCACCGGCGTCGGGAAAAACCACCCTCGCGGAGCACCTCGCGGCCGAGATGCCGGCCACACTGCTCCGCGAGGACTACGCGGGCAACCCGTTCCTGGCCGACTCCTGCGCCGGGCGCGCGGAGGCGCGCCTGCCGGGACAGCTCTACTTCCTGATGTCCCGTGTGGCGCAGTTGAACGAATCGCACTGGCCGGGCAACGGCGTGGTGGTGACGGACTACGGGTTCTGCCAGGACGCGATTTTCGCCCAACTGCGCCTGGGGGCCGACGATCTGCGCCTCTACGAGCGGATTGCGCGCCGCGTGAACGGGCTGGTGCATCCGCCGGAGGTATTGGTGCTGCTGGAGGCGCCGCCCGAGGTGCTTCTGGAACGGATCGCCCGGCGCGGGCGGGACTTCGAGAAGACCCTCACCGCGGCGTTTCTCTCCGAGATCACCGAGGCATACAATAGCGTTGTGGCCGAAGCCCGCTGCCCCGTGCTGCGGGTGGATTGCCACGCGCAGGACCTTCGCCGGCAGGATTGCCGCGCCGAGCTGGTCCGCAGGATTCGGGAAAGCCTATGAACCTTGCCAAAACGATCGAGGAAGTGCGCCAAGCGGTGCGTGAGGCGCGCCAAGCGGGCAAGTGCGTGGCGCTGGTGCCGACGATGGGCGCCCTGCACGCCGGGCATATGAGCCTGATCGACACCGCCAAGGGCGCGTGCGATTTCGTGGCCGTCAGCATCTTCGTCAACCCGACGCAGTTCGGACCCGGCGAAGACCTGGCCGCCTACCCCCGCACTCCGGAAGAAGACCTCGCCGCCTGTGAGGAGCGCGGTGTGGACTTGGTGTTCCTGCCGGACGTCAAGACCATGTACGGCGCCGGCGGGCTGACCACCGTGAGCGTCGCCCATTTGCCCGATACGCTCTGCGGTCGCACCCGGCCGGGGCATTTCGCGGGCGTCTGCACCGTCGTCGCCAAGCTGTTCAACATCGTCCAGCCGGACCGGGCGTTTTTCGGCGCCAAGGACTACCAGCAGGCCGCCATCATCCGACGGATGACGTCGGACCTGAATTTCCCCATCGAGATCGTCGTCTGCCCGACGGTCCGCGAGTCGGACGGGCTGGCGATGTCCAGCCGGAACCGAAACCTCTCGCCCGCCGAACGCAAGCAGGCGGTCGCCCTGTCGCAGTCGCTCCAGTTGGCGCGGCAGCTGATCGAGGAAAGCCGCCCCCCCGCCGCCGAGGTCATCCAAGCCATGAAGGAGTATCTCGCCGAGACCGCCCCGGACGGCGAGGTGGACTACCTCCAGATCGTCGATCCGCGGGACCTGTCCGACGTCGCCGCCACCGACAAGCCCGTGCTGGTGGCGATGGCGGTGAAGTTCTCCCGGGCCAGGCTGATCGACAACATGCTTGTGGACTCGCAGGCCCGAACGTCCTAAGATGGCTCCTTGCGGCAGTTTCAGCCGGGTTTCAATCGCCGCCGGGGCGCCAGGCCCCGCGGCGGAAAGGTATGATGTTCCATGCAGTTGAAGATGCTTCGCGCGAAAATCCACCGGGCCACGATCACCCAGGCCGAGGTTGACTACGTCGGCTCGATCACCATTGACCAGGACCTGCTCGACGCCACGGGCATCCTCCCGGGCGAGTGCGTCATGGTCGCCGATCTGACCGACGGCGCCCGCTTCGAGACGTACGTTTTCGCCGGTGAGCGGGGCAGCGGCGTGATCTGCGTCAACGGAGCCGCCGCCAGGCTGGTCCGCGTGGGCGACCTGGTGATCATCATGGCCTTCGGGTACTTCACGCCGGAGGAGGCAGCCGCCCTCCAGCCCAAGGTGGCCCTGGTGGACAAGAAAAACCGCGTCAAGAAAATGCTCTAGACGCCCGGACGCCAGGGGTCGGAATGCTTCAGATCATCATCGATCTCGGAACCTTCGAGCTTCTCGGACGAAGCATCCCCCTGCGGATCTTCGGGTACGGGCTGATGCTGGTGATGGGATTCCTCTGTGGGATCACGCTGGCCCGTTGGCGGGCCCGCCGCGCGGGCGAAAGCGCCGACGCGATCACTACCTGCGGAATCCTGGCGCTGATCGGGGGCGTCGTGGGCGCGCGCCTTGCTTACGTCCTCGAGAACTGGCGCAATTTCCTGCACCAGAAAGACGTCGCCCTGGAGATCCTCAATGTCACCTCCGGCGGATTGATCTACTACGGAGGGGTCGCCCTGGCCACCGCGATGGTGCTGATATACCTGCGCGCCAAGCGGTTGCCCGTGCGGCGCTACCTGGACATCATCGCCCCCAGCATGATGATCGGCCTGGCGTTCGGGCGGGCGGGATGCCTGCTGAACGGCTGCTGCCACGGCGGCCCCTGTGACGCGCACTGGGCCCTGGCAACGCGGTTCCCGCTGTATTCCGAGCCGCTGGTCAAGCTCAATGGGCCTGGACCCTTTTCTGACGGTACGCAGGGCGCCTCGCCCCCCTACGCCCACCAGTTGGAAACCGGACGGGTTCATCCGGATTCGCGCCTGACCTACGTGGTCCGCGTGCCCCTGCGAGACAAACACGGGCGGGACATCCTCTCCGCCGGCCGATCGCAGTTCAAGGACCGCACGTTCGCGCTGCCCCCGCGAGATCTGCACGGCCGGCTGACGAACGACCAGCTCGCCCCGATGCTTTCCGAAACGCCGACGTTCGAGAAGGATTTCTACCACTTAGCGGGCGCGGATGGGTTGTTGAGCGAAGAAGAGTGGCGCCGCGGAATTCGCGCCGGCGACGGTCTGCTCCGCGGCAGCGAAGCGTGGGAAGAGGCCCGCACCTTCGACGACAACGCCGACGGGACACTGAGCCCGCGCGAGATGCGGGCGTACCTGGACATCCGCCTGGGGCGCCTCCTGCGACAGTTCGACGCGGATCACGACGGTCAATTCGACGCCGCGGAGCGGGCAGCGGTCAATGAATACCTCCAGGCCGACCTGTATGAAATCGCCCACCACGCCTGGAGCGAGCCGGTCCGTCCCGCCCAGGCGCTGGGGATCGTCAACGCCCTCCTGCTGGCCGGGCTGCTGCTGGCGTTCAGCCGCCTGCGGACGCGCGAGGGGCAGGTCTTCCTCCTGATGGTCCTGCTCTACCCCGTCACGCGGTTCGTCCTCGAATCCATCCGTGCAGACAACCCCCACAACCTCGCCAAGGGCATCCTCACGCACAACCAATACACCTCCATCGTACTGGTGGCCGCCGGCATCGTCCTGCTGTTCGTCCTGCGAATCCTGCCCGCCTCCTGTGGGCCGACGCTCGCCCAGCGGGTTGCGAGCGAAACCGGCAAGCCCCGCGGCAAATCCCGGCAAATCACTTCCGGAAAGGACACGCGATGAAACGAGTGAGCATGATTTCCCTGTTGGCGATCCTGTCAGCCGTCGCGGCGGCCCGGGCCGACACCGCGCAGCGACTTGCCAAGACCGTCCAGGACTACGGCAATTCGCTGGCGGTGTTCCGCTGCACGTTCGAGGACGACCTGATGAAGCAGGTCCTCGTCGCCCAGGCGGTCTGCATCCACGCCAACAACGGGATCGGCACCTTCCTGGTCCTGGGCATGGACGGGCGCATGAACCCGGATCGCATCAGCGAAGCGGCGCTGATTGCGCCCGGCGTGGAGCAGAAGACCCTCAGGGCCTCCCTGCTGAGCATCGACCCCGAATTGGACATTGCCTTCGTCCGGGCGTCGGAGAGCTACCCGTGGCAGGCGGTTCCCTTCGCCACGAGTTCCAAACTCGCCGTGGGGCAGGAGGTGGTGTCGATCGGCCTGACCCCGGGCGACCCCGCCAACACGCCGTGCGTCGCCGCGGGATACGTTTCGGCCATCGTGCGCAATCCGCGCCGGCTCGTGATGGTCGCGGGCGGACAGCTCACCCAGCCGGGCTCGCCGGTCTTCGGACCCGACGGGCGGGCGATCGGGCTGGTCGGACAGCAACTGTTCCAGGGCTATCAGATGGTCCTGAACGAATCCACCGCCAATGTCGCCCTCAAGTCCCAGCAGCAGGGCCAGTGCTTCCTGCCCGTCGAGGAGTTCTCGCACATCTTCCAGCACCTCGGCAAGAAGCGCCGCCTGGCCTGGATGGGCGCGGTGCGGTTCACGGGCGTCGGCGCGGAGCTGGCCGAGGCGCTGAACCTCCGTCGCCCCGGAATCCTGATCGACCAGGTCGTCCCCGGGCACGCCGCCGACAAGGCCGGACTGAAAAACCGCGACGTCATCGTCGAGGTGGACGGTCAGGGCGTCGAGAAACTCGCCTCGCCCGAGCTGGTTGTGCAGAATTTCATGATCTCTCTGTTCCGTCGCAACCCCGGGGAATCCGTGACGCTGACGATTCTCCGCGGCGGCGCCGAGCAGAAGATCCCCGTGACGCTCGAGTCCATGCCGGCCGGCGCGCACGAGGCCGCCCGCTACGTCAGCCCCGACTTGGGCTTCGTCGTGCGCGAGCGGGTCCTGCTGGACAAGTATGCCGCCCAGGGACCGGCCGACGTCGAGGGTCTCATCGTGGCGATCGTGGGGCGCAACACGCCCGCCGCCGCCGGCGGACTCCAGGGAAACGACGTGATCACCAACGTCAACGCCCAAGCGGTCACGACGGCCGACGCCTTCCGCCGGATCGTCGAAGACGCCCTCAAGAGCGACCGCTCCAAGGCGATCAACCTGATGGTCCGTCGCGGAACGCAGAACCTGGCCATTGCGATCCAGCCGCCGGCGAAATGACCGGCCCGCGCGGCGGCCGGGTGGGAGTCTGAGATGATCAAGAACGCACTCGCCCTGGTTGTGCTGCTGGGCGCTTGCGCCGCGGGCACGAGCGCCCAGGCGACGCGCCCCGCGCCGACCACCGCGCCCGAGGAGTCCGACGTGCTGGCCGCCGAGAGCCTGGTCCGGTCGGCCGTGTCGGTGGCCAACTCCCCCGACGCCCGCGCCCGCGCCGGACGCCTGGTGGCGCTCAGCGAATTCGCCAACCTGCTGCGCCCCGGAGACGCGCAAACCACCCGCCTGCTGGCGGGAATCTACGAGACGCAGGGGCGCATCGACCGCGCCATTGAGGCCGTCGAAACCTGCCTGCGCGCCGCGCCGCAGGATCAGGGCGTCGGGCTCGAATGGTTGCGTCTGAACACCAGCAATCGCCAGACCGCCGACGCGCGGGTCGAGTTCCTCCAGGGCGTCGTCGCCCGCGAGGACCTGCCCCCGGCCTTGCGGGCCAGTGCCGCGTCCGCCTGGGCGGGCATCTGCGTCGGACAGGGAGAAACCGACCAGGCCGACCGGCTCTACCGTCAGGCGCTCCGTCTCGATCCGCTCAACCCGCCCGCGCTGGCGGGACAACTGGGCCTCAAGACCGACGCGTCCGACGCCGACCGCGCCCTGGTGCAGCTGCGGACCCTCGCTTCCATGCCCCGGGACATCGACACCGCCGTCAAGCTCGCCCGGCTGCTGGACTCGATGGGCCTGTACGACGAGGCCATCGCCCTACTGGATGCCTGCGAAAAACTCGCTGCCCAGCACGGCGAACAGCCGCCGCACTCCCTGGTGGTCGAGCAGTTCAGCGCCCTGCTCGACGCCGGCCAGGCCGCTCGCGCCATCGAGCGGTTCCCCCCCCAGCTCAAGCGATTCGGCATCAGCGTCGATCTCCAGTCGCTCATGATCGAGGCGTATCGCGCGACGGGACAGGACGCCAAGGCCGACGAGATCGTCCAGCAGATGGAGGTGTATTACAGCGGCAAGGAAGCGGCGACGTCCGCCTCGGAAAGCTTCACGCGCGAGTTGGCGTGGTTCTACCTCGTCACCCGCCGCCAGCCCCTCAACGCCTTGAAGTACGCCGAACTGGCGGCGCGGTTCGACGCAGCCGACCCCTTCACCCAGCGGGTGCTGGGGATCGCCGAGTTGCTCAATGAGCGCCCCGGCGGCGAGGACCGTCTGAAAAAACTCATGGACACGGACCTGTATGCGGCGGCGTTCCTCGCCCGCCACTACTTCTCGCAGGGCGACCGCGCCGCCGGGACCAAGGCCGTCCAGGCCGGCGCGAAAATCGGGCGCGGAGGGCCCGCGTTCCGCATGTTGTCCGAACTGGCCGCCAAGAACGGCGTGGAGATCTCGCCGGTTCCCGGAAGCGCCGAAATGAAGGCCGCCTTCGCCAAGGAATCGCCGAAGATCCTCGAGATGGCGCTTGCGCCCGAGAAGTTCCTCGCGGTTACGCTCGCGCCTGCCCGCGAATCGTTCGCGCCGGGCGAGCCCATCTACGTGGACGCGCGCCTCGCCAACATCGGCGATGTCGATGTGCCCCTGGGCGTCTGGGGACTGCTCTCCCCCACCATCAGCCTGGAGGTCCGCCTCGCGCAGGACGCCAAGGCGGCGTTCGTCAACCTGCCGCTGGCGACCTGGCCTGCGCCGCGCTACCTCAAGCCCGGACAGTCCGTCTCCACGCGCATCCAGCTGGACGTCGGACGCCTGGAACGTTACCTCGCCGACCACCCGCTCCAGGACGTCTCGCTGATCGTCACGGGGATGATCGACCCGATCCAGCGCAACACGAAGTTCTTCAGTTCCGTTCCGACCGTCGCCGCTTCACCCGCGACGGTCGTCCGCGCGAGCCTGGTCGAGCCCTTCGATGCCTCCCGCGACGGCGCCGCGCAGGCCGCATGGAACCGCGCGCTCGGGATCGTCGTCTATTACCTCCGCAAGGGCACGCTGCCGCAGCGCATGATGGCGGCGCGACAGGTCGGGTCGCTGCTGGCGATGGCCCGCGGGCAGGAACGCGGACAGATTGAGGTTCCCTCCCCCTTCGCCAAACTCGTGGACAAGCCCGTCCTGCTGGCGATGCTCAAGGCGGCGCTGGCCGACCGCTCGCCGTGCGTCCGTGCCGAGGCGCTGACTGCCCTCCAGGGCGTTTCGCTGGACGCGGGATTGCTGAACCTGGTCGCGCCGGCCGTCGACGATCGCAGCAGCCTCGTGCGGTTCCGCGCCGCCGAACTGTTGGGCGCCACCGGCTCGGACGACCACAAGAGCGTGCTGGACTATCTCGCCAACGACAGCAACGAGATGGTCCGCCTGATGGCCAAGGCCCTGCTGGAAGCGAAGTAATCGCCCGTACCCCGCCGCGGGCGAATTGCCCCCGGATAATCAGGAAGGAGTTTTTCGATGTCGAAGCGTCAGCAGACTGTGGAAAGGCTTTGCGAAAAAGGCATCGTCGCGGTGGTTCGCGCGCCGTCGAGCGAGGCGTTGAAAGAGGTGGCCGAGGCGTTGCTGGCCGGCGGGGTGGACTGCATCGAGATCACGATGACCACTCCGAACGCGACGGGCGTCATCGCCGACTGCCGCAAGACGTTCGGGGATCGCGCGAACATCGGCGCGGGCAGCGTGCTGGACGCGCGGATGGCCCAGGAAGTCATCGACGCCGGCGCACAATACCTGATCTCGCCGATCTTCAACCCGGAGATCATCGCGCTGGGGCACACGGTGGACCTTCCGGTGGTCGCCGGCGCCCTGACGCCGACGGAGATCCTCAATGCCACCCACGCCGGCGCCGACTTGGTGAAGGTCTTCCCCGGCGGGCAGTTCGGGCCGGCATATTTCAAGGACGTGCTGGCGCCCATGCCGCACCTGAAACTCACCCCCACCGGCGGAGTGGACCTGACGACGGCGGCGGACTGGATCCGCGCCGGCGCCGTCACCCTCGGCGTGGGGTCAGCCCTGGTGACAAAAAAGGCCCTGGCGGAGAAGAACTTCGCCGAGATCGAGCGGCTCGCGCGGGAGTTCGTGCGGATCGTCGCCGAGGCCCGCGCCGCGCGCAAGTAGCGGCGCCAGGAAACGCCATGGCCCCTCGGCGCAATATGCCCGTTTCCCTGGTTCACCGCTTTCTGCGGCTGCCGGGAACCCTGTTGCTGGCAGGGAGCGAACCTGCCCTGGCGGCAGAGCCCCCCGCGCGGTTCCGCCGCGCGTGGATGGGGCTGGCGCTACTGTCGCTGGGCATCGGATGGGCCCTGGCGGGCGTGTGGCACGCGAGCTGGCGGGTTTCGGAGAGCTTCGGTCCGCCGTGGATCCCCGCCGGGGCGACGCTGGCGGCGATGTTCGCCTGGCCCAGCCGGCGGGCGTTGGCGGCGTTGGCGATTCTCCTCGGCGGGCGACATCGCCCGCGGCGTCTGGCGATGGGACTGCTGATCGTCCTGCTGACGGGCGCGGGATTCTTCTGCCTGCGGGACTACTACTACCGCACCGACGGTCTGCCCTGGCCCGACGTCTGGACCCGCCCGGGATACAAGCTCTACCGCGTGCTGGTCCTGATGCCCCTGTGGGGGGCATGGGCGATGATGGCCGTCACGCAATTCCGCGTTCCCGGCGAGCGGACGGAACCCGCAGTGGCGGCATTCGCCTCCGGCTGCGGGCCCATGGTCACGGCTGCCGGAATGGGCCTCCTGCTGGCCGGTACCATCTTCTACCTGAGCTTCCTGCCCCTGTGGCAATTGGCGGTTCCGGCGGCGGCCATCGGCGCCGGACTGGTCGGCGGACTGCTCGCCTGCCGCGCGACCGGAGGGCTGACCCGCCGCGCCCTGCTGGCGGGCAACTTGCTCGCGCAGATCGCCCTGCT
The DNA here is from genome assembly GCA_029553505.1 of Planctomycetota bacterium. Classification (GTDB taxonomy): domain Bacteria; phylum Planctomycetota; class Phycisphaerae; order SM23-33; family SM23-33; genus UBA12270. Next base: position 22,408 of record JAKPKY010000185.1, read on the forward strand.
GGGCGCTTATCTCGCCGTCCAGGATCTCTGACGCCCTTGCACGAAGGCGGCCAATGTCGTATCATGCCGGGTCTGTCCGCGTAACAACATTGGGAGACGCACCGCATGAGCATCAAGGCAATCGACTGTCGCAAGGGAATGGCCGTCGGATACAAGGACGGCATCTGGCTGATCGTCAGCAACGAGAAAGTCGCCAAGGGCAACTGGCGCAGCTACCAGGTCATCCAGCTCAAGAATATGAAGACCGGCCAGCTCATCCAGGACCGGTTCCGCACCGATGAGCAATTCGAGGAAGTCTTCCTCGAGCGCAAGGAGATGGAATACCTCTATTCCACAGGCGCGAATCACGTGGTGATGGACCAGCAGTCCTTCGAGCAGGTCGAGCTTCCGGTCGAGCTGTTCGGCGACCAGTCGGTCTACCTGACGCCGAACATCCGCATCCAGGTGGCGTTCATCGACGGCAAGGCGGTGACGGTGGACCTTCCGAACACGGTGGAGTTGAAGGTGGTGGATACGCCCCCGCAGGTCAAGGGCGCCACGGCCACCAACCAGCTCAAGGACGCCGTCTGCGAGGGCGGCGCGAAGATTCGCGTGCCTCCCTTCGTCGAGAACGGCACGATGGTCAAGGTGGACACCCGCACCGGGGAATACCTCGGGCGGGCGTAAGCCGGCGCCAACCACGATTCCGATGTTCCCCCGCCCACGGAAGCCTTTCCGTGGGCTTTCTTTTCGCATTGCATTTCCCCGCGGCGGGCGTACACTCGAACGCCCATGAACACCGTGGTGATCATTCCCGCGCGGTACGCCTCGACGCGCCTTCCGGGCAAGCCCCTGCTGGCCGAAACGGGCCGTCCGCTCATTGCGCACGTGGTCGAGGCCGTCAAGGCGGCGCGAGGCATCGACCGCGTGGTCGTCGCCACCGATGACGAGCGGATCGCCGGCGCGGTGCGGGCGTCCGGCGGCGAGGCGGTGATGACCTCGACGCACTGCCGCACGGGCACGGACCGCCTGGCCGAAGCGGCTGCGACGTTGGGCCTGGCCGACGACGACATCGTCCTGAACATCCAGGGCGACGAGCCGGAGATTCCCCCCGCCTGCGTCGAGGCGCTCACCCGCCTGCTCCGCGAGACCGACGCCCCGATGGCGACGCTCGCGACGCCCCTGCCCCCCGGCGAGGCGGCCAATCCCAACAAGGTCAAGGTCGTCCTCGACGCCCGCGGGATGGCCCTGTATTTCTCTCGCGCCCGCATCCCCCATGATCGCGACGGTGAGGGCTTCGACGGGTACCTGCTGCACCTGGGCGCCTACGCCTACCGCGTGGCGTTCCTCAAGCGGTACGCCGCCCTGCCCCAGACCCCGGCCGAACAGGCGGAAAAACTCGAACAGCTCCGCGCCCTGGAACACGGCTATCGCATCGCCGTCGCGGTGGTCGAGTATGACGGCGCGGGCATCGACACCCCCGAAGATTACGCCGCGTTCGTTTCGCGGCAGAAAAAACGGAAGTGAACCCCGACCATTCGAAAGGCGAACCCATGAAGCCCATCAGTGTCCAGTTGTACTCCGTGCGGGAGGCGGCCAAGACCGATTTCTTCGGCGTGCTGAAACAGATCGCGTCGTTCGGGTATGCGGGCGTCGAGCCGGCGGGCCTGCACGGAAAGGACCCCAAGGAAATCCGCAAGGTGCTGGACGACCTGGGGATGGTGTGCAGTTCGACCCACGGTCCGCTGGTGACGAAGGAGAATCTTTCGGCCTCGGTGGACACGGCCAAGGCGCTGGGCTACACGATGCTCATCGCCGGGTGGAAGAAGGAAGACTGGCTGACGCTGGACGGGATCAAGCGGGCGGCTGAGGCGTACGAGCAGGCCAACGCGATGCTCCGCCCGCACGGGCTCCGCATGGGCTACCACAACCACTGGTGGGAGATGGACGTGGTGGAGGGCAAGCACGGTCTGGAGCATTTCCTGTCGCTGGCGCCGAACACGTTCGCAGAAATCGATACGTACTGGGCGAGCAATTTCGGCAAGGTGGACGCCCCGGCGTTCGTGAAGAAGTGGGCGTCCCGCGCGCCGCTGCTGCACATCAAGGACGGCCCGCTGGTGCAGGGCAAACCCCACACCGCCGTCGGCGGGGGGAAGATGAACGTGCCGGCGGTCGTCCAGGCCGCCGACGAAAAGACGCTCCAGTGGCTCGTGGTCGAGTTGGACGAATGCGCGACGGACATGCTGACAGCCGTGAAACAGAGCTGCGAATACCTCGTCAAGAACAAGCTCGGGAAGGGGCGGTAAGCGCGACGGCGCGGCGCTTCTCCGAACGGTTTCAGGAAAATCAAACAGCCCACGGAACGCATTCCGTGGGCTGTTTGATTGCGCGTTGGCACGCGACGTCGGGCATCCTTACGCGGCGCCGTATTTCTCCAGGAACTTCATCAACTCGTGTTCCTTGTCCCGTCCGACGCCTCCGCTCCAGTAGATGCCCTTCCCGTCGCCGAGTGCCTCGATGACGATCCGCAGATCGTCCAAATCTCCGACGACCTGCATGAGCTTTCCCGCGTCGCGGACCTTCCGGTAGACCTCGGGCCAGGCACGGGGCGGAGCGGCGCCGGCGCCGGGAATCCACTGCACGCCGCGCAACTCCGGGATCGCCAGCAGCGAGTCCAGGTGCGCCAGTTGCCCCGGACCGTCCAGGTGGTAGAACGGGTGGGCGAGTTTCTTGCAGGTGGCGGCCAGCTCCGGTTTGACGAACTCGTCGAACATGCCCGTGCCGATCATATAGCAGAAGTCGCACTGGAGCATGTAGTGCGGCTGCTCCGAGAAAATCGGCACCCAGGCGGTATATCCGGGGTTGATCGGCTGGAGCACGCGGTTGAGGTGGTCGAAGGCTTTCCACCACATCTCGTGGGCTTCCCACGTCAGGCGCTTGACCTGGTCGGGATGGTCGTAGAGGTCCAGCAGGAGCTTCTCGCTCGGGCGGAAAGTGGAGAGGATGTCCAGATTCCCGCCCAGGTCGGTCATTCCGAGTTGCACCTGCGAGCCCCATCGCTTCTGCGCGGCGCGGATGAGCGACTCGATTCGCTTCATCCAGGGGTGCTGAAGGTCCAGCGAAAAGCGGATGTCCGGAATTTCGCGGTCTTCGGTCGGATGAAACCAGACCGTGTTTTCATCCACGCCGGTCTGGGCGCCCAGGAAGGCCGCCAACACGCCCGGACCGAAGTCCAGCCAGACCGACGGGAACCCGTCGCCCACGTATTTGCGACAGGACAGGTCGTAGTCCCAGCGGTCCACCACGTCCTCGGCGGAAAGGGAAAACGGATACCGCGCGGTGCGCCCCATGTTGGGAACCTTCGCCTCGGCCCGGCCGGGATCTTGCCCGCCGACGGCGGCATAGAATAACGGGCGGTCCAACTCGCCCGCCCACCACTTGCGATACGTCTCCTTGATGCGTTTCCAGTCCTGCGGCGAAAAATCGATCGGCATGATGTTCGACTCCTGTCCGGTTTTAGTTTTATCATTATCCGGCTTTGAAACGAATTTTCTTCGCAGGATTCGCCTTTTTGTTATCATATTCTGCTATCGTGAAAGAACGGTTATCCATCCCCGAAGGCTTGAAAGGCGGCGTGCATTTCCACACGTCGGCTGCACACCATCTCGCCATGCATCGCCACGAGGAGTTGGAACTGAACCTGGTGACCCGCGGGACGGGCGCGTATCTGCTGGACAATCGCAAGTACCTGTTGCGGCCTCGAACGCTGGTGTGGCTGTTCGAGGGGCAGAACCACCTGCTGCTGGAGCAGTCGCCGGATTTCCAGATGTGGATCGGGGTTTTCAGCCGGCGGATGCTGGAGGAATGCTGCACGACGGAAGCGACGCAGGTCCTCCTGAAGTCGAATCCGCCCGGGGCGTTCTGCAAGCCAATCCCGGCGAGCGATTGCGCCGCGCTGGACCGTTTCTGCTCGATCACGTTTCCCCCGCGCCCGGAGCCGGAGCTGTATAACGCGGCGCTGGGATATTTCCTGATGGCGGCGTGGTCCGCCTATACGCGGGCGGATTTGACGCTGGAGACTTCGGACGTCCACCCCGCCGTCGAGCGGGCCGCCCGCCTGCTGCGCGACCGTCCGGAACTCGACGACGTGGACGCGCTGGCGGCCGAGGCGGGGCTCAGCCCCTCGCACCTGAGCCGCCTGTTCCGCCGGCAGATCGGCGAGGGGCTGGTCGAGTTTCGCAACCGACAGCGCCTGGAGCGGTTCCTGACGATATACGGCGGCGGGCAGCGTCGGACGATGCTCTCGGCCGCCCTGAAGGCGGGATTCGGCAGCTACGCGCAGTTCCACCGCGTCTTCCGGCGCAGTTTCGGTTACAGCCCCGGCGAGCATCGCCGCAGGCAGGCGCAATCCGAGTGAGCACGATCCGCCGGGCTTATCCCGGGTAGTTGCCCTCTTTCCGCCAGACGTCGAGCATCAGGTCGTAGCGGCTCAGTTCCATGCCCGTGTAGATGCAGTTGCTCGTCGAGAAGATATACCCCCCGCCGGGCATTCCGTGCTTCAGCGCGTAGCGGGTCGATTCGACCACCTGCTCGTCGGTGCCGGTGTCCATCATCGCGCAGCTGACGTTTCCGATCAGGCAGACCTGCTTGCCCGCGCGGCGTTTCATCTCGGCCATGTCCACGCCGCCCTGGGGGTCCAGGCTGTGCAGCGCGTGGGGGCGCGTGGACAACAGCGAATCGAGGATCGGCATGATGTTTCCGTCGGTGTGCTTGATGACGTAGTAGCCCATCTCGCGGTACCCCGCCGTCAGGCGCGCGAGGTAGGGCGTGACGAACTCGTCGAACATCGCCGGCGACAGGAACGGGCCGGTATTGAAGCAGTAGTCCGAGCACAGGGCGAACCCGTCGAGCACACCGGCGGATTTCAGGCGCTGCCCCCGCGCCAGCGCGCCATCCACCCAGCGGCTGGCCTGGTCCTTCAGGCCCTGCGCGTCGTCGGCGATCCGCTCCACGAACTCCATCATGCGCTCGCCGCTGGGCAGCGAGTACGTCGCGTCGCCGTGGAGCATCAGGAAGTATTCCTGCCCGGACTGCTCGCGGATGTGCTCCAGGCTGCGCATCGTGTCGTCGTCGCTCTTCCAGCCACGGGGGATGTGGAAGAGAATCGCCGAATGCTCGTACTTCCGCGCGGATTCCACGTAGAGATCGGCGACGTCGCGGCGGTGCAAGTCGCGTTCCGTCTCGGACATCTGATCCCACTGCTCGTAGCGCCGCTGGATGGGATGCACCCGCCCGAAGGCCTCCATGGTCAGGAAGAACACCAGCTCGAAATGCGGAACCCGCCCCGGCGGCTGCTTGCCCTCCAGGGCCATGATGAATTTCTCTCTCGGCGTCACAAATATTCTCCTGTCTCGAAATACGGTCGAACGGTTTCCCGCTCAGACGGTCAGCAACACCAGCACGCCCAGGGCGACGAACAGCATCGCCAGCAGCCACTTGACGGCCGGAAGATGCCGCCGCAGCAGCCCACACAGCCGTTGCGACCCGACGCCCCAGTACGCAGCCGCCACCACGACGATCAGCGGCGCGATGAACATCGCGTTATACAGCAGCAGCCAGCCCGCCGCCCTGGCCCGCAGGTCCGGCGTCCGTGCCACCAGCACGAGAACCGGCAAATAGACCTGCCCCGTGCAGGCACTCTCCAGCAGCGCCACGAGAAAGCCCGTGCCGATCGCTCCGGCCAGCAGCGAGCGCGTGGAGAGCCCCTCGCGGATGACCCGCTGAATCCGCCCGCGCAGGCCGCGCGGCAGGCCGAGGGTGGCGGACTGCGCCTCGCCGCTGCGGGCGCAGCGGACAGCGTCGGCGGCGCTCCACAGCCCAAAGACCAGCGCCAGCACGCCGACGGCAATGGTCACGCCGTTGGCGACGCCCCGGCTGACCGCGAATGTCTTGGCTGCCCCCAGCAGCCCCCAGCCCAGCGCGAAATAGGTGGCGAACACCGCGACCGAGAAGCCCGCCCCCACCACCAGCAGGTCGCGTCGGCTGCGACCCAGGAACCCCAGCATCGACAGCAGGAACACGACCGTCGTGAACGCGCAGGGATTGATCCCGTCGATCAGCCCGGCCAGGACGATCGCGCCGACGGTAAAGCTCTCGAATCGGCTCCGAACCGTCGGCGGGAGCGACGAGGCAGGCGGAGGCGGTTCCGCTTCCGGCTGGCTTGTCGTGGCTGGCGGAGAAGCCATCGCGGCGCGGCGCTTCTGGAGTTCCTCGGCGATCGTCGCATCGAGGCGGGTGAGAATCTCCCGCGCCCCCGCCAGGCGCCGCCCGCCGACGAATATCACGGGCGGCTTGTCAACCTTCGCGCCGAACCGCTTTTCGTAGGTCAGCAGCAGTTCCAGGCCCTCGGCGTCGGCCGTGCTGTGCCGCTCCAGCGCGATCTGCCCGCCCCAGCGTTTCTGGACCTCAGGCAGGACGGCGCGGACCTCGTCGCAATCGAGACATGTCGGGGAATAGAAAAACGCCACGCGCAACGGGGGCGGCGATGCGGCGGGAGACGAGGCGGACGCGGGCGACGGTTTGGACACCGCGGCGCAGGCCGCGCCCCCCAGCGGCACGCCGGCCGCCAGCAGCGCCGCGACGGCCGCCCGAAACACGAACCTGACTGTCCCGCCGGATCTTGTCACAACGCTCCCTGCCCGTCGCCTGCCGGGCGACAGGTGCGGATTATACCGCCGAAGCCCCGGCGTTCCAGCCATTCCCCAAACACCTTGACTTTCACGCCTGCGGTGTGGTATGGTGTTGAATTCCATGAAGCGGACTCCCCATGACAATACGGCTTGGAGATGCGCCTGCCGGTTCGCCGCTTGGCTGCGGACGCTGCGCGCCGTCTACTGGCCGACCACCCGCCTGCGATAGCTCTCCCGTAACCGCGGACCCCTTTGTTACCCCCGCTGCCGCCTTCCGGCGACGTTTTCCGGAGGCAAAGCCTTTTCCAGAGCAAGAGCAGAACCATGACCCGACAGAACATCCGAAACGTCGCCATCATCGCCCACGTGGACCACGGAAAGACCACGCTCGTTGACCAGCTTCTGCGACAGAGCGGGCAGTTCCGCACCGGCGAGCTGACCGGCGAGTGCATTCTCGATTCCAACCCCCTGGAGCGGGAGCGGGGCATCACGATCCTCAGCAAGAACTGCGCGATCGACTACACCGACCGAAAAGGCGACCGCTACCACATCAACATCGTGGATACACCCGGGCACGCCGACTTCTCCGGCGAGGTGGAGCGCGTGCTCAAGATGGCCGACGGCGTGCTGCTGCTGGTGGACAGCTCCGAGGGCGTCATGCCGCAGACGCGGTACGTGCTGTCCAAGGCGCTGTCGAACCACCTCAAGCCGATCGTGGTCATCAACAAGATGGACCGCCCCGACGCCCGCGAGATGGGCGTGCTCAACGAGGTGTTCGACCTGCTGGTGGAGCTCGGGGCCGACGACCACGCGCTGGATTTCCCGACGATCTACGCCTCGGGGCGCGAGGGGTGGGCGACGGCCGACCACGACGCCGCGCGGGAACTGGTAGCCGCCGGCAAGGGCGGCGAGGCGCAGGGCGACATCCACGAGCTGTTCGACGCGATCATCCGGCACGTTCCGGTGCCGGACCTGGACGCCTCGGCCCCACTCCAGGCGCTCGTCACGACGCTGGACTACAGCGACTACGTCGGGCGGATCGGCATCGGGCGGGTGTTCGCCGGCGAGCTGCGCGCGGGGCAGGACATCGCCGTGATCGACCGCGAGGGCGGGCAAAGCATCCAGCGGATCGCGCAGCTGTTCCGCTTCGACGGCCTGGGGCGCAAGGAGACCGACCGGATCGACGTGGGCGACCTGTTCGCTGCCGTCGGGCTCGAAAAGGTGGACATCGGCGCAACGCTGGCCGACGCGGAGAATCCCGCGGCGCTGCCGGCGGTGCACGTGGACGAGCCGACGCTGCACATGACCTTCCGCATCAACGACGGGCCCTTCGCCGGGCGCGACGGGCGATACGTCACCAGCCGGCAGATCCGCGAGCGACTGGAAAAGGAGCTCCAGTCCAATGTCGCGCTGCGGGTGGAGTTCCGAACCGACGAGTTCATCGTCTCCGGGCGCGGGCTGCTGCACCTGGGCATCCTGCTGGAGAACATGCGCCGCGAGGGGTTCGAGCTTTCGGTGGGCAAGCCGGAGGTGATCTTCCATCGCGGTGCCAATGGCGAGAAGCTCGAGCCGCTGGAGCTGCTGGTGCTGGACGTTCCGACGGAGAGCGTGGGCCCGTCGATGCAGCTTCTGGGCGACCGCAAAGCCGAGATGGTCCGCATGGAGACGCGGTCCAACCGGACGCACCTGGAGTTCACGATTCCGGCGCGGGGGCTGATCGGGCTGCGGAACCGCATGCTGACGGCCACCCAGGGCGAGGCGATCATGCACCACCGGTTCCACGATTACGGCCCGTACCGCGGGGAGATTCCCCACCGGGCCAACGGGGTGATGGTGGCCACCGAGAGCGGGCAGGTGACGGCCTACGCGCTGGACCAGCTCGCCGACCGGGGAATGATGTTCGTCACGCCGGGCGACCAGGTGTACGAGGGACAGATCGTCGGGGAGCACTGCAAGGACAACGACATTCCGGTCAACGCCGTCAAGGCCAAGCGGCTGACGAACATGCGGGCTGCGGGCAAGGACGCCACCGTGGTGCTCAAGGCGGCGCGGCGCCTGGACCTGGAGCCGGCGCTGGAATACATCGAGGACGACGAGCTGGTGGAACTGACTCCGACGGCCATTCGGTTGCGAAAGCGTTACCTGAAGGAAACCGATCGCAAGCGGTTCGCGCGGCGGGCGGCGGCCGTCGCGGAAGCGTAATCCCCCCTGCTTGATCCGCGCAAGAAAGCGCGGCGGCTTATTGGGCCGCCGCGCGGGTCTGCTGCGGATTTTCCGCGGGTCACTTCGGCTGAGTCATGCCCGGCCAATCGTCGGTGCGGAACGGGGAAGCGGGCAGCCCTTCCTTGTTGTACAGGGTGCAGGGCGGGTTGTTGGCCCAGGCGTATCGTACGGCCACCGGGGCGGCCACCTGCTCGCTGCGGACGACGACGGTGTCGCCCACGATCTTCGCCTCGCCCCAGACGAAGTTGCGGTCCTCGCCGGCGATGGCGAATCCCTTGAGCCCTTCGGCGCCCCGGGCTTCCAGGCCGGAACCCACATGGTCGAACGTCAGGACGATCTTGTCGCCCTCGACCTTCATCGACTTGTAAACCGGACCGGAGTGGACGACGTTCTCTCCGTAGGCGACCTTGCGGGCCGCCAGCGCCAGCCGGGCGCCCACGTCCTGCTTGTTGCGGGGGTGGATGTCCTTCGCCTCGCCGATGTCGATGATGACGGCCTGGCCCGTGTTCGGCAGGCGCAGCGTCATCGACTGCGCCTCGCGCAGCTCAGCCCAGTTGCTCTCGCCGGGCTGGTCCTTGGCGGCGGTGTAGTTGGCCAGCTGCACCCAGAGGAACGGGAAGTCGCCCTGCTTCCAGCGGGCGCGCCAGTCCTCGATCATCGCGGGGAACAGCGTGCGGTACAGCCAGGCCTGCCCCGCGTTGGATTCGCCCTGGTACCAGATGGCCCCGCGGAGGGCGAAGGGAATCAGCGGGTGGATCATTCCGTTATACAGCGACGAACTCAGGTGCGGATTCTGCTGCCCGGGCTTGAACGGCGCGGGGGGGCGAGGAAGCGGCTTGAGGGCCAACTCGACCTTGCACTTCCACTCGCCGGTCAGGTCGATGGGCTTGGCGTCCTTTCCTTCGACGGGCGAAAGCGTCATCGGTCCGCGCGTGATTCCGCCGCCGCTGTATCGGTCGAAGATGCGCACGGCAATGACGTTGGCGCCGGCGCGGACCCGCTTGCCGGGAACGGTGTATTTCCGCCGCACATTCCAGGCGTCCGGCGTCTCGCTGCCGGTGGCGCCGACCTGCTCGCCGTTGAAATACGTCGTGTCGAAATCGTCAATCGCGCCCAGATCCAGCGTCAGGTCCTTTCCGGCCCAGGCCTCGGGCACGGACACTTCCTTGCGGAACCACACCGCGCCGTCGATGTTCATGCCGGCGGATTCCCACGCGGAGGGCAGCTTCATCTCCTTCCAATCGCTAACGTCGTGCCCCGGCACGGCGAAACCCTGTTCCAGGCCCTTGTTGCCCGGGTCCGTCTGATAGACCTTGGCCTCCCACTCCGCCCGGGCCTTCTCATACTCTTCCATGGTGGCGATTTTCGGCCTGGCTACCGCTTTCTCGTACTGGTCCACGTAGGGCTTGAGCAGCTCGTTGGCCTTGAGCTTTTCCAGCGACGTCCAGGACTGCGCCGGCGTGCCGCCCCAGGAGGTGTTGATCAGCCCCACCGGGACGTTCAGTTGTTTGTGGAGGTCGCGGCCGAAAAAGTATCCCACGGCCGAGAAACCCGGCACCGTCGTCGGGCTGCACTCGACCCACTTGCCCTGGCAGTCGTCCTGCGGCTGCTCGGTGGCGACGTTGCGAACGGTGAACAGGCGAATCTTCGGGTAGTTCGCTGCGGCGATCTCTTCCTTGGCGTTATTGGACCGGTTCACGGACCACTGCATGTTGGATTGCCCGGAGCAGATCCACACCTCGCCGACGAGGATGTTCTTGACCGTCAGGACTTCCGTGCCCGCGGTGACAGTCATCTCGAACGGTCCGCCCGCCTTCATCGCGGGCAGGTTGGTCATCCAGCGCCCGTCCTTGTCGGCCGTCGCTTCGGCGGAGGTGGATTCGAGTTTGACGGCGACCTTCGCGCCCGGCGCCGCCCAGCCCCAGACGGGCACGTCGCGCCCGGACTGGAGCACCATGTTGTCGCCCAGGACCGCCGGGAGACGCAGCGCCTCGTCGGCAGCCGTCGCCAGGCCCGGAAGAACCAACACGCACGACGCCAACGCCACACAGATCACAGCGTTTCTCATCGGGACACTCCTTGCTTAACAGGAAATCAGGCTTCGGGCATTGCCAATTGCCAACTGTCAATTGACCATTTCTTCACTCTTCACTCTCCACTATTTGTTGTGCGCGAAATACTCGCGGACGAGGGCTTCCATGAGTTCCGCCCGGCGGTCGTAAAGGCGCTTGAGCTTCCGCTTGGGGTGGTTGGCCAGCGCGTAGTGCGTGAAGATCGGCATGGCCAGTGTGGTGTCGGAATAGCACACGACCGCGTCAGGCAATCGGTTGGGGTCCACCTTTCCCCAGCTGACGGCCTCGTGCGGCGTAGCGCCCGACAGCCCGCCCGTGTCGGGGCGCGCGTCGGTGACCTGGAAGAAGTAGTCCTGCCCCACTTCCTTGATCCGCAGCACTTCCTGGATCTGCGGTTCGGTCTGGAGCATGAAGTTCTTCGGGCTTCCGCCGCCCCAGAGCACCACGGCGCTCTTGCCCTCGCTGCGCTTGGCGCCCAGGACGAAACTGGTCGTCTCGTTGACGTCGATGGACGGATTGATCCGCAGCTTGTTGCCCTTGAGTTCCACGCCGGCGACGTTCATTCCGATGGTCGAGTCGCCCGGGGAGCTGGTGTAGACCGGCACGCCACAGCGGTACGCTGCCGCCAGCATGCTGACGTCCTTCAATCCGCTCTTGCGCTCCCACTCGGCGGCGTATCGGCCGAGGTGGTAGTGCAGTTCGCCCGTGCCCATTTCCTTCTGGAACTCCGGCTGGACCAGGATGCCGCGGAGAATCTCGTCGGTGGCCATCAGGCAGTCGGTGTAGCCCAGCAGCACGTCGTAGATGCGGACGACGTCGTTCTTGCGCAGGTCGGCGTCGTCGACGAGATGGCTGCCGACGTGCAGCGGGTAGTTGAACGCGAAGTGCAGGTCATGGTACAGGTTCGCGCCGGTGGCGACGATCCAGTCCACGAACCCCGCCTTGATGAGCGGGACAATGCAGGAGCAGCCCAGCCCGGCAGGCGTCAGCGCGCCGGCAAAGCTCATGCCCACCGTCACGTCGGGCTCGAGCATCTTCTGGGTGAACAGTTCCACGCCCTCGCGCAGGCGGGCGGAGTTGTACGCCAGGAACGTCTCGCTCATCAGGGCTGTGAGCTTCTCGCGCCCGGTGATGCCCCGGGGCATGATCCGCTTCCCGGAAAGGTACTTGCCCTTGTGCGGACACTTCTTGTCCCGCATCCAGTCGGGCAGTTCGGAGAGGTCTTTGCGGACTCGGTGCGTACGCTTCATCGTTGGATTCCTGTCTTCTATGTAACCCGTGCAAGGCCCGGAAGGGTCGGACGCCCCGCCGGCGCGTTCACTTTATTTCCATCAGGGAACCATCACCACGCGCGCGGGCGGAACGCCGTTAAACGTCGTGGCGCTGGCGCTGCTGTACGCGCCGATGTTCTCGACGTAGACCACGTCGCCCAGGTCCATCTCGGGCAGGTCCTCGCCGCGCGAGATGATGTCCAGGCTGTCGCAGGTGGGCCCGGCGAGCGTGGACAGCTGCGTCCGCCCGCCCCGGAGCACCTTGAACTCGTACTTGGCGTGGTCGAAGATCATCCCGCTCAGCGCGCCGTAGACGCCGTCGTCGAGGTAATACCAGTGCTTGTTGTCGCGGATGGCCTTTCCGATCACCCGCATCAGCAGCGTGCCCGCAGGGCCCACCAGGAAACGCCCCGGCTCGGCGATCAGGCGCACGTTCGGGTCGAACAGGCGGTCGATCTCCCGGCGGATGACGGCGCTGGTCTGCTCGAAGTAGTCCTCGTCGTCGTCAAAGTGGCGGATGGGGAACCCCCCGCCGATGTCCACGATCTCGACGGGGAGTTGCTTGAGCTTCGCGTCGCGGACGAGGATGGCCGCCAGCTCCAGCGCCTCGATGTAGTTCTCCAGGTGCGTGCACTGGCTGCCGACGTGGAAACTCACCCCCACGGGGCGAAGGTGCAGCTTGTGCGCCTTGATGAGCAGGTCCATCGCGTCGGCAGGCTCGGCGCCGAACTTCAGGCTCAGCTCCACCACCGACCCGACGTTGGGGACCTTGATCCGCAGCAGCACCCGCGCGCCG
>JAKPKY010000191.1 GCA_029553505.1 Planctomycetota bacterium
GGGCGCGCCTCATCCGCGCCGGTGCCGACCTGGTGGTGCCGGACTTCAGCCAACTGCGCAGCATTCTCAACGTGTTGCAGATACAATCCTGAACGGAATAAATGGGCGCCACCCTCAAGCGTTGTGTGCTTAGGGGTGTTCACACGGTCAAGCAGACAGCGCTTGACCGTGGCACCCGGTTTGACCGTGGCGCCCGAACCGAACGGACCAGACCATGCCATTTGAACCAATCGATCCGCGGGACATTCACGTGCTTCCGCTGGCGGAGCGCAAGAGCTACATCGACATCCGCACCCAGGCGCTGTACCCGTCTCGCACGGAGCTGGCCGGCGACCTGTCGGAGCGGATCGACCGGTTGGCGGAGCGGATTCGCCGGGCCCGCGCGCGGGGCGCGTCGGTGATGCTGACGTACGGCGCGCACCTGATCAAGAACGGACTGGGCCCGACGGTGATCGCCCTGCTCGAGGGCGGGTGGGTGACGCATGTGGCGACGCAGGGCGCGGGCGTGATCCACGACTGGGAGTTCGCCTTCCAGGGCGTCTCGAGCGAGTCGGTGGGCGACAACGCCCCGGCCGGGCGGTTCGGGGCGTGGGACGAGACGGGGCGGTGCCTGAACCTCGCCGTTGTCGCCGGGGCGGCCGAGGGGCTCGGATTCGGCGAGTCCGTCGGGCGGTTCATCGCCACCGACGGCGTGGACCTTCCGCAGCCGGAGACGCTCGCGGCGCAGATCCGCGCGAACCCCGCCGACCCGCTGACGGCGGCGCGGGCGGACCTGCTGGCGACGATGACGCGCTTCGCCCTGCCGGGCGGGCGCGTGGGCGTGAAGCACCCGTTCAAGGAGTATTCCGTCCCCGCGGCGGCGTATCGCAAGCGCGTGCCGTTCACCGTGCATCCGGGCATCGGGTACGACATCATCGTCAACCATCCGATGTACCACGGGGCGGCCATCGGGCGCGCCAGCGGAACGGACGTTCGCATCTTCGACCGGAGCGTGCTGGACCTGGAGGGCGGGGTGTACCTGTCGGTGGGCTCGGCGATCATGAGCCCGCAGGTCTTCGAGAAGGCCGTCAGCTGCGCCAACAACCTGCGGGGCGGTCGCGGGCAGCCGCTGCTGCGCGACTTCGACATCGCCGTGGTGGACCTCCAGGACGGCGGGAAGTGGGACTGGGCCCAGGGCGAGCCGCCGAAGGACCATCCCGGCTACTACCTGCGGTTCATGAAGTCGTTCCACCGGATGGGCGGACGGGTGGACTACCTCTGCTGCGATAACCGTGCGTTCCTCCGCAACCTGGCGGCGAGGCTGTAGGGGCTGGCCGTCTTACCGGCTGGCGAGGACGTAGAGGTCCCAGAAGATGTGGGCGCCGACGGCGATGCCGAACCCGCGGTAGACGAAGAGGGTACCCCAGAGCACTCCTGCCGTCGCCAGGAAGGTGAACTGGCTCCAGTTGAAGGCCGTGTCCCCCGCGACGGACTCGCCCGTGAAGTGGCACAGGCTGAACAGCCCCGCCCCGGCGAGCACCGCCACGAACGTCACGATGTCCTTTCGCAGCGTGGCCAGGTCCACGAAGATCAGCAGCGCCAGGCTGATCAGCAGGAAGCGGAAGATGAACTCCTCGTAGATTCCCGCGCCGAAAGCGAGCAGGACGTTCTGAAGGAGCTTGTCGCCCTCGGCCGTCAGGAGGCTTCCCGGCTGGGCGGCGATCCGCCGCGTGAAGAACCCCAGGGCGATCAGCGGGAGCGTCCAGGCGATGGACTCGCCGAACATTCCCGCCAGCGCCTTGGGGTGGATTTTCCAGGGGTCCTTGTGGGCGGCGTGCACCAGCAGGAGCGTCACGACGATCAGCAGGGGGGGCAGGAAGGCGGCCGTCCCGCCGAAATACCGCAGCACCTGCCCGACCCACTGGGGCACGAGCAGCCGGCTGCCCCCGTAGACGGCCGAGCCCACGTGGAAAAAGACCAGCCCCGGAAGGATGAACACCAGGCAGTTCAGCGGGCGCTGCGTCTGGTGGAAGTAGTTGTCCTTGCGTCGCGGTTTTCCGGAGCCGTCGGAAGCCATGGGGACATTATGGCCGGGCGGTCGCCGGCTGCAACGGGGAATCGCCCTCGGGCGGAAATTTCAGGTGCGGGCGGAGGTCCTCGACGGAGGCCGGGCCGATGCCCCGAATCTTGCGCAGGTCCTCGGCGCGGCGGAAGGCGACCGGGCCGTGCGCGCGGCGGTATTCGCAGATGGCCTCGGCGCGGGCCGGGCCGATTCCCGGCAGGCGGATCAGCGAGGCGAGCGGGTCGGCGTTGGGGTCGATTCTCTGCCGGGCCGCGGCAATGCGGGCGGCGCTCGGCGCGGTCCGCTCCGGTCCTTCCGGTCCGCCGTCGATGGCCGCGACCGCCAGCAGCCCCCACGCGCCCGCGCACGCGGCGATCAGCCAGGCGCACTGTCCCGTCCGCCACGCCAACCCGCGCATTGCCCCGCCTGCGTCCGTCATTTTCCCGTGCCCGTGCCCTTGCGTTTCTTCTCGTTGACGTCCGTCGACAGGAGGAATGCCTTGAAGTTCCGCAGCTCGCGGAAGGCGAGTTTACCTTCCAGGTTGTTGTGGCACAGCCCGCCGTGGGGGATGAAGTGCCCCTCGTAGTCGGCCAGGTCGCGCCAGCAGAACGACTCGACGTAGGGTTTGGAGATCCCGATCCGGCAGAACGCCTGCAGCCATTCGGCCTGGAGCCGCTGCGACCAGGGCGCGTGCCAGACTCCCGCCTTGGTGATGGGCTGCTTTCCGCCCCAGGCGTCCCAGGCGTCGTCGGTGGTGTTGGAGGGCACCTGGGCTGCCGTCACGTGCACCGACTTGCTCAGCGTGACGAATTCGTCCAGCAGCGAGCTGATCTGGAGCAGGTCGCGCACGTACATCCCGTCGATGGGCACGCCCTGGTACATCTGCACGCCGAACGCGTCGAACTTGATTCCGCTCTGGACGGCCATGTCCGCGTACAGCAGCGGGGGGATCGTCCGCTGGTTGCGGGCGTAGTACTCGCCCCAGGGCATGACCAGCTCGATCATGACCTGGCTGTCGGGGGCGAGCTTCTTGACCAGCAGGCAGCTCATGCGCGTCAGCTCCATGAGCTGCTCGAAGTTGAGGTTGAAGATGTTGTGCGCGTGGATTCCCGACACGACGTTCCAGACGCGCACGTGCTTCTGGTAGCGGGTGACGACCTTGGTGATGTGCTCGTAGATCAGGTCGCGCAGGGCGTCGTAATCGTGTTCCCAGATGTACAGCCACTCGGGGACCTGGGTCTCGTCGAAGCTCAGCAGGGGCCCGGCGTGGACGGGCTTTCGGGTGCGGGCCGCCCAGTTCACCCAGGCGTCGATCTGCGTGAACTTGTGGATGCGCTCCTTGGGCTCGGTGTATTTCCAGGGCATGGGGACGGACACGAAGTCGAACCCCTCGCGCAGGCGCTCCTGGTAGGTCTCGCCCATGCTGAACAGGTCGACGACGCAGCCGAAGCTGGTGCGGTTCATGGCCGCCCCGGACGCCTTGCGGCGGGTCAGGAAGATGTCTGCGTGGAACAGGGCGATTTTCTCGGAGAGGGTGACGCCGACTTCCAACGCCTGCTCGGCCAGCGCGGACGCCTCGGCCGGGTCGGCGGCGTTCAGGGCGGCGACGAAGGTCTTTCGGACCTCGTCGAACTCGCGGTTGATGGCCTCGGCCCCGTGGTAGTCGAACAGGCCCCAGTCCTCGCGTTTCTGGGCGATGTGCATCATGCGGGCGCGGGCCAGCTCGACGTTCAGGTTGTAGGGTTTGGAGCGTTCCGGAAGGCGGGTGGTGGGCAAGAGGAAGCGTCCGGCCTTTCCGGCGTCCCACAGCAGGGCGAGTCCGCACGCGCCGGGGACGCGCTTCAGGCAGGTGATCTGCCCCCCGTCGGCCACCAGGTCGGCGCGAACGGGAATCCCGTCCTGCCCGAACAGGTACGCACCACTCAACTCCACGTCGCGCGCGGGCGCGCCGTTGCGATAGACGTCAAACCGCAGCATCGTTTTGCCCAGGATGAAACTATGAATTTATGATTCGGGCCCCGGACCCGCCGGGAATCGCCCGGGACGGGCCTTTCGACCCGCCGGGCGGGGAAAAATATCTCACCGCAGAGAACGCAGAGGTCGCAGAGGGGGAAATAACGATCTGGTTTTTTCCAGATGTCTCTGCGTTCTCCGCGTTCTCTGCGGTTAATGCTGTTGTTTTAAATACGATACTCTTTTCCGGTCTTCCGTGCGACCCTGTGCTTGGCCAGGCGGGCGTAAATCGGCAGGCCGTCCGGTCCGATCTCGATCTCCGCCTCGCCGCGCAGCAGCGGGGCGGCGTACGCCCGGAACGCGTCGGTCACGCTGATGCCGTCGGCGCCGATGAACTCCTTCGGAACGAACTTCTCGCCGTTGGCGACCTTCTCCAGCTCGACCAGGCCCGTCGAAACGCCGTACTTGTCGCCGGAGCCGGTCCGCTCCAGCGTGACCATCATCCCGTTGACGCCCTGCATGGCCGCCTCGACCGCCTTGGCGCCGACGAGGTAGGCTTCCTGCACGTCGGTCCGGCTGGCGAAGTGCATCGCGTTCCGCTGGGCGGTTCCCGCGCGGTTCACGCGGCACTTGACGCCCACTTCCTTCTCGATGATCGCGCGGATGGTGTCGGCCGCCCCGCCCAGCTGGGCATGCCCGAACGAGTCCTTCCCGAACGATCCGCCCGCCTCGCCGAGATATTTCCCGTCGGCCGTCTTGACGCCCTCGCCGGCGGCCACGAAGCACCGCTTGAAGTCCTTCAGGCTCTGGCGGACGTCCGAGATGAATTTCTCGAGCGTGAAGGTCACTTCCGGAAGCA
>JAKPKY010000204.1 GCA_029553505.1 Planctomycetota bacterium
CCATGAAGGATGGCGTGATCGCCGATTTCGACATCACCGAGGCGATGCTCAGCTACTTCATCCGCAAGGTCCACCGCCGCCGGTCGTTCATCAAGCCGCGCGTCGTCATCGCGATTCCCTCGGGCATCACCGCCGTCGAGAAGCGCGCGGTGCTCAACTCCGCCGAGCGGGCCGGGGCGCGCCGCGTCTACCTCGTGGACGAACCGATGGCCTGCGGGATCGGCGCGGGACTGCCCATCACCGACCCGACGGCCTCCATGATCGTCGATATCGGCGGCGGGACCACCGAGGTCGCCATCATGTCCCTGGCGGACATCTCCGTGTGCGAGTCCATCCGTGTCGCCGGAGACGACATGGACGAGGCCATCATGGCCCACATGAAGCGCACCTACAACCTCATGATCGGCGAGCAGACGGCCGAGCGCATCAAGATCGAAATCGGCTCCGCCGCGCCGCTCCAGCAGGAAGTGACCATGGAGGTCCGCGGGCGCGACATGATCTCCGGCCTGCCGCGCAAGACGATCATCTCCTCCGAAGAGGTGCGAGAGGCGCTCAAGGAGCCCGTCGGGGCGATCATCGACGCCGTCATCCGCACGCTGGAAAAGGCCGAGCCCGAACTCGCCGCCGACCTGGTGAACAACGGCATCACGCTCGCCGGCGGGGGGGCGCTGCTGCGGGGGCTGGGCACCGTGCTGTCCAACGCCACGGGCCTGGATGTGCGGATTGCCGACGACCCGCTGACCTGCGTGGCGCGCGGCACGGCTGTCTACCTCGAGAATCTCGAACTCTGGAAGGACACCATGGAGTCCGACGAGGACGAGTTCTAGCGGCCGTCGTTGGGGCTTGTGAACCGGCCCTGTTCATGTCTTAAATCATTTGTCGCGCAGCAGGGGCGTATCGCGTCACGGAACTTTGGGGAGGGTCCTGACTTGATAGAGTGCAATTGCCCGTCTTGCGGCAGGAAGTTTCGTCTCGGCGACCACACCGCCGGCCGAAAGGGCAAATGTCCCCAATGCCAGACGGTGTTCGCCATTCCGTTTCGCCTTCAGGAGCCTGCGCCTCGGCAAGCCGCCCCCAACCTTCAGTCTGATGCCTCCCCCGGTTCTTCCCCTTGGGGGGCGAAGGCGTCCGCGGCGCGACCGGCCGATGGCTCATTCTGCCCTGCGTGCGATCAGCCCCTCGTCGGCGGCGCCACCCTCTGCGCACGCTGCGGAATCCGCGTGCCGTCGGGACGCCCTTTGCTGACGATCCACACGCCCGACGAGGACACGATCTACACCCGCACCCAGACGGTGGTCTCGGCCGTCAGTTGGTTGCTGCCGATGGGCCTGTACCCCGTCTATTCGGAGGCGTCGGGGCGGGTGCGTCCCGTCGCCACGTGGCTGATCGTCGCCGTGACGGTCATCGTCAGCGGATGGTTCTGGTACCGGACGGAGGTTGGCGAAGATCCCGCCGTGCTGGACCACATGCTTTGGAGCGCCGACCGGCAGACGGTCCACGACCAGATCGTCCGCGAAACGCAGCGGGAATCCCCGGACCTTTCAGTTCAGGAGATCAATCAGAGCCTTCGGGAGCAGGAAGTTTACGTACCGGGTTACGAGCATCGCCAACTCGTCTCGCACGCGTTTCTGCACGCCGACCTGCTGCACCTGGCCGGCAACATGCTGTTCCTGCTGGTCATCGGAACGCGGGTGAACAACCTGATCGGGAACACGGCAACGCTGGGGTCTTACCTCCTCCTGGCGGCGCTGGCGGGCATTGCATGGCGGATGCAGACGCCTTCGGACCAGATCATTCCGATGCTCGGCGCCAGCGGGGCGATCATGGGGTTGTGCGGGATGTACCTGGTGCTCCTGCCCCTGTATAAGGTTTACATGGTCGCCTGGTGGCGGTGGGGTCTGATAGGAAAATTCCGCCTGTCGCACAAGGTGTTCCCCATGCCGGGATACGCCGTGGTGCTCTTTTACATCGCGTGGGACGTGTTGTGGTTGGTGCTGGGGGCCGAGACCGGCGTAGCCCATTGGGCGCATCTGGGCGGGATGATGGCCGGCGCGGCGCTGGCGCTGGTGCTCCTGGCCACAAGGCTGGTCTACACGCCGGGCAATGCGTTTTCGCTGATCTTGGGAAAATACGCCTGGTCGATGGTGGGAAAGCCTCGCGAGGGGCAGGGGCTTCTGACGGCCTGGATTCCCTCGCCATTGCGCAGCCGGAGATGACGCAAACCTGATTGCCGGCGAGGGCGGTTCCTGCGGCGACGAGATCCTACCTCCGCAGTTTCAGCCGCAGGTGGTTCAGCGCCGTCAGGGACGCGCGGAGGCGGACGATGTCGCGCGTGCCGGGCAGGATGTGGCGGCGAACCTGCGTTCCGTCCGGGCCGGAAAGTCCGATGTAGACCAGCCCGACGGGCTTTTCGTCCGTGCCGCCGGCCGGCCCGGCGATTCCCGTTACGCTGACCGCCCAGTCGGACGCGAAGCGTTTGCGGCAGCCCTCGGCCATCGCGGCGGCCACCGGCTCGCTGACCGCGCCGTGGGCGGCGAGCAGCGATTCCGCAACGCCGAGCAGGGCGGTCTTGGCCTGGTTGGCGTAGGCGACCACCCCGCCGAGGTAATACCGGCTGGAGCCCGCGACGGCCGTGAGCATCTCGCCGATCATCCCGCCGGTGCAACTCTCAGCCGTGGCGAGCGTCTGCCCGCGCGACAGCAGCAGCATCCCGACGGCGGGGGACATCGTCTCGTCATCTTCGCCCACGACCAGTTCGCCCAGGCGGTCCCGCAGTAGGGCGATCGTTTCCCGCGCGAGTTTTTCGGCCGCGGAGCGATCTTTGGCGCGGGTCAAGACGCGCACGGAGACGAGTCCGGCCGCGACGGTCGTCCCCACCAGCGGGTTGCGCCCCCGCTGCATGAGGTCGGCGATCTTTGAGGCGATGTCCGACTCGCCCTGCCCGAACGTGTGAAGGATGTGGTGGGTCACCACGCCGGCCGACCGGCCGATCCGCGGCGCCACCTGCCCGGCGAACATCAGTTCCATCTCGCGGGGCACGCCCGGCATGACGTATACGCGCGACTGGCCAACCGTCGCGGTGATTCCCGGCGCCGTTCCCAGCGGATTGTCGAGCGGTTCGGCCCCGGCAGGGAGCATCGCCTGCACGCGATTGGCGGGGTTCATCTCCCGCTCGCGCCGTCGGAAGAATTCCTCGATTTGCGACAGGCATCGTGCGTCCAGCCGCAGGGCCACCCCCAGCACTTCCGCCATCGCCTGACGGGTCAGGTCGTCCTCGGTGGGTCCCAGCCCGCCCGTGACCAGCACGAGCGGCGCGCGGGCGGCGGCCTCGCGGATCGCCGCGGCGATGGCGGGTTGCTCGTCGCCCACGGTCGCGTGGGCGATCGTCTCGACGCCCAGACCGGCCAACTCGCGCGACAGGTAGGCGCTGTTGGTGTCCACGGTCTGCCCGGAAACCAGTTCCGTTCCGATGGAAAGGATGACCGCTTTCATGCGTCTTGCACCTCGTCGCCCAGGGGCATGCGGCAATGGGGGCACGCGCCCAGCGGCGTGCCGGGGGAAATCAGGCGGCGGCAGTGCGGGCAGCGTCTCAGGCGGCCTGTCGGGCCGGAAAGTTCACGCCGGCGCTGGAGGAAATAGACGACGTAGAAGTAGAGGGTGACCGGCACGGCCGTCAGCAACAGCGTCAGGAAAAACCACAGCCAGGCGTTGCGCCCGGTTCGCCTGGCGTACCTGGCCATGTGCACGCAACTGGCGACATAGAGGATTCCCAGTGCGATCAGCAGGATTTCAAAGTCGGACAGTGCGATCATGGCGGCCTATCTTATCGGGCGCCGCGGCTGCGGCAACGTCAAAAACGTGGGCGAAAAAAAGCCCGCGCGGTTTCGCGCGGGCTTTGCGGTCCCCCTGCCGCCCTTGTCCGTTCCGCAGGGGGTGATTCGTCACGGTGCTGTCTTCGCATTCGTCTGCTTCGGTGCCCTGCGGTGGACGTCCGGCATCCGATGCAGTATTCGCGAGGCAAGACCATGGGAGCAAGAATTCTGCAAGTGCCGAATTGAAAAAAGGTTGTGCGTCTGCACCGGCTGGACACTTAGTCCGGCGCGGGCAAATCGCGAGGAAAGGTTGGCGGCGGGGGGAGAGTCGATATAATGTCGCAGGTCCGGCTCAGACTCCGGTGGGATTTTCCGCATGACGATTTGCAGACGAATGGTTTGCCTGTTGGCGCCGGCGATGCTGGCGATGTCCGGTTGCGTCGGCGCGATTTACCATCACGGCGGTCCGCGCGCGCCCGCCGCGGCGATTCCTCCGCGCGAACAGTGGAAGGTTTCCGGAACGCTGCGGGACCTGCCCAAAATCCGCGACGGCGACGTCAACACCATCGCCCGAAGCGCCGCCGGCGAGGAGAACGCCTCGCTGACGATCGACCTGGGCAAGCTGAGCATGTTCAACATGGTGGTGGTGGACCAGGGCCCGTCGGACGAGTTCGGCTACCCGCGGAGGCTTTCCGTGGAAACCAGCGTGGACGGGCGGAATTTTGCCTACCGCTACGCGGCGCCGGGCACGCGGCGGGTGACGCTCCTGTGCCTCCCGACGCCCGTGTTGGCGCGGTACGTCCGACTCAAGGTGGTCGTGCCCGGCGTGCATCCCTGGGCCGTCGCCGAAGTGTATCTCCAGTAATCCCGCGCCTTCGGACACGCGTCCGGAGGCGATGCTGGTGTGGTTCATGATCTCCACTGCGATTCAACCCGCCCGGCGACGCCGGTTGCGACTCATCAACCCGCGCAGCCCCCTCAGCACCATCACCATGCCCGAGATCATCCGCCGGATGACCTTTTCCCGGCGGGCGCTGTTCATGCCGCTGAACCTCGCCATTTGCGCGGCCGTCGTCCCCGAAGGATGGGACGCCGAGATCGTCGACGAAAACGTCACCGATTCCCCGCACGTCCCGCAGGCCGACGGCGTGGACGCGGTCGGCATCGGCGCGATGACCACGCAGGCCCGCCGGGCGTATGAACTGGCCGATGCCTACCGCGCCCTGGGCGTGCCGGTGATCCTCGGCGGCATCCATCCCTCAGCCCTGCCCGACGAGGCGCTGGCCCACGCGACGATCGTCTGCAAGGGTGACGCCGAGAGCACGCTTCCCCACGCCCTGCGCGACCTGGCGGACCTGCTGGACGCCCGCGAGCGCGGCGGGCAGACTGCCCCGGAAGCGCCCGCCAAGCGCCTGTACGACTGGCGCGAAGGCCCCGAAGCGCCCATCGCCACGCCGCGCAAGGACCTGCTCCGGGCGTCGGACTATCTCGTCTTCAACCCCATCCAGACGACGCGAGGCTGCCCGCACGGGTGCACGTTCTGCACCACGCCGGCCATCTTCGGGCGGAAGTTCCGCCAGCGCGACATCGGCCAGATCGTCGCCGAGATGCGCCAGGCCAAGGAGGCGTTCAACACGCGGGTATTCATTTTTTCCGACGACGATGTGGCCGGCAACCACAAGTGGGCCTTGGAGTTGTTCGAGGCCATCCGCCCGCTGAACGTCCGTTGGGCGTCGCAATGCGATATCCTGATCGCCGGGAACGACCGCCTACTGGCGGCGATGCGCGACAGCGGCTGCCTGGGCGTGATTCTCGGCCTGGAAAGCCCCAAGGCGGGCACGCTCCGCGAAGCGGGCAAGCGCTACGTCAACGCTGACGAGTACCTCCGGCGGATTCGCAAGATCCATTCGTACGGCATCAGCATCTGGGGGAGTTTCATTTTCGGGTTCGACACCGACGACTGGCGGGACTGCATGAACGCCGTGCGCTTCGCCCAGAAGGCCCGGCTGTGCATGAGCTGCTACCCCGTCCTCACGCCGTATCCCGGCACGCAGGTGTTCGCCCAGTACGAGAGCGAGGGGCGGCTGCTGACGAAGGAGTGGGATCGCTACAACGGCGCGACAGTGGTGTACCGCCCGACGCGGATGACGATTCCCCAACTTCGCCACGCGCAGATGGCGGCGTTTCACGAGTTTTATCGGCCCGCGAGCGCCTGGGCCCGCCTGGGCGTCTGGCCGATCAAGCGGAACAGCTGGCTGGCGAACGTGGCGATCCACCGCGGGCTGACGTACTATTATTCCCGTCGCGGGCGACCGCTGCCCCGATTCGCCGATTACCTGGAACCCGACGCCGAGGCGCGCATCCTTCGCAGCCTGGGCGAAAGCACGAAAGGCTGAGTCATGACCGACCAACCCGTCAACGAACGGCCCGCGCAAACGGACACGCGGTATCTGCTTATCGTGGGAATCCTGATGCTGCTGATCGTGGTTTCGCTGGCAGTCCTGTGGGTGACGGAGCGCAACCGGCGCCTGACGGCGGAAACTCGTGCCGCCAACGCCGCCGCCACGCAGCAGAAGATACAGGGCCTGCTGGGGCAGGCGGTCTTCGGCGGCGGGCAGGGGGGCGTCCGCCCGATCGACCGGGAAGACATCGTCACCGTCGGAGAGGCGACCCTCGACGGAAAGCAGGTCCGCGCGTTGACCGTCAAGGCCGACGCGGGCTGGCGCGTCGGGTTGCGTCCGGGGGACGTGCTCATCGTCGCGGAGGAATCACCCGCGACTGCCCCGGCCGGCGCGAAATCCGCTCCGCGGTGATTCACGCCATGCGGCGTTTCCAGTGTCGGCGGAACAGCAGGGCCGCGACACCCATAGCCAGCACGACGCCCGTAGCCGGTTCGGGCACGCACATCGTGTCGATGATCACTTCACTGACCGTGTAATCGGCGTACCCCGTTTCCGCGGAACCGTAGGGGTTGTACAGGTAGACGTCCTCGCTTCCGGCATTCTTATCGCACTGCCAGTCGGCGTAATAGCAGTACCATCCGTCCCCGAAGGTGTGGGAAATTCCGCTGCCGACCAGTTGCCAGGTTTCATATTCCACAGCGGGAAGCGCCACCGTCGGGGTGCGGTAGCTGACGTTGGCGTCGTAGAAAGTGATCTGGATTCGCAGCAGCTTGTACTTGTCCGAGGGTTCCGGTTCGGCCGGAACGTTGGGAACCTTGAACAGCATGGACGAGAAATCGGTCCACGCGCCGCCGGCGCTGGGGCCGACGTTGTTCTGCCACGACCCCGGCTCGCTGTTGGCGGTCACCGTGGCGAGAATGATGCCGGTACCGTAGGGATTGTAGTTGATGCCGCCCGTGCCGTCCGGATTCCAGTAAACCCCGTAAAATGAGGGGTCTCCCGAGGTGGTGAAGTCCCATTCCTGCGTGGTATAGCCCGTCTGCCCGCGATACGAAGGGGGATTCTTGTCGTCGGCCTGTGCAATGGCCGCCGAAACCAAAATGAACAACAGCGCGATGAGGAGATAATGGAGGTGTCGCATGTGCAGTCCGTCCTGTCCTTCCTTGGGTTGACAGTTTTCTGTCAACGAGTTCCCTGGGGTTCCCTCCTGGGAAATCGGCCAAATCCGGTTTCCCAGTCCTGCGAATCTGCGGACCCGGCTGGGGGTCCGGCGGGCGTCCGCGGGCTTCTCGGCGCGCGGAGTTCACCCTCCAGGTAAATCACACGGGAACTAGGCCGGGCGGCCTGGTCGGGGGAGGAAGGAGCGATCTTCGTCCCGACCCGAAGGAAGCAGGTCTGCCGCTCCCGGACAGCCTGCAAGCTGACGATACCATACCACGGAAAAGGAACTTGTCAAGCGCCGAGGTAAATGCTTTGCTTGCTCCGCCTTGCCGCGGCGGGGTATCATCACGCGGCTGCAACCTGCGGTGGATGCTCATGCGGATCGGTCAGAGAATCTCAAAACGAACGGTGCTGGTGGTGCTGCTGGCAGTGTCGATGGTGACGGCGCTGCTGGGAGCGCGTGTCGCGCCACGCCTTCGCATGGTGGGGCAATACGTCCTGCCGCCGCTGGGGGAAGGGGGGATTTACGTTTCCTGCGCGGTCAAAAAACACCTGAAAAATGTCACCGGGCGGGCTTTGCCGGCGGATGAGGTTCGCCGCTTGGAACGGGAGAACCTGGAACTGCGAGGCCAGCAGGTGGTCCTCGAGGGAGAGCGGGAGTATTGGCGCCGGCAGGTGGAGGTCATCCAGGGCATCCGCCAGTCGTACGCGCCGATCCGCGACCTGCCGTGCGAACTGATCCCGGCGCGGGTGGTGGCAGCCGACGCGCTGCCGTACGGACGGACGCGCCTGGTCAACGGGGGAAACGCAGCCGGGGCCGAACCGGGCATGAAAGTCACCACGCGCGAACTGTTGACCGACCGCGCCAAGCGCCTTCCGCCGAACCTGGCGGCCATCAGCGCCACCGCGCTGGTCGGCAGGTTGATGGAGACCGGCGAATTCACCGCCCGCCTGCAACTGGTCACCGACTCGGGATATGGCACCTGGGCGCGGATTCGGCGGATGCTGGATCCGGCCCATCCCCGTACGGTCACGATCGGCGGGGTGGTCCGCCGCCTGG
The DNA here is from genome assembly GCA_029553505.1 of Planctomycetota bacterium. Lineage (GTDB taxonomy): Bacteria > Planctomycetota > Phycisphaerae > SM23-33 > SM23-33 > UBA12270. The sequence goes on from JAKPKY010000204.1 coordinate 8,436, forward strand.
GCGAGGCCCACAATCCGCTCATCGACGTCTGGGCCCAGGGAGACGGGCACGCGGCGATGACGGTCGCCGGCGTCAGCGCCGAGGAGAACGTCCGCCCGGGCGACTGGCTCGTGACGCGGGACGACGACGCGCTGCTGCCCGTGCAGATCCGGATCGGCACGGTGGCGGAAGTGCGGGAGAATCCGCGAGACCCTCACACGGTGAACCTTCTGATCGTTCCGCACGCGGATTTCGCTTCGCTGCGGGAAGTTTACATCGTGATGCGCCTCGGACCGGGCCAGCAGGCGCCTGGGAACGGGGGCAAGTAATGCGTTGGGTCCCCTTCGCGATTCTGGCCTACCTGGTGATCGTGCTCCAGTGCAGCCTGGGGCAGATGCTGACGTTCGAGATTTCCGCAATCGGTTCGGTAGGCCCGGATCTGGCGGCCGTGGCGGCGCTGTTTATCGCGTTGCATGCCCGCCGCGCCGCCGACGCGCTGCTGGCGGCATGGGTGCTGGGCTTCGCGCTGGACCTTTCCAGCGCGAGCGGTCCCGGTGGGGTGACGGTCGTCGGGCCGATGGCACTGGCCTACGTCCTCGCCGCCGGCGCCGTCTACAAGATCCGCGAGGCCCTCTTTGCCGAACGCGTCCTGACTCGCGCGGTCGTCGGGGTGATTTTCTGCCTGCTGGCCCACCTGCCCTGGGTGACTTTGCAGACGATCCTCGCGCACAACGTGATGACCTGGCAGGCGTACGGGGCCAGACTGCTCCAGGCCATGGCGATCAGCGCCTATACCGGCGTCGTGACGCCCGTGTTCTACCCGTTACTGGACCGCGTGCGCAAGTGGCTCATCTCCGTTCCCGCCGAACGTCCTGGGCGCAGGCGCTGACGGCGCGAAGGGGCCGTGCGTGCGGCGCGTGCGGCCGGTATAATCCACCCCCATGTACAAGCGTCGCATCAAGATTTTCCTGGGCCTCGTCGCCGTCGTGTTCGCGGTGATGATCGCGCGCCTGGGGTATCTCCAGATTCTCCGCGGCGACGACTACCGCCTCCAGGCCGAAGAGGCCCTCCAGAAATACGAACTGCTGCCCGCCCGCCGGGGGCGGATTCTCGACCGCACCGGCGAGTGTGTCCTGGCCAAGGACGAGGCCTGCACCGACCTCTGCCTGCATTACCGGTTCCTGACGGCTGACGAAAAGTGGATTCGCGTCCAGCAGAACCGCATCCGCAAGCAGGAACACGTCAGCCCGGACGAAGCCAGGCAAATCTACCAGGACCGCGCCCGGCGGACGTGGCAGATCGTCGAGGAACAGGCCCGCGAGCGGAACGTCGATCTGCCCACGACCATCGAGGAGATCGTGCGCCGTGTCGAGAGGATTCGCGCGGGGCGAGACTACGACGTCCGCGAGCAGAACCAGGAGCACCCCGTCCTCTGCGCCTTGGACAACGAGACGGCCGTCCGCCTCAAACCGCAACTGGAAGATACGGTCGGCCTGGCGTTGCGTTCGACGCACAAGCGGGTGCATCCCTTCGGCGACCTGGCGTGCCATGTGATCGGCATGACAGGGCGCGTCTGGGCCGAGGACCTTGAGGAGAGGAATCTCACGGCTGCGGACGAGCCGGACTGGCTGGAGCGACTGCGGCGGAACTACCAGCCGTGGGACACCATCGGACGCCGGGGCGTCGAGGCGATGTGCGAAAACATCCTGCGGGGTGTGCGGGGCTCCCGTCGTCTCAAGCGGATCGGCACCGGCGTACAGGTGCTGGAGGAGGTTCCCGCCGGGCACGGACATGACGTGCACCTGACGCTGGATCTGCGGCTCCAACAGGAGGGCGTGGCGCAGCTTCACAAGGCGGGCTACACCGGCTGTGTCGTGATCCTGTCGGTTCCGCTGGGCGAGGTGCTGGCCCTGGTGAGCGTGCCGACGTTCGACCTGAACCGCTACTCGCAGGACTACGAGATTCTGGCCGAGGAGACCCTTTACTTGCCGTTGCTGCACCGCGCGGTGGGGCGGCGCTATTCCCCCGGTTCGACGATCAAGCCGCTGATGGCCTTGGCGGGGCTCGGGGCGGGCGTGATCGGCGAGCACACGACGTACAATTGCCAGGGGAGCTTTGACCCGCGATATCCCGACCGGTTCCGCTGCTGGAACCGCAACGGGCACGGCAGCGAGGATCTCCGCGCCGCGCTGCGAGACAGCTGCGACGTGTATTTCTACCACGTGGGCCAGTTGCTGGGGCTGGACAAGGCGGCGCCGTGGCTGAACCAGTTCGGGTACGGCGATCTCCCGGGAACCGGCCTGCCGGACGAGCGTGCCGGCCTGGTGCCTACGGTGGACTGGATGCGCCGCCACGGGCGCACGGCGGAGTTGCGCGGCGAGGCCCGCCTGGAGGGAATCGGCCAGGGCGTCATCGAGGC
>JAKPKY010000226.1 GCA_029553505.1 Planctomycetota bacterium
TACGGCGATACGTGAAAGCATGCTCCCCTACTCCAGTTGAATTTCGATCCGGCCGGCGGGGTGTAGCACAAAGAGCCGGCCCGTCGCGGACTCGTAGTGATATCCTGCCGGCTCCACGGCCAGCCGCGACGTCGGCGGTTCCACCGCCGTCAGCTCGCCCGTCTCCGCGGTGACCGCATGCACCGGCCCTGCCACAATCAGGATCGATTGGCCCGGCTCCAGGGCCTGAAGTGAAATCTTCCCTGGTTCGTAACGGATTTCGCGAAGCGGACCGGAGTGGTATAGCAGGTGGTTTTCCCCCGTGGGCGCCGTCTGCGGCAGTTCAACCATCACCCGCAGGTATTGCAGGTTGAGCTCCAGAATCAGGCAGACCAGGTCGTCGATGCTCGAATTGAGCCCCTGGCGGAATTTGCCGTCCGCCGTCGCCATGTGCGTCATCGAATTGCTGATCCGCAGCGCCGTCTCCCCTGCCGCTTCGTCGCCCGTCGCCCCATACAACCGCGCGTAGGTGTCGGCCAGGCGCATGTTGTGATGCGGCAGGATCACGGGATACAGCGTCTGCTCGACCACGGCCGGAACGCCGCGGTGCAGCCCGTCGTGAATCGTCAGCTTCTCATCCACGTAGTGCAGAATCCGCCGCGCCGCCTCGATATAGCCCGGATCGTCGGCGTGATGGTCGATCAGCCACTGCGCCATCTCCAGCGCGGTCCACTGGTCATAACTCTCCGGCACGGTCGAATCGTACATGTCGCCGTAAAAGCCGAGCCACTGGTTGTTCTGAACCGGCCCGGTCAGCAGCCAGTGGAGCGCCCCCTCGGCGATCCGCCGGTAGTCCTCGCGGTCGTCCACGGCCCCCAGCCGCTCGAAGAACCGGACATGCCAGAGCTGGCTGCAGCTGTAGCTGGATGTGACGTCGCCCGTGGCCAAGCTCAGCCGGAACGGGAAGCTGCCATCGGCCTGCTGCAGCGGCGCGACCGTCTGCGCGATCCGGCGCGCCGCCTCCCGGTACGCTTCCTCGCCGGTCACGTCGGCCAGCTCCAGATACGACAGGCCGGCCAGCGAGGCCTTGTCCGGCTCGATCACGTTGAGCAGGTCCCCGGTATACGCCGCGCCGAAATAGCTGTAGGTCGACAGCGGCAGAAAGGGCCGCGGCGAGTCGGCCGGCGTGCTCCCCTGCTCGATCATCCAGTCGGCCCAGACGCGCGCCGCCTCGCGGTAGCGTTCCTCGCCGGTGTAGAGATACCAGGCGATAAATCCGCTGATTGTCGGCGGCCCGTTATGCGTCGGAAACTGCGTCGGATGATCCAGACCCCGGTCATCGAGCAGCGTCGCCCAACTGAAGACATACGGCGGCCAGCCCGTCTCCTCCATCACCGGCGCCAGCGGATAGGAAGCCGACGAGCCGCCCCACGCGCTCACCAGTTCCCCGCACCGCGCGAACCAGTCCGTGAACGCCCCGATGACGTCGGCATAGGCCCACCGCGCCAGCACCCGCCCCGTCGCGTCGTACTGCGGCGTCAGCGGCGTGACCAGTTCCACCTCCTCCGCCAGTTCCTCATGCGTGATCGCGTCGAATTCCGCCGAGGTATTGCGGGTTTCCAGGGCCACTCGCTGCTGCCGGCTCAGCACCTGCTCGTCCCACTGCGAGGCATTGCCGTAGCGGACCGGCTTGCCCTCGATCAACGGGAAGGACGCGGCCAGCTCGATCTCGCCGTTGACCGTCGCCCGAACCGTCGAACCGACCACCTGAACGTCGAACTGCTGCCATACTCCCGCCTCGGCCCCCGCCAGCAGCGCCTGGTCCCCCAGCATCCGCCCGTAGCGGTACGGGCCGTAATCCACGATTCCCGCATACCAGCCGCCCTTCCCCCGCCAGATCGAACAGAAGATCGAATAACCCGCATCGGAGGGCAGCATCACCCCGGCCTCGGCCCACTCCTCATCCTCCAGCACCCGGACGCGAAAACTCAGTTGAAGCCGCTCGCGCGCTTCACCCGGCAGCGTCAGCCGGCTCGTCCCCGAGGTCGGCTGCGTCTGACCAAGCACGCCCCCTTCCCAGGTCCACTCGCCGCCTTGCACGACCGACTGATCAAACGCCGACCGGTCAACCTCCGCCGCCGGCAGCGCGGCGGCAAGGGTGAGCAGCGCGACAATCGGCCCGATCCAGCGCGCGCCGGCGCGCCATTCAGCGCCGGAGAGTAAGGCTTGCTTCTGCATGTAACGCGTCCTTGCAGGATATGCCGCGCCGCGGAGGTTCGCCCTGGCGTGGCCGCGGGCGCCCGTCCCGCGCGTGTTCCGTGAAAACCGCCGGTCTTGCCCGGGCGGATCAGGCGATCCGGTTTTGCCTACCCCAGCCGCAGGATGTCCGTGGGAATCTCGCCAAAGGACTGCCAGCCCTCTTCGGTCATCAGGCCGCCATCCTCCATCAGCACCGGCCCCAGGCCGCGCACTTCGGCATACATCTCGATCACCAGCATCTGGCCGACCTCAATGCGGTCCTCGCTGTTGGCGACCAGGAACGGCCGCTCGTGGCAGCCGATGCCGATGCCATGGCCCAGGCAGGAAATCGACGCGGTCAGGCCGTGCTCCTCGAGCACTTTCGCGCCGGCCAGGAAGACGTCGCCCGCGCGCGCGCCGGGACGCAGTGCGTCTTCAATCGCCCGCCGCCCGGCCAGAATCGCCGGAAAATACTGGCGCAGCTTCTGGTTGCCCGGCGCCACTTCCGCCATCCGCGCATAATCCGTCCCGTAACCCTCGTAGACCACGCCCAGGTCGAACAGCCCCAGGTCGCCCGCCTGGATTGCGCGGTCGGCCGGCGGCGTGTAGGCAATGTCGTGCTGGCCGTCGCCGAAGAAGACGTGCGCAAAACTGAATGAGCACCCGCTGCTGTAGATCGACTCCATCTCCAGCAGCAGCAGTTCCCTGGGCGTCACGCCGACGCCCGCCCGCTCGAACACCCGGCGATACGTCGCGCTGGCGACCGCGTAGGCCTGGCGGAAGCGCCGGATTTCCTCGGCCGACTTCACCTGGCGCAGGTCGAACAGCAGCTCGAACGCATCGACGAATTTCGCCCGGGGCAACAGCGCCCGCAACTGCTCCATCACCGCCGCCGAGATGCGCGGCCATTCCACTCCGATCGTCCCGGCCTCCAGGCCGTTGTCCTTGATCCCCTGCACCGCCGCCTCGACCGACGTCCGCGTCCATTCCTGCTCCAGCGAAATCCCGTCGCCGGTGATCTCGGGCACCCGGCCCCGCCGCCAGTAGCCGTAAAAGTCGTCCGCGAAGATCCCCCGCCGGCGGATTGCCTCCTCCCGGTGGGCGAACTCGACCAGATACGACCGCTTCGCCGGGTCGCGCGGGAAACCGGCGAACACCAGGTAGTCCTGGCCGTCGTACTCCTTTTCCATCATGTGCAGGATCGCATGCTCCCACGTCCAGTGTTCGGTCTGGTGGTCGGTCAACCAGCCGACGTTGCGCCGCGAGCTGGCCAGGATCAGGTCCAGCCCGGCGCGGTCCATCGCCGCGCGCAGCCGGTCGTAGTCGCACACTGGGGATCGCTTGACTGTCATGGATGCAATTACCTCGATTTCCGCCGTGGGGGAGATGGTCGAAAGTCCGTCGCCGGGCGCGGGTCTGAACCGCCCCTTTTCGGGTTGACAAGCGGGGACTTATCGCTTCAGAATAAGCTGCGAAAACGATTATCGGATAACGATTGTTTGTGTCAAGCGGAGATTTCTTCGCCCCCCCCGGGACCGCTCATAACCCAGACCAGGAGTGCTGATTCGATGAGCCTGCTCTGCCGCCTCGCGCGGCGCCCCGACCCAAACAGGATGATCCCCCGCCGGCTTGCGTGTCGCCGGGCGCCTTCCGCGCCCTGCCTCGCGATCCTCTCTTGTCTGGCCGCGCTGGCGGTCTCCGCCGCCGCGCAGCCGATTCAGCTCCAGAACGACGGCCTCGCCATCCAGTTGGATCGCCAGACCGGCAAGCTCCGCTCCCTTACGAATCGACTGACGGACGAAACCTTCACCGTCCAGGCGAGCGCCACCGGCCTCGAAACCACCCAGGGCATCCTTCGGACCGGCGAGGCCGTTTCCGCCGATCAAGACGAACACGGTGCGCACTTCCAATACGTCGCCGGGCCGGTCGCCATCCAGGTCGATTACCGCCTGCCCGCCGGCCAGGATTACCTCGAAAAGATCGTCACCGTCCGCAACCAGTCCGCCACCACGCTGACCCTGCATCAGGTCATCATGGAGGAGCTGACCGTCGCCCCCGCCTTCAAACAGATCGTCAAGCACCACGACCCGAACCTGTGGCGGACGCTGCTCAACGTCTTCCTCCGCACCGAAAAAGGCGGCTTCTTTCTCGGCGTCGAAAACCCCGTCATGCAGTTCTGGTCGCGCGGCGCGACCATCGGCAACAGCGTCATGATCCTCGCCTACCCGCCCCGCTGGCTCCTCGGTCCCGGCCAGACCTATGTTTCCGAGCCCGCCTTCCTGGGCGCCTATCGCAATGAAGGGATATATCTCTTCCGCGAACTGGCCAAACAGTTCGACGCGCTCGACGCTCCGCGCGTTCAGCCCTCGCACATGAACTGGGAGCAGCAGATCCTCGACTGGGGCGAAGTCTGGGCCATGCGCAAGTTCATCCGCGACATCATGCCGGCCCGCGACTCGCGCCGCCCCGGCTTCTATGTCCGCGCCGTCGCCATGGTCGGCGGCAGCACCTCCTCCACCTGGGGCGATGAAGCCCAGTTCCATGTCCCCTTCGAGGCGCGCCATCTTGACGGCTCGCGCGCCTTCGTCGATCAGGTCGCCCAACTGGGCCATATCCCCCACATCGAATGGGCGGCCGAGTGGTTCGGCGTCGGCGGCTACTCCAACCCCACCCCCGACCACATCCTGGAAAAAGTCGGGCCTGGCCAGCCCCAGCCCGTCAATCCCTACTGGCGCGAGGTCGTTGACTACGCCCAGTCCAAGGGCATCGCCACCGGCATTTTCGAAACGGTCGTCCGCAACTTCGCCGAGGATCGCGACGATTGGAAAGTCCTGCAGGTCGACGGCTCCCCCTGGACCTGGGACCCCGACGACCGGCCGATCAACTGCTGGGCCAACCGCGACTATGTCGACTGGCGCCTCGAAGTGACCGACCAGGCCGTCAACGATTTCGACCTCT
>JAKPKY010000231.1 GCA_029553505.1 Planctomycetota bacterium
CTGTCGATCCGCGAAGAAGCCGAGCGCCTGAACCGATATGTCGGCAACCTGTTGGACATGAGCCGGCTCGAAGGCGGCGCCCTGAGCACGCGCCGGGACTGGACCGATGTGCGCGAGGTGCTGACCGCCGCACAGGGGCGCGTCGAGCGCCGCCTCGGCGGCCGCAAGCTGGAGCGGGCCTTCCCCGATGAGCTCAGCCTCATCAAGACCGACGCGGCCTTGCTCGAACAGGCGTTGGTGAACATCCTGGAGAATGCCATCGCCTATAGTCCCGACGGCTCCGCCATCGAACTGGCCGCTTACGAGGATCGCTCCAACGTCGTGATCAGCATCGAGGACGAAGGCCGTGGCATTCCCACCGCGGAGCTGGAGCGTGTGTTCGAGCGTTTCCGGCGCATGGAAGAGGCCACCGATCGCGGCAAGGGCGCGGGCCTAGGCCTGGCCATCGCCAAGGGGTTCGTGGAGGCCATGGGCGGGCGCATCGCCGCAGCCAGCCCGATCCACGAAGGGCTGGGCACGCGCATCCTGATCTCGCTGCCCAAGGACGTCCCTACGCCGGAGGCCATGTGGTGAGCAGACCCCGAATCCTGGTCGTCGACGACGAGCCGCAAATCCACCGGTTCCTCACCCCCGCCCTCGACGCGGCCGGCTACGAACCGGCGCGCGCCGACACGGGCGCGCAAGCCCTGCGCGAGATCGCCCGCAGACCGCCCGACGCGGTGGTGCTGGATCTCGGCCTGCCCGACATGGACGGTAAGGCGGTGCTGATCCAGGCGCGCACCTTCTATGCGGGGCCGATCATCATCCTGTCGGCGCGCGACCGCGAGCTGGAGAAGATCGAGGCGCTCGACAACGGGGCCAACGACTATGTCGAGAAACCGTTCGGTGTCGGCGAACTGCTGGCGCGTCTGCGGGTCGCCCTGCGCGAACGGGGGCCTCGGTCCCAACCCCTGAAGACCGTGCAGGCGGGCGACCTGACGATCGATTTCGACAAGCATCTGGTCACGCGCGAGGGAGCGCCGGTCCGCCTCAGTCCCAAGGAGTTCGAGGTGCTGACCGCCCTGGCCGAGGGCGGCGGCCGGGTGATCACGCATAAGGCCCTGCTACTGGCTGTCTGGGGGGCGGCCCATGGCGAGGACACCCAGTACCTGCGCGTTTTCATCGGGCAGCTGCGCGCCAAGCTGGAGGCGGCGCCCAGCGCCCCGACCCTGATCGTGACCGAGCCCGGCGTCGGCTATCGGTTCGTGGTTCCGGAAAAGCCCGGCGAATGAAAAAGGGCGGCGGCCTCGCGACCGCCGCCCTCGATTTTCAGAGCCAGCGCGGACGCTATTTCTTCATGCGCAGCATGAAGCGGTCCGAGTTGTAGTGGCCGTTTTCGCTGTTGCTGTTGGTGCGCGTGTCGGCGGGGTTGCGCAGCAGGTTGCCTTCACCGTCGAGCTTGAAGCCCGCGGCCATCAGCTCGGTCTTGGCGAT
>JAKPKY010000050.1 GCA_029553505.1 Planctomycetota bacterium
CGGCGCCAGCTGATAGGAGTCGAAGCCGAAATAGACGGGAGCGAAGGCGACGCCCGGCACCGCCTCGCGCGTTTCGGCGAAGGAACCCGCGCCGAGCGCATCCCCTTCCAGCACCTCGCCCGTCTCCACGTCGACGGGAACCTCGGGGATGACCGTCGGCTCGTTCGACGCCCCTTTTCCGTCGTCGTCAGACCAACATCCGCCGCCCATGGCCAGAAGGACCGCCATCATCGCCAGTTTGACCAACCGCTCTGTATGCGTATGCATGCTGTGACTCCGTGGAGTAAGGAACCGTTTTACTTGTCCGACCAGTCGGGCGACATCCAGTTGCCCTGATTGGAGAATAACCGTACCGGAGAATCCCCCAGTGTGTCAAGAATCCAAAGCGACGACCGGCCGGAGCCGTCGAAACGCGAGCAGACGATGTGGCGGCTGTCGGGCGCCCAGGAGGGGTCCTCGTGGTCGGGGCCGCTGGTGAGCGTCCCGTCGGGTTCGGCGCCGGCGGCGGGGTCGAAAACCGCGATCTGGTAGTTCCCCCCGCGGCGCGTGGCGTAGGTGATCAAGCCGTTCTGAGCCCAGTCGGGGTTGACGTTTTCGGACCCCTTGTAGGTCAGGCGGCGCGAACGCCTGGTGGCCACGTCGACAACGTAGAGGTGCGGTGCGCCCGAGGCGTCGCCCACGTAGACGACCTTCGTGCCGTCGGGCGACCAGGCGGGGCTCGCCTCGACGGCATGGGGCGTGCGCGTCAGGCGGACCGACGCCCCGGTCGCCAGTTCGATTGTGTGGATCTCGGGATTGCCGGTGACCGAGAGCACGACCACCACCGTGCGTCCGTCGGGCGAGACCTCGGCGCCGGTGTTCAAGCCGCGGAATTTCACCAGCGGCATCCGCCGGCCGCCGCCGGCGGGCAAGCGGTAGACCGCCGGCGCGCCGCTGAGAAAGCTGGTGTAGAGGACGTGCAGGCCGTCGCGGTCCCATTTCGGCCCCACCGCCGCCACCTCGTTGTGCGTGATCTGCATCAGGTTGCGGCCGTCG
>JAKPKY010000064.1 GCA_029553505.1 Planctomycetota bacterium
CAGTCGTAGCCGATAGCCAGGGTGGCGCTGTTCTCGCCGTAGCTCAGGTCGAAGATCGCGTCGGGAGCCAACTGATTGTTGCGCCAGGCGATCCAGCTCCAGCACTCCCAGCGCCCCATCTCCAGCAGGTGGTCGCGCGCCGCGTCGCGGTAGCGCGCGTCGTCGGTCCTGGTCCACTGCGCCAGCAGCGCCACCACGCGGCACTGCATCCGCCGTGCCCGCAGCAGATGGGCGTTGTGGGTGTTGCGCACCCACGCGAACTGCGGCCCCGCCAGGCACTCGTCGGCCAGCCGGGCCACCTCCGCGGCGGCGGCGCGCAACAGCGGCAGGCGGAAAGGTCCCTTCAGACGGCGTCGCTCCGCCTCACCGAGGTAGAGACGCGGATGGGGGGCAAGCTGCCGATCGCTTAGGGGTGTCTTCATAGATGCAGGATAGCACAGGCCGGGCGCCCCGGGCAAACAGACGCGCACGGACGCACGGACCCTCCCGCGCCTTTTCCGCTCGAATTGGACCGGAAAAAAACGTAAGATGCGAACCTGTAAACAAAAGGCATCGTTTCCAGCCGTCAGCAACCTACGGAATACCCCCTATGCCGATATCCATCGCATCCTTCGAGGCCACCCAGCGGATCGACGCCGACGGCTTGATCCGCAACCTGCGCCGCGAGGGCACGCCTGACCGCGTGTACCACATCGAGCTGTTCCAGGACCGCGAAATCGAGGACGCCGCCGACCGCCGCTACGGCGTGACGGCGCACCTGAAACGCGGCGATCCCCACTACGAGAAACGCCGCGCCATCGCGATGCAGCGGTTCCTCGGCTACGACTTCGTGGGCATCGGCATGCTCTCCCTCCCCACCGGCGGCGGTCAGCGGACCGCCGACACCACCGCCGGCGACCAGAGCAAGGGCGAACGGGGATGGATCAACGAATCCAAAGGGGTCATCACCTCGTGGGAGGAATTCGAGAGATATCCCTGGCCCGACGGCAAGACCTGGGACACGCGCGACCTCGAATGGTTCGACGCCAACCTCCCCGACGACATGTGCCTGCTCGGGCGCGGCGGCCATTTCTGCGAGTACCTCTGCTGGCTCATGGGCTACGAAACCCTCTGCTACGCCCTCTACGAACAGCGCGACCTGGTCGAGGCGATCGCCCGACGGGTGCTCGAACTCGAGCTGGCGGCGGCGCGCGTGCTGCTTCAGAGCAAACGGCTGCGGATCTGGTGGGCCAGCGACGACATGGGCTTCGCCACCGGGCTGATGATCGGCCCCGACGACACCCGCGCGCTCGTTCTTTCCGGCCACAAGGCGCTGGCCGAACGGGCGCACGCCGCCGGCTGCCCCTACCTGCTCCACGCCTGCGGCAACCGCCGCGACGTCATCGAGGACATGATCACCGACACCCGCATCGACGCCATGCATTCGTGGGAAGACAAAATCGAGTCGATCCTCGACG
>JAKPKY010000066.1 GCA_029553505.1 Planctomycetota bacterium
CATCCCCCGTCAGGCGAACGATCTCCCCAGGGCCCATGCCCCGCACCGACGCATAGCCCAGATTCGGCAGGCTGCACGACTCCAGCGCGAACGCGCGCGCATCGGCTTTCTCCCCGAGTACGATGGGCGTGCGGCCGTAGCGGTCGCGGGCCGCGTACAGGGTGCCGTCCTCCTTCAGCAGCAGGATCGAACACGAACCGCGGACGCGCTCCTGGGCATAGCGGATCCCCTCCACGAACGAGTCCTGCATGCCGATCAGCATCGCCACGAGCTCGGTCGGATTGACGCCGGTGCGGCTCATCTCGGAGAACTGCACCCGGTGCCTGGCGTAGAGTTCGTCGACCAACTCCTGGAGGTTGGCCACGCGGCCCACCGTCACGATGGCGAACGTGCCGAGGTGCGAGGCGATGATCAGCGGCTGGTCCTCGAAGTCGCTGATCACGCCAATGCCCGCATGCCCGTGGAAACGCGCGATGTCATTTTCAAACTTGGACCGGAACTGCGCCGTGCGGATATCGTGGATCACGCGTGTGAAGCCGTTCTCCCCCAGCACAGCCAAGCCGCCGCGCATGGTCCCCAGATGCGAATGGTAGTCGGTCCCGTAATAAAGATCGGTGACACAGTCCGCTTTTGCCGCAACGCCAAAAAACCCGCCCATAGCGACTCCTTCCTCCCCGGCTCACTGAATTTCCACCGACGCCTTCTCCCGCAGCTCGGCCACGTAGGCGGCGACCGCCTCGCCCCGCGCGGCGTGGCGCAGAAAATCGCGGACCGATTCGCGCACGTCGTCGAATTCGGCCTCGGCGGCCTTTTCCTCGTCGTTCTTGTAGATCACGTGGAAACCGAACGGCGATTCGATCACCTCGCTCAGCTCGCCGACCTTCAGCGCGAAGACCGCCTCGTCGAAGGCGGGAACCATCATGCCGCGGCTGAACCACCCCAGGCTTCCCGCGGCCGCCTTGCCGCTGGGGCAGTCCGAGTGCGCCGCCGCCTCTTCGCCGAAGTCGCCGCCCGCCGCCACGCGCGCGCGGATCTGGTTGATCTTGCCGATGGCGTCGAACTTCGCCTGCGGACTTTCGTTCCGCGGTTTGACCAGGATGTGCTGCGCCTGCACCCGCGCCTCGCGCTTGTACTCGTCCTTGTGCGCCTCGAAATGCCGGCGGATCTCCTCCTCCCGGGGATCGGCAACGCCCTCGGTGATCCTGGCGATCAGCTTGTCGACCCGCAGGCCATTCTTAAGCTGCGCCCGGAAAGCCGGTTCATCGAGCCCCTGCTTCTTCAGCATCTCCTTGAGCTTGGAGGGATCGCCGACCTGCTCCGCCATCTCCTGCACCTTCTCGTCGACGTCGGCATCGGTCACCACCAGGTCGAGCCGGGCCGCCTGGTCGAAGAGGAGTCTCGCGCCGATCGCCTGTTCCACGGCCCGCTGCCGCAGCAGCGGCGCCTGCGCCCGCACCTGCTCCTCGGGCATGTGCTCGGAGTAGAACCGGACCAGACGGCTGAATTCGTATTCGATCGCCTGTGGCGGAATCGTCCGTCCGTCCACCTTCACCGCCGGAATCTTCTGCTGGGTTGTCATGGAGGTGCAGTATAGCGCATTTCCCGGATACCGCCCATGTTCTTGTTTGCTAGGGGCATGGCGGGCGGGCCTGTGGCGGCTACAAGCCGATCAGGCGCCGG
>JAKPKY010000071.1 GCA_029553505.1 Planctomycetota bacterium
TCCTCCAGTCCCACAACCGCTACCTCCTCGACCAGCGGCCCATCCGCTGGGGCGACGAAGTCTGGCTCTCATGGCACGCGGACGACGGCTACATGCTCGAACAGTACAGCGAGACGGACGAGGACCTGCTGCTGCTCCCGCCCGAGAACATCGGCGACATGGACACGCCGTCCGACGACGAGCCGGAGGACGCCCCCGAGGCGGACGCGACCGATGACAGCCCTGCCCAATAGCCCCGCGCCCGGATCGGACGCGCCAGCCCCCCCCGCCCCGCGGGGTTTCTGGCGGCGCGTGCGCCATCATCTGGCCGAGCTCGCGCTGACGCTGCCCTCCTGCGGCTGGATGATCGTCTTCTTCCTGATTCCCTCGGTCCTGCTCTTCACGCTCTCCTTCCATCCCACGGCGACGGACGGCGGGATCGGCGAGGGCTGGACGCTGGAGACCTGGCGCACGCTCGCGAATCCGGACTATCCCTCCATCGTCTGGCGCACCATCTGGCTAAGCCTCGTCTCGACGCTGATCTGCATCGTCATCTCCGTGCCCTGCGCCTTCGCGATGTCCCGCGCGCCCGCGATCCGCCGCCACGTGCTGGTGGGGCTGGTGATCCTCCCGTTCTGGACGAGCTTTCTGATCCGCGTCTTCGCATGGAAGATCCTGCTGCACCCGGACGGCGTGATCCGCGGCTTCCTGATGGATCTGGCGATCATCCGCCCCGACCAGCAGCTCCTCTACAATCCCGTGGCGGTGCTGCTCGTCATGGTCTACACCTACCTGCCCTTCGCGATGCTCCCGCTCTACGCGGCGGCGGAGAAGTTCGACTTCAACCTGATCGAGGCGGCGCTCGACCTGGGCGCCACGCCCCTGCGCGCCTTCGCCAAGGTGTTCATCCCCGGCATCCGCGCGGGCCTCTTCTCCGCCACGCTCATGGTGCTCATCCCCGCCTTCGGCTCCTACGTGATCCCGGACATGGTGGGCGGCGCCAACAGCGAGATGGTCGGCAGCAAGATCGCCCAGCGCGCCATCCCCGACCGCAACCTGCCCCACGCCAGCGC
>JAKPKY010000082.1 GCA_029553505.1 Planctomycetota bacterium
ACGGCGCCACCGACAACCGCCCGCTCCGCTCCGGCCAGGGCGACCTCTACGAGGGCGGCCTGCGGGTCCCGCTGATCATTCGCTGGCCCGGCGTGATCGCCGCCGGCCGGGCGGCGGCGCCCGGCACGACCAACGACACGCCCGTCGTCAGCATGGACCTCACCGCCACCGCGCTGGACGCCGCGGGCGGCACGCTCGGCGACGGTGAATCTCTCGACGGCACGACGCTGCGCCCGCTGCTGGAGGGCAAGCCGCTCCATCGCGACGCGCTCTACTTCCACTATCCGCACTACGCCTTCCACCGCTCCAACCGTCCCGGCGGGGCCGTCCGCGCCGGCCAATACAAACTCATCCGCCGCTACGACGACCGCTCGCTGGAACTGTTCGACCTGTCGGCGGATCTGGGTGAGGAGCACAACCTGGCCGCCTCCAAACCGGACCTCGCCAAACGGCTTGACGGGCAGCTCGAACGATGGCTCAAGCAGACCGCCGCCCAGATGCCTGAGAAGATCAGGTCGAGCGCAAAGGAATAGCGCAGGCTGCCGAACGGCAAGCCCTTCGACAGTGAACAGGGCCCGCAGGGGCTTGCCGTTCGGCAGCGAATTGCACCTTGCCGTCGGCGCCCGGCTGAAGTAACGTGGGCGTTCACGATCGGAGAAGGAGATTCGCCATGTCGATAGTCAAACCGGCGCGCTGTGTCAGTCTCGTCCTGATGGTGCTGGCTGCGTCTCCAGCAAAGAGCGAACCGCCTACTCTGCAACTTGTCGAGTCGCGGAAGATCTGGAGCCAGGCCCCGCACAACGCCTTCACGGACTTGATCCGCTTCCAGGACCGCTGGTACTGCGTCTTCCGTGAGGGCAAGGGCCACGTCTCGCCCGACGGGTCCCTGCGCGTCATCACGTCGAGCGACGGAAAGGACTGGCAGTCCGCCGCCCTGATCTCCTCGCCCACGTCCGACCTGCGCGACGCGAAGATCACGGTGACGCCCGACGGCAAGCTCATGCTGGCCGGGGCGGAGGCGATCAA
>JAKPKY010000085.1 GCA_029553505.1 Planctomycetota bacterium
CGCAGGGATGCATCGATGCATCGAAACGGGTCGGCGCGCACGACAAGGGTACAACATGCAAGGGCGGGAGTGATTCAACACCCTCTGCGCTGTCAGCGATGGTTGTATCTGTGCCCGGTTCCGCACTTCAATCCCCCAACCCGATCTCCGCTGCAGGTTCAAGTTACAGCGAACCGCGCCCGGACGTCAAGGGCTGTTCTTTGGTCGTCAGCGACTCAGCGACTCCAAATATGAATCCGGAGTCATCGGTGTCGGGGTCGGTATCGGTCTCGGTATCGACAAACCAAGGGCATTTCGACCCCGATACCGATCCCGACGCCGACCCGGAGACCGCGGAACTGATCTGGTATCACGCGCTGGCCATCGGCTATGCGCCCGCGTACCTGGCGGAGAACGCCGACGGCATCCGCCAGGACTGGCCGCGTATTCCGCTGCCGGGCTTTGGAGGGCCGACATCAGTGTCGGCCGCGGTGCGGACGCAACGGCGCGCGTCCCTCCAGGCCTCGGCCGCGCTCGGCCGCCGAATCGCGGCGCTGCTCGACAGTGAGGCGCCCGTTCCCGGCGTGACCTGCGGCGCGGTCCGCGACGACCTGAAGGGCATCGCGGTCTTCCGCCGTCTCGACGGCCAGCCGGCGCGTCCCGAGTCGGGCGATCTCGACGTGACGGCCGGCTGGGGCCATGCGGGCAAGGGCGGCGTGACGATGCCGGGACGCGGGAAGGTGCTGCCGTCCACGATCCCTGCCCCGGAGGATCAGGGTCGACAAAGCTCGCGACAAAGCTCGCGACAAAGTGAGATCCCCCTGAACCCTGAACCCCGAACCCTGACCCCTGCACTGGACATTTACCTCAACGACTCCGCCTGCTGGCGCAACGTGCCCGAGGCGGTGTGGGGCTACACCATTGGCGGATACCAGGTGGTCAAGAAGTGGCTTTCGTACCGCGAGAAGCCGCTGCTCGGCCGCGGCCTGACGCCCGACGAAGTCCGCCACGTCACCGACACCTGCCGCCGCCTCGCCGCCCTGATCGGGATGCGGGGGGGAGCTGGACAGGAACTACGCGGCAGCACGCGAGGGCTGAACGAGGCGCTTCAGATTGGAGGTCGCATTTTGCGACCTCCAATTCTTCCCGCATGGGACTGCGTCATGCGCCGA
>JAKPKY010000087.1 GCA_029553505.1 Planctomycetota bacterium
CGTCGCTGGCGCTGGCGGCCGTCACAGGCATCAACCTCTACGCCTGCATCCTTCTCATGGGCGTGTTGTGCACCGTCTACACCTACCTGGGCGGCATGGAGGCGGTCATCTGGACCGACGTGCTCCAGGTCATCGTGCTGATGGGTGGCGCGGTGCTGTGCCTGGTCCTGATCGTCCTGAAGGTCGAGGGCGGCGTCGGCGCGATCGTCTCGCAGGGACTTGCCGCGGGAAAGTTCCACACGTTCAACGCGACGTTGAGCTGGTCGGCGGCGGCCGTCTGGGTGATCGCGCTGGGCGGCGCGGTCAACAACTTCTCCGTCTACACGACGGACCAGGCCCTTGTGCAGCGGTACCTGTCCACGCGGACCGAGAAGCAGGCCCGACAGGCCGTCTGGACCAGCGCGCTGGCGGGCGTGCCGACGGCCTTGCTGTTCTTCTCGCTCGGTACGGCGCTGTTCGTGTTCTACGAGCAGCACCCGCAACTCCTCGGGCAGATCGTCCGCGACAATTCCGATGCCGTCCTGCCGTTCTTCATCATGCAGCAGCTTCCCACGGGCGTCTCGGGGCTGCTGATCGCGGGACTCTTCGCGGCGGCCATGAGCAGCATCGACAGCAGCATGAACTCGGTGTCGGCGGCCGTCACGACCGACTTCTTCCGCCGCTTCCGCCCGCGGGCGTCGGAGCACGCGTGCCTCCTGCTGGCCAAGAACCTGACGCTGGCCATCGGCGTCGTGGGCACCGCCGGCGCGCTGCTGCTGGCGAGGTGCAACATCCGCTCGCAGTACGAATTCTTCCTGATGGTGCTGGGGCTGTTCACGGGCGGGCTGGCGGGCGTGTTCGCGCTGGGAATCTTCACCCGCCGCGCCCACGGAACCGGGGCGCTGTGCGGGGCCGGCGTCAGCGTGGCCGTGCTCGCGACGCTTCAGGCGTGCAAGGACCTTCTGCCCGTCCACGGCATGCTGCTGGGGTGCATCGGGCTGGCCGTCTGCGTGGTGGTGGGATACGCCGCGAGCCTCCTGCTGCCCGCGCCGCGAAAAGACCTCGCCGGACTGACCGTCCACACCCTGCCGAAAGAGCAATGACCGATGTGTCCGGCGTCAAAACCATACCTCTGGGTGCCACGGTCAAGCGCTGTTTGCTTGACCGTGCCCGCGCACCCCCAAGCACACAGCGTTTGAGGGTGGCACCCGGCGCCCGAGGGAGGAAATCACTCGCCGCTCATGGCGGCGCGGAGAAATCCCTTGCAGCGGCGGAGTCGTCGCCGGGCCTCGGCCGCGCAACAGCCGCGGGTGTGCATGACGGCCGCCACCTTCACCGCGCCGCCCGCCTCCGCAAGCAATCGCCTCGCCGCGAGGCGCGGCAGGCCCGTCAGCTCCCGAACGATCCGCTCGGCCCGGTCGCGCAGCTTGGCGTTGGTGGCGCGGAGATCCACCATCAGGTTGTCGTGCACTTTCCCCGTGCGGATCATCGCGCCGGTGGTCAGCGTGTTGAGGACGAGCTTGGTGGCCGTGCCCGCCTTCATGCGCGTCGAGCCGGTGACGATCTCCGCTCCGACGACGGGGTTGATCACCACGTCAGCGGCGATGCGCCGGGCGACTTCCGGCGCGCAGGTGACGAAGAGCGTCCGGCAGCCGATTCGCCGCGCCCGCTCGACGGCGCCGCGGACGTAAGGCGTCAGCCCGCAGGCGGCGATCCCGCAGACCACGTCGCGCGGGCGGACCCCGCGCGCGTCGAGGGCGGCCGCGCCGTCCGCGGCGGAGTCTTCGGCCCCTTCGGCCGAGCGGACCAGCGCCCGCCGCCCGCCGGCGATGACCCCCTGCACCTGCGTGCGCGGACAGCCGAACGTCGGCGGGCATTCCGACGCGTCGAGCACGCCCAGGCGCCCGCTCGTGCCCGCGCCGACGTAGAACAGCCTGCCGCCCGCGCGGAACGCCTCGGCGACGATCTCCACTGCCTGCGCAAGCCGGCGGCGCTGGCGCGCGACGGCCTGCGCCACCCGCGCGTCCTCCTCGGCGATCATATCCACGATTTCCAGCGCGCTGCGCCGGTCGAGACCCCGGCTGCGGGGGTTGCGTTTCTCGGTCGTGAGTTTCGAACGGTCTTTCATGTTCCCGCCGGAATAATTTTCCCCAGCACGACGGCGCGGCGTGCGCCGGTGGCGGACGGGACGTTGCCCCGGTTTCCGCGGATGGTTTCCGCCGCGAGAATCGCGAAGGAGACCGCCTCCTTCGCGTCGGCGTCGATGCCCAGTTCGTCCATGAGCAGCACGCGGGCCGGATGCAGCGCCGCCCGCAGCAACTCAACGAGCGTGTCGTTGCGGGCCCCGCCGCCGCAGAGGATCACCTCGTCGGGCGGGGCAGGCAGGAACCGCCGGTACGCGTCGGCGATGGACCGCGCGGTCAGCGCCGTGGCCGTGGCGATGAGGTTGGCCCCGGCGAGCTTCCGCCGGCGGGCCCGCGCGATGAGGCGCTCGGCGTAGGCCGCGCCGAACTGCTCGCGCCCGGTGGTCTTGGGCGGACGGCGGCGGAAGTACGGGTGGCGCAGCAACTCGTCCAGGAAGGCCGGGCACGCCTTGCCGCGCGACGCCAGGCGACCGCCGCGGTCGAATTTCATCCGCCCGCCCGTGACGTGGGCGACCAGCGCGTCGATGACCATGTTTCCCGGTCCGGTGTCGAAAGCGAGCGGGTCGTCGCCGGCCGACGTCGGCGGAAGGTACGTCACGTTGGCGATTCCGCCGAGGTTCTGCACGGCTCGTCGGCGGATGCGGTGGGCGAACAGCACGCGGTCGGCGTGGGGCACCAGCGGCGCGCCCTGTCCGCCGGCGGCGACGTCGCGCGGGCGGAAGTCCGCGACGGTCGTGATGCCCGTCCGCTCGGCGATGACGGACGGTTCGGCGATCTGGAGCGTGGAGCGGACTTTCCGGCCGCACATTCGCCGCCCACCCGGCTCGTGCCAGACGGTCTGCCCGTGCGAGCCGACCAGGTCGATCGTGCGCGGGTCGATTCCGGCCCGCCGGGCAGCGCCCAGCAGCGCCTCGGCGAACCTCTCGCCCAGCAGGACGTTCAGTCGGCTGAGCCCGGCCGAACCGCCCCGGTCGCCCCGGCAGGCGTCCAGCACCGCGCGTCGGACGGCCGGCGGATACGCAACCGTCTCGAACGCGCGCACGCGGACCGCGCCGGCGGAAAGGTCCACGATGGCCACGTCCACGCCGTCGGCCGACGTGCCCGACATCAGCCCCGCCACGCGGAGCGTGCGCTTCCGGGCGAGATGGGCGATTTCGTTCACGCGCGTTTCCTCGTCTCGATGCGGATACATTCCGGCCAGCACGTCCTACGCGTTGGCCTCCAGCTTGCGGAACAGGTCGCCCAGGATCCCGTCGCGCGAGGCGTGGACGGCCGAGCGGATCAGGTGCCGCCCCGGATCGACGCTCCACGTCAGCCCGTCGTTCAGGATCGGGCTGTGCTCCAGGATCGTCGGCACCCACTTCGAATTCACCAGCCAGGCCACCGGCACCAGGTCCCAGAGGACCTTGGACCGCGCGAAGTGGTCCGAAAAGTGGTTCCGGTAGATTTCGCACAGGTAGTCGCCGATCGGGCCGCGCCCCAGGATGTTCTGCTCCACCTCGCTGAGGGTGGTGCGGACGTGCTGGGCCACGTTGATGCAGGGGACGTGGACGAACGGCACGCCGCAGTCGAACAGGAGGCGCGAGGCGTGGACGTCCTGCTGGAGGTTGAACTCCCGCGTGTGAGGCCAGTTGACGGGATTTCCGCCCAACCAGACCACCACGATGCGCTCGCGGATGCGCGGTTCCATCAGGATGGCCGACGCGACGTTGGTGATGGCGCCGATGGCGACGACGTAGAGCGGCGTTCCGGCGCCGGACATCGCGCGGCGGACGAGGTCTTCCGCCGCCGGGCTGTCGACCGGATGGTCCGCGCCGCCCAGGTATCGGTCGCTTCCGCGGAACGCGAATCCCTCGGGCGGTCGGTTCATCCGCTCCAGCAGGCGGAGGATTTCCTCGTAGCTCCGTTCCATCCCGTCGCCGGGACCGGTCGAGCGGCTGTTGTGGAACGGCGCGGCGTAGATCGCCTCGACGGTGATCCGCTCGGGCGACAGCAGGGAGTAGACGACGGCGAACTGGTCGTCGATCTCGTTGAAGGTGTCGGTGTCCAGCACCATTCGGACCGTCCCGGCCGGCGGGGTCAGGCGTTCCAGGCGAAATGCGTCGTCCAGGGCGACATCCATTGCGGGTTCCTTTCTGTCGGACAAGGGATACAGGGATACCCCATTTCGCGGAAGAATCAAGACGAATCGCTCCACGGAGCGTCGGGCGGAAGCAGCGGGTTGACAGGCCCGCCGCGCGTCAGTATCCTGCTTCCACCGACCATCACCGAGGGTTTTTGCGCGCCGGCGCGGAACAGGGGTACGTCAATGGCTTTCAGGGAATGCACACAGGCTGACATTGCGCGGATGGCGGGCGTGTCGCAGAAGACGGTGAACCTCGCGTTGCGGGGCGCCCCGGGCGTCAATGCCGAAACGCGCAAACGCATTCGCACGCTTGCACATGAGCAGGGCTATCGCGTGAACGCCGCCGCCCGCGCCATCCGCAAGGGGCGGTTCGGCGTCGCGGCGATGCTGATCCGCGTGGACCAGGTGTACCTCCCGGCGAGGCTGCTGGCGGGCGTGACGCGCGAACTGACCGAGCACGGCATGCACATGACCCTGGCGGAAGTGCCCGACGAGAAGATGGTCTCCGACGGCTTCGTTCCGCAGATCCTCCGGGAGATGTGCGCCGACGGACTGCTGCTGGACTGCGTGCCCGCAAACCACGTCAGCACGATCCGGCTGCTGCAATCGCACAACATTCCTGCCGTGTGGATCAACTCCCTCCAGGAGGCGGACTGCGTCTACCCGAATGATTTTTCCGCGTCCCGCGCGGCGACGGCGGAACTCATCCGCCTCGGGCACCGGCGGATCGGGTATTACGGGGTCCACTATTCCCGGACGGGCATTCACCATTACAGCGAGACGGACCGCCTCAGCGGATACCTCCAGGCGATGCACGAAGCGGGTTTGTCTCCACGGACGATCTCGTTTCAGTGCGGCGGGGCCCAGCGGCGGGGTGGACCCGACGACGAGCGCGTCGCCGCGGCGCGCGAGCTTCTGTCAGACCCCGAACGCCCGACCGCGGTGGTCACGTATACCATCATGTCCGCCGGGCCTGCCGCACACGCCGCCGACCAACTCGGCCTGCGCATGCCGGAGGACCTGCCGGTGGTGACGTTCCACGCCGATCCGGTTACCGAGCATGGCACGGCCATGAAGGCCTGGATCATCCCGATGGCCGAAGTCGGGCGCAAGGCTGTGCGGATGCTCCTGGAGAAGATCGAGCGTCCCAACGTCGCCCTCCCGCCGGAGGCGGTGGCGTTTTCGGAAAGCGTCGGCGACATCGCCCCGCCGCGGGCGTAGCGCCGCCCGCGCCGCTCAGCGGGAATGCTCCAGGCGCACGCGGACCGACGCGATCCCGTATGCCCCCAGGCGGACGGTGAATCCGTCGGAGGTGGCCTTGGCCGTCGAAGCCTCCACGGGGCGCTCCAGCAGGTCCACCTCAACCGCCTCGGCGACGGCTCCGAAAACCTTCGCGTCCACGCGGACCTTCGCGACCGTCGCTTTTCCCGCCGTCTCGAAGAGGCGCAGGATCAGCGCGTCGTCGTCCTCGGCCTTCTTGACGGCCGACAGCACCACGCCTGCCGGCGCGACGGAGACGCCCTCGGTGTCGGCCGGCAGCGAGCCCTTGTGGATGTTCGTGGAGACGGCCTGGAGCGGGTGGTTGAACGCCGCGCCGGCGTGAATGAGGTCCGCGGTGGCGGCGGGCCCGTGCGGGCGGACCGCCAGGCGAACGCGGTGCTTTCCGATCTCCGGCAGGGGGTCGGGCTCGTAGCTGGAGCGGAGCAGGGTCACGCGCAGCGTATCGCCGTCGAGCGAGTGGCCGTACTTGCAGTCGTTCAGGACGGCCACGCCCGCGCCGTCCTTTTCGCGGACGTCGGCCCAGCGCAGCGCGGGAACTTCCTGCCGGGCGTCGGGGGCGCGGTCGATGGCGCCGAAGGGAATCTCGTACCGCCCGGTGGAATTCTCGACCACAAAGGGGAACTTCATCCGCAGCATGGGCACGCCGATGTCCGGGCCGCCGCGGTGCAGCCAGTCGATGTCCAGGTCGATCTCCAGTTCCCTGGCACCGGCCTTCAGGGCATACGTGACGACGATCGTCGAATCGCCCAGCTTGCAGCGGGCGAGCATGGTGGCCAGGTGCGGGCCCTTGAGGCCGGCCTCGAAGGACACCAGCTCCAGCGGGCAGTCGATCCGCTGGGTCTCGCCGATGGTCCAGGCGGACATCCCGCGAGGGCGCTCCAGGACGTACTCCAGCAGCGCCAGCGGCTGGTCCGGCGAGGCGAAATTCCGCCCGGTGGACTTTTCGATCAGGCCCGTCACTCCGCCGGTCAGCGGGTCGAACGTGACGAGCAGGTGCTCGTTCTCCAGCCCGTGATGCCCGCGGGGGATGTTTTCTCCCCACTTGCCGTAGATTGCGGTGAGGTTCTTCACGGCGGAGTCCGTCGCGGGGGCCTCGCCGTGCTCCAGGACGAAACTCGACCAGCCCACTCCGCCGGGCGCGACAGGCACGGCGAGGTCCACGAACCGGTGGCCCCAGTAGTTTCCGTCGCCGATTCGCTGGGCAGGCAGGAGCGTCCCGTCGGGCCGGCGGACGCGGAAGGTCAGCTTGTGTTCGCGGTCGGCGGGATCGACGTCCCAGAGGGTGGCGATCACCACGGACTGGCGCGGGCCGCCCACGGGGTTGAAGACGACGAAAGGCCACGGGCCCGTCGGCACGTGCGCCGCGGAGGACAGGGCCCCGCCGACGCTGTTCCGCCCCGGTCCGCCGCCCATCCCCAGATGGTGCTGGGGGTGGGCCTCCAGCAGGTCGCCCGCGTAGCGGGTGTCGATGGCGCCGGCCAGCGCGCGGTATGCCCCGGTGCGCACCTGGGCGGAATCGGCGGCGGTCTGCTGGAACAGCGCCGACTGGTACTCGCGCGTCGCCCGGACGCCGCTGCCCGGAAGAATGTCGTGGAAGTGCCCGAACAGCGTGCGGACCCACGCGCGCCGGCACGTCTCGGAGGGATGCTCGCGTCCGAGGATGGCCGTCGCCATCGCGGCGGCGCCTTCCGCCTCCAGGCAGAGGTTCTCCCCGGCGCGGTTCATCTGCTTGATCGCCGCCTGCGACGTGTAGCAGCCGGTGAACTCGTAGTTCAACTCGCGGTCGAGCGTCGGCCAGCGGTCTCCCTGGGCCTCGAGGATCTCGAAATACTGTCGCGCCGTCGCGAAGCGGAAGCGCGGGTAGATCGGCCAGGAGTCCATCTCGCCGATTCGCATCAGGTCACGCCGCGTCGGTCCGCCGCCGTGATCGCCGACGCCGTAGATGTTCATCCAGTCGCGAATGCCCGTCTTCTCGCAGAAGCGAAGCATCGCCGTCGCGTTGTGCGGGCCGATGTGGTTATTGTACCAGGTGGTCTCCAGGTTCACCAGCAGGCGCGAGCCGTCCGGCGCCTTCCACCAGAAGACGGGGGGTTTCTCGAATGCCCCGCCACGGCACAGGTAGTAGTGCCTCACCCCCCCGCGCGAATCGACCGCGGGGATCGTCCAGGCGTGCCCGAACGTGTCCGGCGACCAGTCCACGGACACGTCCTCCGGCGACAGGCCCAGCAGGTCCCGCAGGTAGCGCCGGGTATACAGCAGATGCCGCGCCAGCGATTCGCCGGAGGCGAGGTTCTTGTCGCCCTCGACCCAGTGCGAGGCCGCCACCTCCCAGCGCCCCTCGGCCACCCGCCGGCGGATCTGCTCCAGCATCGCCGGGGCGTATTCCTCGACGATCGAGTAGACGGACGCCTGGCTCTGCGTGAAGCAGAAGCCCTCGAACTCCTCCATCAGCTTGAGCATCGTGGTGAAGGTGTCGATCGTGATCGAGACGGTCTCCGGCCAGGACCACATCCAGTTCATGTCGATGTGGGCGTGGGCGACGCAGTGCAAGGTGTAGGTCTTGGCGACTTTGCCGATGGGGGCGAGGGTTTTTTCCGCGGCAGCGACGGCGGCGGCCACCGCGGCGGGGTCGCCGTTGGCCAAGGCCTTCCGCACGGCTGCGGCGGCCCGCGCGATGCGCTTCCGCCAGTCGGATTCGTGGTCGGTGTGCAGACGGCAAAAGCCTTCCGCGAAGTCCAGTTCCGCCACCAGGCGCTCCAGGGGGCGGCGATGTTCCGCGGAGCAACGGTCCAGTTCGGACTGTAAATTTGCTGCTACCGTGTCGGCCATGGGAATACTTCTCCTGTGTTGGGACGGCGATCTCCCGATGGGAGGATCGTCAGGGGGAAAATTCTGAGGCTGTCGAGGTCAAAACGCAATGGCAAGATACGGAAAAAGACGCGCCCGGAAACCGACATTGAGAGTGTTTCTACGGGTCGCGCCCGGTACGATGGACCTAAGGAGACCCCCCCGATGATCAAAGGTTTGGCGCACGTGTGCTATACGGTGAGCGATCTGGCGAAGTCGGAGGCGTTTTACCGGGACACGCTGGGGCTGAAGACGGCGTTTGATTTCGTCCGTGACGACGGGACGCGATTCGGCGTGTATCTGCACGTCGGCGGGCGATGCTTCCTCGAACTGTTCGAGGGCAAACTCGGCGAGCGCGCCGAGGGGCAACCCTATCGGCATCTGTGCCTGGAGGTGGACGACATCGAGCGGACGGTGCGCGAGCTTCGCGCCCGCGGCTTGGAGGTCACCGAGCCGAAGCTCGGGTCCGACCAGTCCTGGCAGGCGTGGATTTCCGATCCGGACGGCAATCGCATCGAGATGCATCACTACACGGCCGGCAGCAAGCAGGGGCCGTTTTTGAAGTAGCATCTCGGCGCGAAAAAGAGCGGCGACCGGTCGGCCGCCGCTCGTATCGGCACCCACAGGTTGCAGGCTATTTCTTCGCCAGCAGCTTCTTCATCTCGGCGTAGTACTTCTTGCGCGCGCCCTGTCCGCGCCCGGTCGAGCGTTCCTTCTCGAGTTTCGCCAGCAGGCGGTCCATCGCTGCGCCGTCCACCGGCAGGGAGATCGTCTTGCCGAGATATCCGGACAGGTAGGCGGCGTTGGAAATTTCCAGCTCGTTCAGGGCCCCCTCGCCGCAGGCGTAGGCGCCCTTGCCGGTCAGGATTTCCTTCGTGAACCCGCGGATGATCTCGATGTGCTGCACGCGGTTTCCGCGATCGGGAATCTTCACGTCCGTCCAGGTGGTCTGCTGTTTGGGACCGCCGAAGGCCGAGGCGATCACGTCCTGTTTCTTCGTGCCGTAGATGTGCTTCGCCAGGGGGATCTTCAGCTTGCCCAGGCGGAGGCCGTGGTGGTCGACGATCAGCGTCGCCTTGTCGCCGGAGAGGATGATCTGGTCCATTCCGGGCTCTTCGGCCGTGGTGGCGTAGATGTATCCGTGCCGCCCGCCGCCGTAGTCACAGAAGATATTGGCGGTGTCCTCGACCTCGATCTTGTGCTCTCGCGTGGCCAGGAACGCGGTAATCCGCTTGGGCAGGCCCAGTCCGACCCACTGGAACTGGTCGAGGCTGTGCGGCGCCTGGTTGATGAGCACGCCGCCGCCCTCGCCGTCCCACGTGCCGCGCCACGCGCCGCTGTCGTAGTATCCCTGCGAGCGGAACCAGTTCGAGCAGATCATCTGCACGCGGAACACCTCGCCCAGCGCGCCGCTCTGGACGAGCTGGCGGGCCTTGATGTTCCGCGCGAACGTGCGGTGCTGAAGCACGACGCCCAGTTTCACCTTGCGCTTGTGGCACTCGGCGATCATCGCCCGCGCGTGGCTGACGCTGCTGGACAGTGGCTTTTCGCACAGCACGTGGATTCCGCGCCGAGCGGCATGGACTGCCAGCGGACCGTGCGCGTAGTGCGGCACGGCGATGATGACCGCGTCGATCAGCCCGGAATCGTACATCGCGCAGGCGTCGGTGAACGAGGGAACCTTCAACTCCTCACCGAGTTTGGCCGCCTTTTCCCCGGCCAGATCACACACCGCCGACAGGCAGAACTGGCGGTTCTTGTCCTCGACAATGTGGCGGGCGTGGGGAACGCCCATGTTGCCCAGTCCGACCACTCCATACCGAACTTTCTTCATGTTGTCCGTCTCCCAATCATGCGCCGCCGAGCCCGGCGGCAGTCAAGGCCGCCAAGGGTACGCATCCGGCCGGGCGATTGCAAGTGATGGCCGAGAGGATTATCATGCCCCCATGCAAAAGGTGCGCGTGAAAATCGAGGGCCTGCGGGAGCCGAAGACCGCCCTGAAGATCGCTCAGATGGGCGCCGACGCCATCGGGCTGGTCTTCGCCGCCAGCCCGCGCTGGGTCTCTCCGGAGCAGGCGCGAGCGGTCGTGGACGTGTTGCCGCCGTGGGTGGCGACGGTGGGGGTCTTCGTCAACGCCGACGCGGGCACCATCAACCGCGTCATCGAGCGGACGCGGATCGGATACGTGCAACTCCACGGCGACGAGCCGCCGGACATCGTCGCCAAGCTCGCCAGGCCATGCATCAAGGCCTTCCGCGTGCGCGACGAAAGCTGGCTGGCCGAAGCCCGCGACTGGCTGGCGGGCGTGCAGGCGCGCAGCAACCTCGCCGCCGTCCTGCTCGACGCCTACTGCCCCGACGCCCCCGGCGGCACGGGAAAACAGTTCAACTGGCGCCTCGTCGCCGACGCCCGCGCCGCTGGCGCGCTGGCCGGCATCGACCCCGTCATCCTCGCCGGCGGGCTCGACGCGCGCAACGTCTCCGGCGCCATCGATCTGGTCAAGCCCTGGGCAGTCGACGTCGCCAGCGGCGTCGAAAAGGCCCCCGGCGTCAAGGACCTTCGCAAGGTCGAGGACTTCCTCCGCGCCACCCGCGAAGGCGACGAACTGCGCAGCGAGTTCTGGCTGTAGAACCTGCCCCGGCCAAACTCGTTTGCATTGAACCCCCGAAATCCGCACAATAGGGGGCTGGTTGGACTTGCCACCCCCCGGACAACACAGAAGGGACGCCATGACGACGCTGACTACCGAGGAATACAGGATCAGGGACCTTTCGCAGGCTGACTTCGGCCGGAAGGAAATCGCCATCGCCGAGCAGGAGATGCCCGGTCTGATGGCCACGCGAGAGAAGTACGGGCCGTCCAAACCGCTGGCCGGGGCGCGGATCATGGGCAGCCTGCACATGACGATCCAGACAGCCGTGCTCATCGAGACCCTCGTCGAGCTGGGCGCCGACGTCCGCTGGGCGAGCTGCAACATCTTCAGCACGCAGGACCACGCCGCGGCCGCCGTCGTCGCCGCCGGCGTGCCTGTCTTCGCCTACAAGGGCGAGAGCCTCGAGGAATACTGGGACTATACCTTGCGGGCGCTGACCTGGCCCAATGGCAAGGGACCGAACCTCGTCGTCGACGACGGCGGCGACGCCACGTTGATGATCCACCGCGGATACTACGCGGAGAAGAATCCCACCATTCTCGACGAGCCCACCGACAACAAGGAGCTCAAGCTCGTCAACGCGCTGCTGAAAAAGCAACTTGGCAGGGACAAGCAGTATTGGCATCGCCTGGTGAACGAGTGGAAGGGCGTTTCCGAAGAGACCACCACCGGCGTGCACCGCCTCTACCAGATGCAGAAGGAAGGCAAGCTGCTGGTTGCGGCCATCAACGTCAACGACTCGGTGACCAAGAGCAAGTTCGACAACATTTACGGCTGCCGGGAGAGCCTGGTGGACGGCATCAAACGGGCGACGGACGTGATGGTCGCCGGCAAGGTGGCGATGGTCTGCGGCTACGGCGACGTGGGCAAGGGCTCGGCCGAGACGCTCAAGAACCACCGCGCCCGCGTGTGGATCAGCGAGATCGACCCGATCTGCGCCCTGCAGGCGTGCATGGCGGGTTACCAGGTCGCCACCATCGAGGACGCATTGCCCCACGCGGACATCTACGTCACGGCCACCGGAAACTGCGACGTGATCACCGCCGAGCACATGAGCCGCATGAAGGACCAGGCCATCGTGTGCAACATCGGGCACTTCGACAACGAGATCCAGGTGGACCGCCTGCGGGCGACGCCGGGCGTGAAGCACACGAACATCAAGCCCGGCACCGACATGTTCACCTTCCCCGACGGGCACAGCATCTACCTGCTGGCCGAGGGGCGCCTGGTGAACCTCGGCTGCGCCACGGGGCACCCGAGCTTCGTGATGTCCAACAGCTTCACCAACCAGACGCTGGCGCAGATCGACCTGTGGACGGGCGCGCACCCGGTGGGCGTCTACACGCTCAGCAAGAAGCTCGACGAGGAAGTCGCCCGCCTGCACCTGGGCAAGCTCGGCGCGAAGCTCACGAAGCTCACGCCGCAACAGGCGGCATACATCGGCGTCCCCGTGGACGGGCCGTACAAACCCGAGCACTATCGCTACTAGAATCGCGAGTCGCGAATCGCGAATTTTCGCGAACAGAAAAATCAACAGCCCACGGAACGCGTTCCGTGGGCTGTTTTTGTCGCAACCCTCTGGGACGGGCCGTCTTTTGCCGCATGCCGGCGTTGCTCGGGCTCGACATATCGTCGAAGATATGTCGTCGCCCTCGCGCCTTGGCCTGCGTCAAAATCCGGCCTGTCGCGGCCCTTGGAGGAATTAGGATAGGCTCTCACAGTTTCGCGAGGAACTGGAAGATCAAATCGTTGTGTCCGGGCAGGCCCTCGTGCCCGTAATCGGGATACAGGGCCAGTGATTTCTTCGAGCGAATCTTGTTGTACGCGGCGAACTGCGTGCTCGGCGGGCAGACGGTGTCGCGCAGGCCCACGCCCATGAACACCTCCGCCCGGATGCGCGGGGCGAGGTGCTGCACGTCGATGTACCCGAGCTTGCGGAAGACCTCGGGCTCGTTCTGGTGGCGCGGGTCGTACCGCCGGAAGTAGTCCTTCAGTTCGGCGTAGGCGTCCTTGTCCTGGTCCATCTCCCAGACGCGCTGGTAGTCGGTCAGGAACGGGAAGACCGGCGCCGCGAGCTTGATCCGGGGCTCCAGGGACACGCACGCGAGCGTCAACCCGCCGCCCTGGCTGCCGCCGGTGGCGCCCACCCGCGCGGGGTCCACGTCCGGCATCGACATGACGATCTTCGCCATCTGCGCCGT
>JAKPKY010000089.1 GCA_029553505.1 Planctomycetota bacterium
GGGCCATCAGGA
Source organism: Planctomycetota bacterium (assembly GCA_029553505.1). Classification (GTDB taxonomy): domain Bacteria; phylum Planctomycetota; class Phycisphaerae; order SM23-33; family SM23-33; genus UBA12270. The sequence continues at coordinate 13 of JAKPKY010000089.1, forward strand.
TGCCCGGCGTGGCGCCGGCAAAGCCGTACTTGTACCCGCCTTCGGCGGTGTACATGCACGTGACGATGCCGAACTCGGTCGCCGCCAGCGACGCGATGCCCAGGTACAGATTCATCTCGCGACCGGCGATGAGGAAGTGCTCGACCTTGCCCACGTACTTGCGGACCATGATGCCGGCGATCATCGTCGCCAGCAGGTACAGGCCCACGATCCCGCCGTCCAGCACGGTGAAGCCTCCGGCGGCCAACACGAATGATTCCATGACGGGTTCCTTTTCGCAAGCGGCCGGCAAACTCTACCGCGCGGGAAGGGGGGCCGCAAGAATCTACCGCACCGGACACAGAGAACGGCCACGCCGTTTGAATCGGGCAAGGCAGAAGAACGTTCGCCGGGGAACTCGTTGGGTCTTTGCGCTCTTCGCGATTCGCTGTCAGTTCTTCTTCTCCGCCGCCGCTTTCGCCTCCGCCGCCTTGCGGGCATATTCGGGATTGTACTTCCCCTTCTCCGCGAAGCCCCCCAGTTGCGGGCGCATCGCGCTGTAGCGGGGGTAGCTCTCGAAGATGTCGCCGTAGCCCAGCACGCGCGGGTCGCCCTGCTCGCGGAGCATCGTCTCCAGGCGGGTCCGCAGGTCGCGCTGCACGGCAGCGTGGTCGGCCTGGCCCGCGAGGTTCTTCACGCACGCGGGGTCCGTGCGGATGTCGTAGAGTTCCTCTCCCGGCCGCTTGGCGACGGCCAGCTCGAAGAACGGACGGATGGCGGGATCCTCGCGGCCATTGAGCAGGACGCTCTTGCTTGGCCCTACGTCGATGTCGTGGAACCCGCCCTTGCCGTCCGCGTCGCCCATGGGCCAGCGATCGGGCGCCATGTTCCAGATGTAGAGGTACTCCTGCGTGCGGATGCACCGCGCGGGGTAGCAGAGGTTGTCCGGCCGGGCGTGGGTGTGACGTTCGCGCCCGCACAGCACCGCCGTTCGCGACTCATCGACGCGCCCGGACTTCTCGCTGGCCAGCACGTTCAGCAGGCTCCGCCCGACCATGCCCGGCGCGGGCGACAGCCCGGCCGCCTCCAGGAACGTGGGCGCCAGGTCCACGAAGGCGACCAGGTCGTCGATCTTCCGCCCGCCGGGCATTCGCGCCGGCCAGCAGACGGCCATCGGCATGTGGATGCCGTACTCGTACAGGTTGGCCTTGGCCCGCGGGAAGGGCATCCCGTTGTCGCCGGTGACGACGATGAGGG
>JAKPKY010000109.1 GCA_029553505.1 Planctomycetota bacterium
TCCGGTTCGCCACGTCGTCGTACGCCGAGGTCGCGCTGGCTGCGACCTGCGTGGCCGGCGTGGAGTACAGCCTGGACGGCAAGGAATGGAAGACTCTCACGGAACTGCCCAAAGGCAAGCGGGGGATCGTCAACCTGACCAAGGACGCCCCCAAGGTCTCCGGCCTGAACACCAGGCAACTGTACGTGCGGATTTACGCCCGCAATGCGGACGATCCCCAGGCGGCGACCGGTCCGGAGCAGTACCTGAAACTGCGGATGTCCGGGCATCCCGGATGGGGTGGCGCGGGATTCTACAGCAATTGCCCGCAGATCTGGGTGACGAAGGCCAAGGGTGGGCCTGAAGCCAAAGCCGACGCGAAGCCGGATGCGCCTGCCGCCGCTCCCGCGCCGCCCAAGGACGTCAAACCTGCACCCTCCCCGGCATCCGCGCCGGCTGCGGCCAAGCCCTTCGTTTTCCCGAAGCACAGGATCTCCGTGGTCAGCCCGGCGTACCGCGCCAACGTCAAGGGCGACATGCACGTCCTGTTCGTGGCGCCGGGAATGGCCACCGCCGAGGCGACGTGCTGGCGGCAAGGCACCGGATTCGGCGCCGACTCGAAGATCACGCCGAAACCCGTCGCACTGGACCCGGCCGGCGCGGGGTACTTCACGTTTCCCGCCGACGAGTATCCGCACGGGCCGATCAACGTCCGCATCATCGCCACCTCCGCCGACGGAAAGACGGTGGACAACTGCTACCTGGAACTGTTCAACGACGGCGGGGTCCGGTGGAAAGAGGGCTTGGCGAACGTGCCGGTCCCCCCGCAGGCTGAGGGCATGACGCTGACCTACTCCGACGATTTCGAGAAGATGCCGACCATCTCGCGGACCGGCGCCGGCGCGACCTATTGCTCGCGGAAGCCTGACGGAACGGAGTACGGCGACGCCGTCTTCGCGGAGCATAAAGGACCGCACGATCCCTTCCACCAGACGGAAACCTGGCTGCGGATTCGCACCACCTATCAGCCGGACGTCGTCGATCCCTTCAAGTGGAATCGGAAATACACCACCGGCTTCCTGGCGTCGCTTCGCGAGGACGGGACCGGCTTCCATACCCAGGGCGGACGCGACCAGTATTTCGAATGCCGCATGGTTTACGGCGCCGCGCCGGGGATCTGGCCGGCGTTCTGGCTGCTTTCCTCGAACAACTACAAGGGCAACCCCGGCCCATGCGACGAGCTGGACATTCTGGAAAACTACATGCCCTGGCCGGACACGTTCCATCTGGCCCGTCACCAGTGGGGGTATGGCACCGTCCATGAAGAGTGCCAACCTCCCCCGAAGGTGACGGAAATCGGCGGAAAGGCCAACACCGTCCAGACGTTTCATACCTACGGGTGCCTGATCGAGAAAGACACCACCACCTATTACTTCGACGACGTCAAGGTCTGGTCGCATCCGACCCAGAAGTATTCGTGGGAGGTCGGCATGTATTTCATGATCAACAACGCATTCAAGACCAGCGACGGCGATCGGAACGGCACGTTCCTTCGCTACGGCGGCGCGTGCGATTTGTGGGTGGACTGGGTGCGGGTCTTTGAACGGAAGTAAACGCGCGGCGCGAAAAAAAGGCCGACGGGGCGAACCCGTCGGCCGATGTGCCGCGCAGCGGAGGCCTTTACTCGCCTCCTGGGCCGTATCCGCTGCCGTCCTGCGGCCCCTCCCCGTCGCATGTTCCGTCGCCGGGACCGTACCCGTTGGGCCCGTCGCCGTCGGAACCGTTCGGGCCGTTGCCGTCCTGCTCGTCGTTGGCCGGGCCATTCGGTCCGTCGCCGTCGCAGCTTCCGTCCTGGTCGCGATCGCGGTCGCGCTGATGGATGCCCATCGCCACGACGCTGTCCTGCGGATTGGCGATGGTCCTTCCGTACCCGTTGCCCCATCGCTTGCGGTTTTTCCCGCCCTCGGCCAAGGCCGCCGTCGCACAGACAAACGCCAGCACCACCAGGATTGCCGTTGCCCGCTTGAACATGTCGTACTCCTTTCTTCTGGTCCCGCTGCTCGTCGTTCCTCCGCCGCACACGCCGTGTGGCCGTCAAGGTTCTGTGGGCATCGTAAGCCCATGTACAGTGCGGGAAAATCGGGGTTTCCCCCAGGGTAGGGAAAACCCCTATGGGGTCGAGCGGGGCGGCGCTGTATCCTTGAATCAGACCATGGCGCCACGACGAACACGGACATTTTCCAGCCGGGAGCGCGGCGGCTTTACGCTGCTCGAAGCCGTCATGGTGGTGGCCATCGTGTCCCTGGCGGCGGCGCTGCTCCTTCCGGCGGTGGCCCAGACCCGCCGCCAGGCCGCGCGGGTGCAGTGCGCCGCCAACCTGCGCCAGCTCGGTGTCGGGACGGGGGCGTACTCGGTGGAATATCGCTTCGGCCTGCCGACGCACCACGTCGATCCGGGTCTGTCGTTCGACACGTTCCTGATGCGCCTTTCCGACGGCCAGTGCGTGAACCTCGGGCTGCTGGTGGACTACGTGCGGAACGGGGCGGTCTTCTACTGCCCGGCCCAGCCGGCGGACCGCTCGCCCGACATCGCCTACGACTCGCCGCACAATCAATGGCGCTGGCAGTGGCAGATGCCGTCTCCGCCTTCGCCGGGCCCGGGCAAGGGCGAACCCGAACCCTCGCCGGCGCAGGCGGGACCGAACAGCTCGTACGCGACCCGCAGCCGCGGCCCGGAGGGCCCCGCAGTGGCGGCATGGACCACCCTCAACCATTCCAACAAGGTCGTCTACGGCGATTTTCTCGGCGTCGACGACTGGTCGGGGCGGGGACGATTGCCTCACGGTCTGCTGGCCCCGCACGACTCGCAGGGGTACAATCGGCTCTTCGGAGACGGCTCGGTGCTGTGGGCGGCGAGCGAAGGCATCGACGCCCTGCGCCCCGTCGGACCGGACGAACCGACGCCGCTCGAACTGCTGGAGTATTACAAGCTGCTGGACATCCTGCCGTGAACGAGGCCGCATGCGTGCTTTTGCGGAACAATCTGCCCGGCTGCTCCGGCCGGTCCGTTGGCTGGCGGGGCGAACGTGGTTCGGGCCGGCAGTCCTCGGCGCGCTGCTGGTGGCGGTCCTGGGCGGATTGCTCCTGGGAATGCAGGCCAAGTCCCTCCAGGCCGAGCGGGCCGACCTGGCGGCCAGCGCCGGTACCGCCCGCGAGTGCATCCACCAGCGGCTGGACGCCAGCCGCGATTACCTCCGCACCCTCGCGCAGGACATGGGGCGCGGCGCGCTGGACGAGGAAGCGTTCCAGAAGCGCCTGGCCCTGTACCTGGTGGACCACCCGGAACTGGTGAGCGTGGTCTACGTCGACGCGTCCGGCACGGCGCGCTGGACGGCGCCGTCGCAGGGCGACCCGAAGGTGGTGGGGCTTCCGCTGGCCTGCCCGCAGTCGCAGCAGGGCCACCGCGAGGCGATCCGCACCGGCCTGTGTGTCTACTCCCCGCCGCACGTGGGGCTCCAGGGGGAGCCTGCCTTCGACATCAACGTGCCCATCCTGCGCCTTGGCGAGCCCGTCGGCGGGCTGGTGGGCGTCTACTCCTGCGAGCGCGTCCTGCGCCACGTGCTGCACCGCGACATCCTCCAGAAGCACCAGGTCAGCCTGGTCGATGAGCGGGGGAACGTCATCGTTCCGCTGCCCGCCGTCGCCCCCCTCGACGCGCGCCTGGCGACGGTCGTCGAGGTCAACCCGCCCGGCAAGGGGCTGCTGCTGCGCCTCGGCCGGTACGGGCACGGATTCTGGGGCGCCGGAACGATCCTCCTGACGCTCCTGTACGCGGCCCTGGTGGTCGCGATGATCGGCGGCATGTGGTCGCTCAAGCGGCAGATCCTCTGCCGCCGGCAGGCCGAGCAGTCCCTCCGCGAGGCGCGCGATTCGCTGGCCCTGCGCGTCCGCGAGCGGACGAGTGAACTCGAACGGGCCAATGAGCAGCTCCACGCCGAGATGGCCGAACGACGCCGCGCCGAGGAGCGGGCCCGGCAGAGGCAGGAAGAGCTGGCCCGGGTCTCGCGCGTCAGCACGCTGGGCGAGATGGCCGCCGGACTGGCCCACGAACTCAACCAGCCGCTTGGCGCCATCGCCAGCTTCGCCGAAGGGGCGATGCGCCTGCTCGAATCGCACGCCGACGCGCCCGAGAAGGTCCACACCGCGATGACGGAAGTGCGGGCGCAGGCGCTGCGCGCGGGAATCATCGTGCACCGCCTGCGCGATTTCGTCTCCAAGGGCAAACCACGCCGCCGCCGCGTCGAGTTGCGGAGGCTCGTCGAGGAGGTCGTCGATCTCGCCGGGCCCGATCTCCGGCAGGAACGCATCGCGCTCGAACTGGACCTTCCGGGCGACCTTCCGCCCGTGCTGGCCGACCCCGTGCAGATTCAGCAGGTCCTGCTGAACCTCCTGCGCAATTCCCTGGAAGCGATCCGTCGCGGCAGCGACGACCGGCGAATCACCCTCGCCGCCCACGCCGGAGAAGACTCGCTCTGCGAAGTCTCCGTGGCGGACACCGGGCCCGGATGCCCGCCCGGCGAGATCGACCGTCTGTGCACCGCCCTCTATACCACCAAACCGGAAGGCATCGGAATGGGGCTGTCCATCAGCCGCACGATCGTCGAGGCCCATCACGGCCGGCTGTGGATCGAGCCCAACCTGCCGGCCGGACTGGTCGTCCATTTCACCCTGCCCCTGGCGCAAGGAGCCTGCGATGACGAGAACGCCCCCGAGTGACAACCACGAGAATACCGTCTTCATCGTCGACGACGACGCGGGCATGCGCAAGGGGATGGATTTCCTGGTGTCCTCGGCGGGGTATCGCTGCGTCTCGTTCGCGTCGGCGGAGGAGTTCCTGGAGTTCCTGCGCCCGGAAATGCGAGGCTGCCTGCTGCTGGACGTGCGCATGCCGGGAATGGGCGGGCTGGAGCTTCAGCAGGAGCTGGCCGCGCGGAAGGTCCAGCTTCCGGTCATCATCGTCACGGCGTTCGCGAACGTTCCGATGGCGGTCCGGGCGATCCAGGCGGGGGCCTTCGACTTCGTCGAGAAGCCTTTCGAGGGCTCGGAACTGCTGGAGCGCGTGCGGCGCGCCCTGGCCAGCGAGCGCCGCGAGTGGCGGGACGCCGAGCAACTGCGGGACATCCGCGAGCGCATCGACTCGCTCACTCCCCGCGAGCGTGAGGTGATGGACCTGGTGGTGGCCGGGCGCCTGAACAAGGAAATCGCGGCCGAACTGGGCATCAGCATCAAGACCGTCGAAAACCACCGCGCCTGCGTCATGCAGAAGACC
>JAKPKY010000118.1 GCA_029553505.1 Planctomycetota bacterium
GGTCTTCCTGCCCGCCGCGCCGGAAAGCGGGTTCAAGATCACCCCCGGGCAACTTCTCGCGGCCGCCAAGGGCGCCAAGCTGCTGATCCTCAACTCGCCGTCCAACCCGACGGGCGTGACCTACACCCCGGCCGAGCTCAAGGCGCTGGCCGACGCGGTGCTCCAGACCGACCTGATCGTCATCTCCGACGAGATTTACGAGAAGCTGATCTTCGGCGGCACGAAGTTCGTCTCGTTCGCCGCGCTGGACCAGCGCCTTCCGGAGCGAACGATCACGGTCAACGGCCTGGCCAAGACGTACAGCATGACGGGGTGGCGCCTGGGCTGGGCCGCGGGCCCGAAGGACGTCATCAAGGCGGTCAAGAACCTCATGAGCCACGAGACGACGGACCCGGTGAGCTTCGCGCAGGCCGGGGCGCTGGCGGCCTACACTTCCCCCGAGGCCCCGCGCGCGGTGGAGGCGATGCGCGTCGAGTTCGAGAAGCGCGGGGCGCACATGGCCAAGCGGCTCAACGCGATTCCCGGCGTGCGCTGCGTCGAGCCGACCGGCGCGTTCTACTGCTTCCCGGACGTCAGCAGCCACTACGGAAAGACGATCGCGGGCGTGAAGGTGACGGATTCGCTGAGTTTCGCGGCGGCCGCCCTCGAGGCGGTGCAGGTGGCGCTGGTGCCCGGCGGGGCCTTCGGCGAGGACAAGTGCGTCCGTCTGAGCTTCGCCACGAGCACCGAGCAGATCGACCAGGGGCTCGACCGCCTGGCGAAGATGCTCGGGTGATCCCGCGGCGAAAGTTTCTCCGATGATAAAAAAGCCCACGGAACGCATTCCGTGGGCTTTTCGTTTTTCCTTCGCGCCAAGCGTCAGTGCGCCTGGGCGTGGTGGACGCGCCAGAGGCTCCGCCAGGTGGCCGCGGCGCGGTCCATCAGCCCCATGTTCTGGAGCGACAGCGCCAAATCCGCGCGAATCTGCTCGTTGTCGGGCGCGCCGGCGGCCGCCGACTCCATGTGCCGCACCGCCTCCTCGAACTGCCGCCGGTCCGTGTAGAGCAACCCCAGGCGGTAATGCAGGTCCACGTATTCCGGGCGAACTTCCAGCGCCCGGTGGAACGTGGCGACAGCCTCGTCCACCAGGCCGAGTTCCTGCTGCGTCACGCCGAGTTTGATGATCGCCTGCACGTAGCAGGGGTTGATCTCGACGGCGGCAGCGAACTGCTCCATCGCCTCGCCGAGCTTCCCCTCCGCCCGCAGCAGCACGCCGTAGCGATAACGCAGGTCCGCGTGGCGCGGATGCTGCTGCACCTGCGCGGCGTGGCGGACGATCTGCTTGTCGAGCAGGTCGTCGTTGTCCAGGTCGATCTCCGCGACGGGCATTTCCCCGTCCGTCTCGAAGCTCCGCGCGAACTCGTCGGCCACCGTCGCCTTGAGCTGGAGTCGCGCCATCTCCGTCAGCAGCAGCGTGGTGTTGGGTTCGACGGCCGACGCCAGGTCGAAGCTCTCCATCGCCCGCGCCGGGTTGTTCGCCTTCGCCTGCGCCACGCCCAGACCCACGTAGTTGACCAGCAGTTCGTCGTTGAGCTCGGACGCGCGGTGGAAGGCTTCGGCCGCCTCGTCCCAGCGCCCGCAGACGAGGTGGTGCGTGCCGAACTTGACCATCGCCTCGAGGTAGTTCGGTTGGAGGTCCAGCGCGGTCTGGTAGGACTTTCGCGCGGCCTCGTCATCGCCGGTCTGCGAGTAGAGGTCGCCCAGGCGGGCGTACAGGTCGGCGAAGGGCCCCTGCTGCTCGAGCAACTGGTGGAGTCGCTCGATCGCCTCGCGGAGGTGTCCCTCGGCGACGAGGGATTCCGTCTCGTCGTCGAGCAGGGCCCAGTTCTCGGGCTCCATGCTGATGGCGGCCTCGAACTCCTCCACCGCGCGGTCGTGGCGTCCGCCGCGGACATAGAGGTGGGCCAGCGCCGAGCGCAGGCGCGTCTCCTCGGGGAACTGCTCGCGGAGCGCCTCGTACTGCTCGACGGCTTCGCCCGTGCGGTCCAGCAGGACGGCGACGGCGGCCAGCCGCTCGCGCGCGGCGCGGAAGGACGGATCGGCGCGGACCGCGTCGCGGTAGTATTCCGCCGCATCCTGCGGGCGCTGGAGCTTCTCGAGGCAGAATCCGATGGCGAACAGGACGGGCACCTCTCCGGGGTGCGTCTGGTTGGCGATCTTCAGTTCGTCCAGGGCGCGGGCGGTCTGCCCGGCCTCGGCGAAAGCGCAGGCCAGTGCCAGCCTGGCGGCGAGATAGTCGGGCTTGACCCGGCAGGCCTGGGCCAGCGCCTCGATGCCTTCCTCGACCTGCATCGCCCGCAGTCTCGCCAGGCCGAGCTGGAAGTGCAAATCGGGCCAGTCGGGGTGCTGTCGGCAGTCCTCGATCAGGCGCGACATCGGGCGGGTCGGCGGCGACCAGTAGTAGCGGTCCAGCAGGTCGCCCAGGTCGCTGTCCAGTCCCCGTCCCAGAAGTTCCAGCAGATGACTCACCGCGTATCGCCTCCGTGTCAGGCGGCCAGCAGCCGGAGCTGCTCCGCCGCCCGCGTGTATCGATGGTTCAGTTGCAGCGCGCGTTCCAGGTGCCCCCGGGCGGCCTCGCGACGGTTGAGCCGCCCCAGCAGTTCGCCCGCCTGGCAGTGGACGTCGGGCCAGTCGCCGCCGCAGGCGATGGCCTGCTCGAGGTGGGCGATCGCCTCGTCGGACCGCTGCTGGCGGTCGCACAGTTTGGCCAGCAGCACGAGCGCCTTGACGTATTTCGGGTTGATCTCGACGGCCCGGCGGGCGTGTTCGGCAGCCGCCTCCGTCCGTCCCAGGCGCAGCAGCCCGCGGGCGCAGTGATAGTGCAGGTCCGCGTAGTCCGGGTGCTCCGTCAGCGCCATCTGGAGGACGCCCACGAGCATGCCGAAGAGTTCGCCGTCGGCCTGGCTGTCGGGCAGGGAGAGGAACGCCTCGACGAAGTCGCTCTCGGCGGCGCAGTACCGCGCGAGCTGTCGCACCTGCGACCCGGCCGACTGCACGCGCGGCTCGGGCAGGCGCAGCACCACGTGCGCGCCCTGCTGCTTGCAGGCCTTCGCCGCCAGCGCCAGTTGGTGGGCGATCCGGCAGTCGCCCGGGCGCAGGTCGAACGCCCGCTGGAAGGAGCGGACAGCCGACTGCGCGTCGCCCTCGGCGGCCGCCGCCAGCGCCAGGTAGTAATGCGCGTCGGGGTTGGCGCAGTCGGCCTCGGCGGCTGCCGACAGCGCGGCGCGGGACTCGGCATAACGGTCTTCCGCCGCCAGGAACAGCCCCTTCTGCATGAGCAGTTCGCCGGCTGCGGGGTTCCGCCGCAGCGCGGCGCTGAGCGTCAGGTAGGCCTGCTGGCGTCGCCCCGCGCGCCACTGCGCCTGGGCCAGTTTGCGGACGAGGGAAGGATCGTCCGGCTGAGCGTCGGCGATCCGCTCCATGGCGTCGGCGCAGCGGTCGGCGCGCCCGGTGCGGGCGTAGATCGCGGCGAGGTAGCCCGCCAGGTCGCCCTGGTGGCCCACCACCTCCAGCGCGGTGCGGAAGTGCCCCTCGGCCGCGTCGTAGTGCCCGGCACGCAGGTCTTCGGTTCCCAGCAAGCGGTGGCTCATCGCGTAGTAGAAGCGCCCGAGGCGTCCCAGGATTCCGCCGCGGTCCCGCAGGCGCGAAAGCTCCGTCTGCGCGCGATCGTACTGCCCGTTGCGGTAGCACTCGATGCCCCGCGTGTAAGCGTCCACCTCGGGTCCGGTTTGGGGATCGAAACTCATGGTGACCTCTCCAGCCTTGTATCGGCAGGATGATCGGCGGGGTGAATTAACGAATCACACCCAAGTGGCGATTTGAGGGGGAATTGGCGAGTTTTCGGCACGCCTCCGGGGGTGGCACGGCTTGCTTGCAAGCCGTGTTCGTGCCGTGTCAGTACGCGCCGCGTCCGGTCAGGACGGCGGGGATCGTCTGAAGCATGATCAGCAGGTCCAGCAGCGTGCCTCGGTGGCGGATGTAGTACAGGTCCAGGCGGACCCATTCGTCGTAGCCCAGCTCGCTGCGGCCGGAGATCTGCCACAGGCAGGTAAGCCCCGGTTTGACGCGGGTTCTCAGGCAGGCCGCGCCGACGGATTTTTCCGCCTCGGGCAGCCAGAGCGGGCGCGGGCCCACCAGCGACATCTCCCCGCGCAGGACGTTCAGCAGTTGCGGAATCTCGTCGATGCTGCTGCGCCGGAGGAATTTCCCGATGGGCGTCAGGCGCGGGTCGTCGGCGATCTTGAACGTCGGTCCGTCCGACTCGTTGAGGTGCTCGACGAGGGGGCGCTCGTTTTCCGCCCCGTGTCGCATGCTGCGGAACTTGAACATGCGGAACGGCTTGCCCCCCCGCCCGGCGCGGAGGTGGCTGAACAGCACCGGCCCGCGGCTGGTCAGCTTGATCAGCAGCGCGATGGCCGCGATCAGCGGAAGCAGCGCCGCCAGCAGCACAAGCGCCAGAACCACGTCCAACACGCGCTTGACGAAAAGGTAGAGTTCCCCTCCCGAAACCCGTTCGTCCTGGTGCATTCCTTCCAGGCCAACCGGCAGTACGCGCGGCTCGGTTGTCGAACAGATCGTGCCCATGATGCTCGCCCTGGTAGTCCCTCGGCGTTGGGGTTCGCGCGCGGAAGCCCATTCGCGCTTGCGGACCGACAGGGCAGTTCCCTCCGCCCTTCTCCAACTCCATCAGTTTCAATCGGCAGGAACCAGGCGCGGATTCACTTCTCTTTGTGATTATAGGGAGGCGCAACGGAGAATTTCGAAATGGTTTTCAAAGTCGTCGGCGGGGACGTCGCCCTGTCGCCCGCGCGTACAGCGACTCCATCCGTTCGGCCACCACAGGCCAGGCGTACCGCCCGGCGACATGCTCGCGGGCGGCCGAGCCCAGCGACTGCCGCAACTCCCCCTTTTGCAGAGTTTTGCGGATCTGCTCTCGCAGGTCGTCCGCGTGGTCGGGTTGGAAGTACAGGATGGTTTCCCCCATCGTCGCGACGTTTTCGGCGATCCGCGCCGCCAGGATGCAGCGGCCATGGGCGGCCGCCTCCAGCAGGACCAGCGACATGCCCTCCAGGACGCTCGGTTGGACGAGCAGCGAGGCGTGGTCGTAGAGTTCGTCGAGAGTTCGGCCGAACTGCGGGCCGACCAGCAGCACGTTTTCGCCGGCGAGCTGCCGGCATCGGCGGGCGTAGGGCCCCTCGCCGAGGTCGGCGGCCACCACGAGCCTTCGCCCCCCTTCCAGCCCGTCACGGGCGGCGCCAAGCAGCAGATCGAGGCGTTTCTCCGGCTCGACGCGCCCGACGTACAGCACGTAATCGTCGCCGTTCAGGCCCCACTGGCGGATGGCCTCGGGCGGGCGCGGCGGCCCGGCCGGGCGGACCGCGTTGGGCACGTGGACCACCTCGCGCCCGAAGCGTTCGGACAGCTCGTCCGCCAGCGGTTGGGAAACCGCCGTCACCACGTCGGCGCGGCGAAGTCCACACCGCAGGCCCGCGCGGAGGATCGCCCTAGCCGCCGGCGACCACTTGTCGCGCCGCCAGTCGGGCGCGTGGATCGTCAGCACGAGCGGAAGGCCCGCCAGCGCGGGCAGCCAGCCCAGCAGCGCCGGGCCCGGCGAGTGCAGGTGCACCACGTCCACGTCTCGGCGGAGGACGTCGAGCAGCGCCGTGGCGGTGTGGGTGATGGCGTCGGCGTGCTTTCCGCGCAGCCCTGGGGTGAAGACGGCGCGCCCCAGTTCGGGCCCGCCCGGGGTGGAGACGTAGTGTTTGCGGCAATAGACCAGCACGTCGTGCCCGCGCGCGGTCAACTCGCGCGTCAGCTCATGGACGACGCGCTCCGCCCCGCCCGCGCGGGCGGGGACGCCCCGGGTTCCGATCATCGCGATTCGCATGAGTCAATCGCCTCGCGGTAGATGTCAATGAGTTCGTCGACGATTCTCGCCGGCTCGTGGAGGGCCCGGACGCATTCGGCGGCAGCGGCGCCCATCCGGGCGCGCCCGGCGGGGTCGGACAGCGCCTCGCCCGCCACCCGCGCCAGGTCCCGCGCGTCGGACGGGGCAAACAGCCTGCCCGTCCGCCCGTCGGACACCCACTCGCCGATCGGCCCGTGGTCCGGCGCGATCACGCAGCGCCCGGCCGCCATCGCCTCGAGCAGCGCGTGCGGGCTGTTCTCGTAGCACCGGCTCGGCAGCACCAGCGCGGCGCACTCGGCGAGCAGTTGCCCGATCCGCTCGTGCGGAACGTGCCCGGCAAAGCGGACGTTCGTCAGCCCGCGCGCCGCAGCCGTCGCTTCCAGCGCGCCGCGCTGCGGCCCGTCGCCCGCGATCACCACCCGCACGTCGCGCCGCAGGTCCGCCAGCTCCAGCAGCAGGTCCACGCCCTTTTCCGGGCTGATTCGCCCGACGTACAGCAGCGTGTCGTCGGCGCGGGCGGCGTCGGCCGGCAGTTGAGGCGGAGCGATGGGATTTCGCAGGACGCGCAGCTTGTGGGCGGGCCAGCCGGCGGCGCGCAGCCGGTCGGCGGTGAACTCCGACGGGCAGAGGAAGACGTGGACGTTTTGCACGTATCGGCGGAAGAACCGCTGGACGAGGGTTTCGGCGGCGCCGACGGCAGTCCTGGCCCGCGACCCGGCGCAGCCGGAAAGCACGCACCGCCAATACTCGCGCGGCGGCAGGCCCGGGCAGGCGCGCCCCGCGCGCACCAGGTCTCGCGCGGGGCAGATCATGCGGAAATCCCGCACGCTCATCACGACGGGCACGCCGCGCCGGCGCAGCGGGGCGAAGATCGACGGCGTGAGGTGGTGGTAGATATTGTGGACGTGGGCGACGTCGGCGGGGCGCCGCGCCAGCCAGGCGTCCAGCGCGCCGGCGGCGCGGGCGTCGTGCACGATGCGCGCCGCGCCCCGCAGCGCCGCCCATGGGCCGGCCGGGCGCGTGTAGTCCACGTAGGGCGGAAGCTCCGACGGGGTTTCGCCCATGCGGCAGCCGAAGTACGACACCTCGTGCCCGCGCTCGGTCAACAGGCGCCCGGCGAGCGACAGGAACGTCGCCGGGCCGCCCGCGGCGGGCAGCGAAAGGTCGATGAACTTGTTGATCTGGAGGATGCGCACGGTCATCTCCGTCGCTTGCGGCGAAGCGCCGCCGCCAGCAGGCGCTCGAACCCGTCGGTCATCCGCGACTCGGCGTACCGCGCGGCGCGGCGCTGGGCGGCCTGGCCCAGCGCGGCGCGCAGCGATTCGTCGTCCAACAGTCGTTCGATCGCGCCGGCCAGCGCCTGCGGGTCGCCGGGGGGCGTCTTGAGCCCTTCCCGCCCGTGTTCGAAGAACTCGTCGTAGGCCGGCAGGTCCGTCACGACGACGGCGCGCCGGGCCGCCATCGCCTCGAGCACCGACAGGGGGAACGCCTCGGCCCGGCTGGCCAACGCGAACACGTCGGCGGCAGCAAGGATGCCCAGCACGTTGTCGCGCTCGCCCAGCAGGCTCACGCGCCCGGCGAGCCCGGCGCGGTCGGCGGCGCGGGCCAGCGCCGGCGAATCCGTCCCGCGCCCCACCAGCGCGAGGTGGAAATCGTCGCGCCGCGCCGCCAGCGCGCCGGCGGCGGCCAGCAAAGTCGCGTGGTCCTTGGGCGGCGCGACGTTGGCCACCTGCACCACGAGCTTGCGCCCCGGCGGGACGTCGAGGGCGGCGGGCATGGCCGTCGAAAACCGCGCCAGCTCCACGCCGTTGCGGATCAGCGCCACGCCGCGCCGCCGCAGGCCCGCGTCGGTCAGCTCGCGGCGCTGGTTGCGGCTGATGCAGACCACCGCGTCCAGCCAGCCCCAGCGGCGGTATCGCTCCAGGCGGCGGGCGACGCGCGTGTCGGAGCGGTAGTGGCTGTGGCACCAGCAGAGCGTCGCGGGGTCCAGGCCGCTCCACGCGGCGCCGCCCAAGGCGAACGGCAGGCCGTTGCGCAACGTGTTGACGACGAGAACCGCCTCGATGCGGCGGTCGCGGATCAGCCCGGCGGCGCGGCGCGGCGCGAGCGGGTCGAACCGCCAGCGCGACAGCGGCGGCGCGACGCACGCCCCGCCCGCGGCGAACTGCTCCGCCAGCACCCCGCCCCGGCGAACCGGCGCGACGACGATCTCCGCGCCGCGCGCGACCAGCGCGCGGGCCAGGCGGGCGGCGAGAACCTCCGCGCCGCCGATCCGCAGATCGCTGGTGACCATCATCAGCCGCACAGTGTTCTCCTGACGGCCGCGACGAGCCGCGCGCCCAGCTCGCGGACCATTCCGCCCGCCAGCGCCAGGTGCCCGCGCCCGGGGCGCGCGGCCGCCCACGCGAGGCCCTGGACGATCGCGCCGCCCAGGTGCAGGCCCAGCACGACGCGCGTCCCGGCGGCGCCGTCGGCCAGTCGGTCGGCGATGTGCAGCATGTTGCGGACGTACATCCGCCCGCGCCCGGCGGGGTCGGGCCTGCCGCCCGCGGACACTTCGTGCCGCGCGCGAAGCTCGGACGCCACGAACGCGGCGTGGCGGCGGCCCACGCGCCAGCAGAACTCCAGGTCCTCGCCGAGTGCGTATCCGGGCAGCGATTCGTCGAACGGTTCGGCCGCGACGACCGCCCGGCGGGCGCTGATCGCGCCGCCCTGGAGGCGCTCGGCGGGCTTCAACCGGCCTCGCAGCGCCGCCGGAAGGCGGACGTACCGCGCCGCGCAGCAGCGCCGGGCCCAGCGGTTCCGCGCGAGCCCGTCGGCCAGCGCGGCGTAGAGGCGCCCCGCCCATCCGCGCGCGGGACCCACCAGCACGCCGCCGATGACGGCGACCTGTCCGGCCGGGTCGGCTTCGTACATCGCCAGCAGACGCTGGAGGTAGTCCTCGGGCAGCAGCACGTCGTCGTCGGCCAGCAGGACGACATCGCCGTGCGCCATCGCCACGCCGCGGTTGCGCGAGGCGGGCAGGCAGGCGACGGGCTGGCGGGCCGACTGAAACGCCACGCCCGCGCGGGCCGCCTGCGCCGCGACGGAGTCCGGCACGCCGCCCGCGCCGTCGCAGACGACGATCAGTTCGTCGGGCCTGCGCGTCTGCGCCAGGGCCGCGGCGACCGCCCGGGCCAGCGACTCGGGGCGGTCGTGCGTCGAGAAGATGACCGACACGCTCAGGCTCACCGTCCCAACCTCCCGATCGCCCGCAGGTATTTGCGGAGTGCGTATCGCACCGCCTGCTTCTGCCGGGGGGCGAACAGCAGCGGGGTGAAGGCGGCCAGCGCCAGCACGACCGCCCACGCGCCGGCCGACCAGAGCGGCGGCAGCAGCAGGACGAGCGGGCAGGCCATCGCCGCGTACGCCCCGGCCGAGACGCCCGCTCGCGTGCCCAGGAGGTAGACGAAGTTGACCGCGCCCGCGCCAAGCAGCATTCCGACGCCGGCGGCCCAGGCGGCGCCCGTCACGCCGTAGCGGGGCATCCACCACCACGCCAGCAGCGCGTTGGCGCCCAGGCCCGCCAGCGCCGCCCAGGCGATCATCCCCGGGCGCTCGCGCAGCTTGGCGAGAATCGTCATCAGCGAGAGGTTCGTGACGGTCTGGAAGAGCATCAGCAGCCCGCCGGCGACCGGGCCGTACTTCCGCGCCCAGTCCGGCACGATCCACACCCACGCCGGCAGGGTCGCGTAGAGCAGCACCGAGAGCGTCATCGTGCCGAACACGACGGCCTTGAAGCTCGTCTCCAGCGAGAACATGGCCTCGCGGCGCTGGCTGGCCTCCCAGCGGCGCGCGACGTGGGAGAAGATGACCGCCCAGGCGGCGTTGGCGATGTAGACGATGGGCTGGGCGAGGCGCAGGAAGCCCTGGAAGGCCCCGCCGGCGGATTCGCCGTAGCGGCGGTGGACCATCCAGTAGCTCAGGTAGGTGGCCGCGTGCCAGAGGAAGGTTCCGACGAGGGTGACGAGCCCGAAGCGGACGACTCGCAGGAGGGGCGCTGCCGCGTCGGCGAGCGGGGCGGCGCGGTCGGGCCCGGCCGGCGAGGCGACGGCCTGGTCGCTCTCGGCGACGTGTTCCAGCGCGAGGGAGGCGACGGCGTCGTCGCCGGCGGACTGCGGGCCGGACCGCGCGATGCACGCCCGGAGCATCGGCACGCCCGCGAGCAGCATCGCGCCCAGGGCGGCAGCGTGCGCCCAGAGCGCCGCCAGGCCCGTCGGCTGGTACACCAGCGCCGCGGCGCCGCCCGCGGCGAAGAGGATCGCGTAGGCCACCTCGATCAGCGAGACCAGGCGATACGTCCGCAGCCCGATCAGGAAGCTGAGCATGGTGTGGTACAGCGCCATGGCCAGGGCGTTGACCATGGCCGCGACGAACACCATCTGGTGGTAGGCGAAGGGCACGTCCGCGCCGCTCTCGCTGGGCACGACGATCCAGCGGGTCAGCGGCGCGCTGCCGGCGACGGCCAGCGCCGTCGTCGCCAGTCCGATCAGCAGCGAGCCGATTCCCGCGGCGCGGAACAGTCGGGGCAGGTCGCCCCGGGCCTCGTAGTAGCTGACGTAGCGCACCAGCCCCTGGTAGGCGCCGAGGGTGACGACGGAGGACGCGAGCGTGAAGACCATCGACGAGACGCCCCACAGCCCGTACTCGATTCCGCCGAGCAGGTGCCAGAATACCAGGACGCGGGCGAAGTGCAGCGCCTTCTGGAAGACCATCGCCGGCACGTACAGGCCGACCGAGTCGGCCATCGAGCCGACCTTGAGCAGTCGATCCATCACGGGCACGAGAGGCCTCCTACGCGCCGGACGCCGCGAGCGACGGCGTTTCGGCGCCCTGCCGCTTCAGGAGGCGGTTGTACGCCACGATCATCGCCCCCAGCGACCAGAACAGCGCGGTGCTGGGGATGTCCCAGAACGGGTCGGCGAACATGGCGTTGGTGAGGTAGTTGACCATCATCACCCACCACAGCACCACCAGCGGGCGGCAGAGCAGTCCGGGGGCGTCCGGGGAAATCCGCCGGTACAACTGGCGGGACTCGCGGAAAACCAGGTAGAACACCGCCAGCGTCAGCGCCAGGCCGACGACGCCGGTGTCGGCCAGCATGACCAGCAGGAGGTTGTGCTGCGACAGCGAGGTGGCGAACGCCTGCTCGGTGGTTCCGCCCTCGCCGTACTGGAGGTTGGCCTGCACGTCGGCGAAGTGCCCGAATCCCACGCCGAAGAGGGGATTCTGCGCGGCGACCTCCAGCGCCTGGCGGGCGAGGGTGACGCGGGCCAGCGCCTCGGGCACCTGCCCCACGCCGCCGACCTTCCGCTCGCGCGAGCTGACGGCGCTCCAGAAAAAGATGACCGCCAACCCCAGCGCCAGCGCCGACAGGGCGAGCTTGCTCTTGCCCAGGCGCCCGCGCGCGCCCCACAGGCACCAGACCACGCCGCACAGCAGGAACGCCAGGTAGGCCGCCCGCAGCCCGGTGAAGAAGATCGCCGGCGGAATCAGCACCGCCTGCACCATCAAGGCCGCGCGGTACCCGCCGCGAACCTTCCGGATCAGCAGCAGGTCGGCGTAGAACAGCAGCGTCAGCAGGATCGCCTGCGGGTAGACCATCGTGTAGGCGCCGCGGGCGCGGTCGAAGTGGATGCCGAAATTGTCGCTCCCCCACGTCGGCTGGTTGATGTAGTCCGGCCAGATGAACTGCCGCGCCGACGGGAAGCCCACGATCGCGGCGTACTGGAGATACGCGATGTACAGCGCGTACCAGCCGTAAAGGCTCAACGGGATCAGCGCCCAGGCGATCTGCTTCTCGCGGTCGACCGAGTTGTACACCAGGAAGAACATCAGGAACGGGAAGAGCATCGCCACCAGGAAGCGGTAATACGGCATCTGGAGGGCGATCTGGGTCTTCCAGCCGGCGACGGAGGCGTTGACGGCCACGTACGCCACCAGCGCGAGGATGGCCCAGAGGATGGGCCGGTCGAAGTGGAGGCGTTTCCCGCGGACCAGGAAGAACAGGGCGAATCCCACGACGGCGGCGGCGAAGATCAGCCGCGGGATCGTGAGGTTGAAGAACCCCTCCATCACGCCGTACCACAGGGGACGGTCCAGCAGCCCGTAGGAGAGGATCCACACCCACGTCCAGAGGGTGATTTCCCAGCGGAGGGACCAGTACAGCAGGACGCCCGCGCCGGCGAGGGCCAGGAAGCTCCAGGGCATCAGGGCGGGCACGACGAGGGACAGGACGGTGGCGGCGACGACGAACACCGCCAGCGCGCAAAGGCTCAGAACGTCGAGTTTTTGCTGCCCGATCGCCAGCATGGTCTCACGCCACCGCTTGCCCGGCCGTCAGACGCGCCGGTAGAGGAACTTGGGGATCGGGTAGGTGCGCTGGTTGAGCACGACGCCCACGACCTTCGCCCCGCCCGACTCGATGCGTTTCTTTGCCAGCGCGACCGCCTCGCGCGGGGTCTGGGAGGCGTAGGCGACCAGCAGCGCGTTTCCGACGCGCGGGGCGAGAATCTGCGCGTCGGGGTACTGGTTGGCGGCGGCCGCATCGACCACCACGTGGTCGTATTTCGCCTCCAGGGCCCGCAGGAACTGCCCCAGCGCGTCGCTCCGCAGGATTTCCAGCAGGTTCGCGCCAACCTTTCCGACCGCGTAGAAGTCCAGCCCGGGCCCGACGGGCTGGGCCGCCTGGTCCGCCGGCAGGCCTTCCAGGACGATCTCGCCCACCCCGGGGGCGTTCTTGCACCCGAGCATCTGGTCCAGCGCGGGCGTGCGCAGGTTCAGGTCGACCAGCGCGACGCGCTGCGCCCCGGCGGGCTCGCTGCCGGCCAGCGCCAACGAGCAGGCGGTCGTCGAGGCCCCCTCCTGGCGGTCGGCCGAGCAGACCAGCACGCTCTTGAGGCCGTTGGCCTGCGAGTAGAACAGCGACGCCCACAGTCCGCGGAAGACTTCCGCAGCCTGGGGTTTCAGCGACGCCCGCGACGCCTGTTGGATTTCCATGTCCGCCATGATTCACCTCACCGCTTGCGGATGATGCCCCGTCCGAGTTTCGGCACGGAGGCCAGCACGGGCACGCCGAGATGCCTCTCGGCGTCGTCCACGCTCTTGAGGGTGTGATCGAAGTGGTCCGCGGTGAACGCGTAGACCACGGCCAGGATGAGTCCCGCCGCCAGCGCCACCAGCACGTTCAGCCAGAAGATCGGGCGGTGCGGGCGCTGCGGGTCCGGCAGGTAGGGTCGGTCCAGCGGCGTGACCAGCACGGGGTTGGCGGCGAGTTTTTCGGCCGTGCTCGCCTCCATCGTCCGCTTCTTCAGTTCGTCGTAATTGGACTGGGCCGCCTCGAGGACCTTGATCTTCGCCTCGTACTCGGCGACCTTCGCCGCCAGCGCGGTCAGTCGGGCCTTGGTGGCGGTCAGTTCCTTCTCCAGCACGCCCCGCCGGGCCTTGAGGGTAGCCAGCTCGGTGTCGAGCGCCGCGCTCTGGCGGGACATCTCGCGGACGAGGTCCTTGCGGGCGGCGTCGAGTTCGGCCCGGCTGCTGCGGAGTTCCTGGTAGTCGTCGGTGTAGCGCGGCGCGAGGTTGTTGACCATCAGCTGGAGGTCGATGATCTTCGCCTCGAGGGTGGTGATGGTGGGGTTTGCGGCCGCCACCGCGTCGGGCACGGCGAGTTCGGCGGGGGGTTTCTTCAGTTGCTCGTCGATGGAGGCCTTGAGGGCCTGGACCTCGGCCGTGCGCGTGTCGATGGTGTTGATCTCGTTCTGGATGGTGCGGGCGAGGTAGACGTCGCCGATTTCCTGGGTTCCGGTGTCTCCCTGGCTGAGCACCTTGATGACGGGGAGGTCTTCCTTGGCCTTGTCCTTGACGAAGGCGTCGTAATCGGCGCTGGCGGCGTCTCGTTCCTTTGCAGCCAGCGTCAGCGCCTGGGTGGACAGGAACTCCGAGGCGCTGGCGGCCTGCTCGGTATCGAGCTGGGTGCGGCGCTCGACGTAGGATTCGACCAGCGCGGAGGCGAACGCGTGGGCCCGCTGGACGGCGAATTTCGCGGAGTCCTTGCCGGCCTTGGCCGCTTCCTTCGGCTCCTCGGGCCAGTCCACGCGGATGGTGAAGGTCTGGGAGAAGGTGGCGCCGGGCCCGCCGGGGGTCAGGACGGCCACCCGCTTGCGCGCCTTCTGGAGGCGCTCGGCGTTTTCGGCGACGAACTTCTGGACCGCCTCCTCGCGCTGCCGGGTTTGCGCCGCCAAGGCGCCGAGCTGGTTGAAGTTCAGTTTCGACAGGTCCGCCCCGTCGAGGCGCATCAGGGCCGTCGCCAGGACGTAGTCGCTCAGGACGATCTCGCGCTGGGTGGCCACGAAGAGCTGGATCTCGTCGCGGACGGAGGTCGCCTGCCCGACGGTCAGGACGTTGGCGTCCCGGGCGGGTCGTGCGATGAGGGTCGCCTCGGTGCGGTAGGTCTTGGACATCCAGAGGGTCCCGACCACGGCGGCCGCCACGAGGACCAGCAGGATGAGCGTCATCCCGAGAAAGCGGCCGGCCAGCACCCGCACCAGCTCACGCAGTGTTCTGCTGCCATACATTTCCGACATGTTTCACCTCGGAGGCGCAAAATCGCCCGGGGGCGATTACGGGTTGGGGCCCAGCCAATCCACCGCGTCCGACGCGGTGTAGTTGGCGCTGCTGGTGAACCCGCCGACGGCGCGGATGCCCCGCGTCCAGACGTACTCGATGTAGTCCGCGCGCTTGGCGATCTCGGTGGTCGGCACGTAGATGAGGTCTCCGTCTTCCAGCCAGACGTCGAACCGGTGCATGCTCGAATCGGCGACCACCGGCTCGCCCTGGTTCTTGGAGCGGTTCTCCAGGAGCTGGTGGACGTTGATGACGACGGCCTCCGGACGCGGCAGGTGGCGCCGGCGGATGAGCATGACCTTGCTGAGGTCCGCCCGCTGGGGCACATAGCTGCCCGCCTGGGCGATCGCCTGGAGCAGGGTGATCTCCTGCGTGGCGGTGATGGCGCCGGTGCGGTTCAGCAGCGTGCCGGGGATGCGCACCTCGCCCAGGATGTAGACCGTCATCGGCGCGACGGTCTGGAGGTTGACCGTCACCTCGAGCTCTTCCAGGCCCAGGTCCAGGTACGCCCCGTTGAGGGCCTTGTGCAGCTCGCCGATGGTCAGCCCCGCCGCCCGGATACTGACGATGAACGGAAGGGAGATGTTCCCGTCGGGCGAGACGGGCACGAGGCGGCTTTGCCCGCGCGGGGCGGTCTTGATGGCTTCCTTCAACTCGGCGATCTTCACGTTCGACTGCTTGAAGCTCACCGTCAGCTCGGGGGTCTTGATGAACTTGCCGTACTTGGCGACGAGTTCCTCGCGGACCTCGTCGATGGTGCGGTCGAAGACGTAGATGCGCCCCACCAGGTCCAGGTACAGGTACCCGTCGGACTGCACCTGCTCGGTCTGGTTGAGGGTGGGGTTGAACGGGAAGCGCAGATCGATGACGTCCTGGATCTTGATCTTGTACTTCTCGTTGCGCTGGTGGCGCACGTGGTAGATGATTTCGAGGAAGTCCCCCTCGCGCAGGCGGTAGTCCCGCCGGACGATGTGCGCCACGGGCACTTCCTGCGGAGCCCAGCGGCTCTGGAGGAACTCGGGCGGGTACTCGGCCGTTTCCTCCTTGGGCTTCTCGCATCCCGCGACGGCCAACAGTCCCGCTGCGACCGCCGGCAGCAAGGCCAACGTGCGTCGATATGCCGCGTTCATGTCGCTACTCCGTCGGGACGACATAGGCGTCGCCCACGTGCTTTCGGACGACGGGCAACTCCGCCGTCGCCCCTTCGTAGGTCTGGTGCCGCCCCACGAGCACCCGGAAAACCCCCTGCCCGTCGCGCAGGTCCGGCTGGACCTCCGCGGGCAGGTGGCGGGTTTTCAACGTTCCGGCCGCCCGTTGGGCGTTGCCCAGGTTGTCAAACGCGCCGGCCTGGATCGTCCAGGCCGCGCAGTGCGTCCGCCGGGCCGCCTGGCGAGCCAGCGCCGACCCGTCATACACGTAAATCAGCCTGTCAAACTGCCGGTCCGCGTCGGACCAGCGTCCTTGGCGCTGGTACAGGCAGCCCAGGCGGTACATCGCCTCGTCGGCGCCCGTCTGGCCGCGGTCCATCCGCTCCAGGGCGCGAACGTAATTCTGCTCGGCCAGCGCCAACTCGTCCCGCTCGTAGGCCAAGTCGCCCAGGGCCTTGTACGCCTGCGCGGCCACGCGCGGCTCGTCGTCGCGGTCGGCCGCGGCGGACAAGTCGCTCTTGGCCCCCTCGTAGTCTTTCAAACGGTACTTCGCCAGGCCACGAAGGTGAAATGCCCTGCCGGCCCACCGCGAGCGAGCGTTGTCCTGCAGGAATTTGTCCATGCAGACGATCGCCGTCCGATCGTCGTCGCGATTATACGCCTGCAACCCGCTCTGCCACAACTGTTTTGCTTCCGGGCTGACCTGCCCTTCGCAACCGCAGGCCGCCAGCGCCGCCGCTGCCGCCAGCAAAACCATCGCTCCTCGCCGATGTCCATCCATTGCCCAACCTCTCGGCGCACTAGGGGTCACAAGCTTAGGGCACAAATCGGTCCATGACGTGCAAAACTTGAACCTTTCACGCGTTGCGGCGAATCCACCCTGTCGGAATTCTCAATCGGGACCGACCCAGATCATAAAGGCAAAATCCCCTCACGCAAAGCACGAAATCCAAACGCTTTTCCGCCGGACCCTTGCCCTTGATTCGCCCCGGGCCTTGCCGGTATCCTTCTGACCGAACCGTCCGCCCCCCACGCGGACCTTTTGCGCCGAGAGCGGAATGATCGCACAGGCTGGACAATTCGTCCTGGACGGACTGGCCCGAAGCTGGATCAGCCAGAACTGGGCCTTCCTGGCCATCGCGCTGACGATGCTGTCGCTGCTGGTGTTCCTCGTGCTGCTGCTGAGCAAGTACGTCCGGATCTGCCTGAACATCTTCGTGGACACCCCCCCGCCGCTGTCGATGGGCCCGGTGGACTTCCAGCCGATCCACGGCGAGGTGGTCCGCTTCCGCAGCTTCGACGGCACGAGCCTGCGCGGAATGCACCTGCTGACCCGCAACCGCGCCGCCTGCCGGGGGACCATCATCTTCTGCCACGAGTACGGCTCGGACATGTACAGCTGCGCCCGCTACACGCGACCGCTCCTCGAGGCCGGGTTCGACGTGTTCACGTTCGACTACCGCGCGCACGGGGAATCCAGCCGCGGGGGCGGACGCTACCGCCCGCTCCAGTGGCCCAGCGACCGCGAGCTGGAAGACACGCTCGGCGCCTGCGCGTATGTCGAGACCTACCTGACGGCGGAGAACCGCCCCGTGAAGATCGGACTGTTCGGAATCTCGCGCGGCGCCGGCGCGGCCCTGCTCGCCGCCAGCAGCGACCTGAACGTGCAGGCCGTCCTCTGCGACGGGGCGTTCAGCACCGACACCGCCATCATCGCCCTGATGAAACGCTGGGCCCACATCTTCGCGCGCGTCAAGCTCGTCTACGAGAATCACACCGAATCGTTCTGGCGGCTGCTGCTCTGGCTGCTCATGCGCTTCGCCCAGCCGAAACTCGGATGCCGCTTCCCCTCCGTCCGCAAGGCGCTGCGCGACATGCAGCCGCGACCGATCTTCTTCATCCACGGAGAGAAGGACAGCTACATCCGCGAGGACCAGACGCGACTGCTCTACGCCGACGCGCCCAACCCGAAGTACCTCTGGGTCGTCCCGGGCGCCAAGCACAACCAGTCGGCCGTCGTCCGCCCGCGCGAGTACGCCCACCGCACGATCGCGTTCTTCCGGCGCCACCTGGCGGGCGAGGCCGTCTCCGACGCCGAGATCAACGCCGCCGAATCCGACGTGGCGTGAGCCGGCCGCCGTACGGCAATTCCCCTACAAAAAATCGGCGTGAAAATGCCCGAAAATAGGTTCGATTTTCACGCGAAAAGGTCGAAATACGTCCCGATACCCGCGAAAATGGACGGATAATCCACCCCCTTCCGACGGTCTAAAGGGCGGATCGGCGCCCTCGAGGCGCGCGCCGGAAGCGCCCGGACCCGCGCCGCCCGCCGCGCCGTTTCAAGAGAACGTTTCTCTCGTTTGCGCAGTTTCCGACGTCGTAAAAACACATCGAGCGCCCGGCTTTCCGCCGGACGCCCGATGCGTCTTCGCCGTGGCGCCGGCCTCCCTGCCGGCGCGCGGGTCGGGGGGGGGCTTCGCGCCTAGATGCCCTCGTCCGGATCCGGGTCGCCCCACGGAACGCCGTTGAGGTAATCCGGCCCGACGTCCTCGGCATGCAGCGGCGCCCGAAGCGGCGGATACGTCGAGTTGTCGTACACCTCGTCGCAGCCGACGTCCGGCGAGCCGTCGCGGTCGTAGCCGTCGATGTCGTCGGACAGGTACCACGGCGAGCCGTCCAGGTCGACGCCCAAGTCCAGCGCCGGGCTGTTGCTGCCGGGGCGGTAGATCTCGCCCTCGTACTCCGTCAGCTGCGGATCGGCGCGGGTCGAACCGTTGGGCGTCCATCCGCTGGAGCTGCCCCACAGGATGTTCTTGTCCCACGTTCCGGCCTGTCCGTTGAGCGAGTCCTGCACCACGTCGTGGTTGCTCGCGTTGACCTGGAGGATGTTGTTGTACCACGTGTTGCCCGGGCTGGCGCCGGTGCTGCCCCGCCCGACGCTGTCCAGGATCACGCCGTACGACGCGGTCTTGGTCAGCGTGTTGTAGGCGAACAGGCAATCCTCGGTCGTGGCGTACGCGGCCGCGCCCGTGCCCACCGTCTCGATGCCGCAATACGTGGCGTGGATGTAGTTGTTGACGATGAGGTTGTCCGCGCCGTAGACGCGCATCCCGTACTGCTGGTCGATGAAGAAGTTGCCCTCCACGAGGTTCCGGTCGCCGCCGCGCAGGCAGAAGCCCGAGCTGCCGAGGTTGTTGTGGAGGAACGTGTTGTACCGGATCGTGTTGTCGGAGCACTTCACCGAGCAGATTTCCGGGTCCGCGTCGGCCTTGTAGAAGTAGTTGTACTGCACCGTCGTATACATCTGGATGTCGAACTCGTTTCCGCCCGAGCAGAGCTGGATCGCCTCGCGCCCGTTGCTTCCGTCGCGCGGCAGCTTGTAGAACCAGTTGTACTCGAACGTGCTGTAGACCGGCCAGCGATCCGGGTCCGAGTCGTAGGCGCCGATGATGATGCCCAGGCTCACGCCCCGGCTGTCGTACCAGTAGTTGTGATCGACGTGGCTGTAGGCCGCGCCGATGTCGGTGGCCGTGTTGTAGTACACGCCGACGATGCGGGCGTAGTCCCGGTCCGGCTGGAACCCGCAGCTCTTGAAGCTGCACTGCGTCACCCGGTTGTGCTGCCCGACCAGAAGGATCATGCTGTTGGTGGACGCCGGAGGATCGCCCGACGGGCGGACCACCGAGTCGAACCGGAATCCGCTGATCGTGTTGTAGTTGCCCGTCACCGTGAACATGGTGCTGCTCCCGGTGAAGGTCACCCCCCCGGGGGTTTCCGCGGCGAGGGTGATGGGCAGGCCCGACGCCCCGCTGCTGGTGCAGTTGACGACCCAGTTGTTGTACGTCCCGTTGGCGATGTAGAACGTGTCGCCCGGCTGGGCCGACGCCAGCGCCGTGTTCAGCGCCGCGTTGTCCGTGAAGCACGTCGTCGGCTCGGACGTGATCTCCAGCGTCGGGTGCAGGAAGCCCGGCTTCTCCCGCGAGTAGATCGTCGCGGTGTCGTGGCTGGTGTTGGGCCCGATGAAGATCAGGCTGATCGTCTCGTCGCTGGCGAGTTCCGCCTGCACCGCAGCCGTCAGCGCCGCGGAATTGATCTCGATCACGCCGGCCGAAGGATGGTTCACGCTCGCCAAAATCGACCCGACGTAATGCGGCGTCGGCGCCATGGAGTTCCACGTGACCGTGTTTTCGGCCCAGTTGTCCGTCTTGAGCAGGTAGACGTCGAAGACCCCGCCGGAGTATCCGCCGTCCTTGGCCTCCACCTCGAGCGTCACGTCGGTGATGGTGTGCCCCGCGGGCACGCCGCTCAGGTCGAACTGGAAGACCGGCTCGTAATCGTTGCTGCGGTTCTGGACCGCCAGCTCCGTCGTGCCGCCGAAGTTCGTGTCCGGGGCCGACTCGGCCAGCAGCGCGTCGGCCGACGCGACGATCGTCGTGATCGTCACGACCTCCAGGTGGGGCGTCGGGTGCTGGAAGCCCGCCTTCTCCCGCGAGTAGATCGTCGCGACGTCGTGGCTGGTGTTGGGCCCGACGAAGATCAGGCTGATCGTCTCGTCGCCGTCGAGTTCGTCCTGGATCGCCGCCGTCAGGGCCGACGAGCTGATCTCGATCACGCCGGCCGACGGGTGGTTCACGCTCGCCAGCACCGAACCGACGTAATGCGGCGTCGGCGCCATGGAGTTCCACGTGACCGAGCCTTCGGCCCAGCCGTCCGTCTTGCACAGGTAGACGTCGAAGACCCCGCCGGAGTATCCGCCGTCCTTGGCCTCCACCTTGAGCACCGCGCCGGTGATGACGCTGCCCGCGGCGATCTCGCTCAGGTCGAACTGGAAGACCGGCTCGTAATCGTTGCTGCGGTTCTGCACCGTCAGCTCGGTGGCGCTGCCGAAGTTGGTGTCCGGGCCGGATTCCGCCAGCAGGGCGTCGGCCGAGGCCTCGATGACGACTTCCTCGGCCCAAGCCGCGCACGGACAGAGGAGCAAAGCCAACGTCAGACCCAGTGGGATGTGCTTGACCATGGTGGGCGTCCTTTTTTCAGAAGGAAACGGGTAACGAAAGGGTTTCGCAACTTCAGGAAATGCACTTCCGGCGCGCGGAAGCTCCGAACAGCGCCGCAACGAAACGCCTTTCGCGCGAGCCCCTCGGAAGCACTCAATGGAATCCGTTCTTCGCTCGCGCGGACATGAGAATTCTCAGTGGACGAACTCTATCAGGGATTCGGGAAACGTCTATATTCGTGCGCAAAAATTTTTATCCATCTTGCGCAAGACGGGGAGATGGGGTGCCACCCTCAAGCGGGTGCCACCCTCAAGCGCTGTCTGCTTGAGGGTGTTCTTTCCCGCACAGCAATGGTCGGATGCGCGGGGTGCCACCCTCAAGCGCGCGGGGTGCCACCCTCAAGCGCTGTTTGCTTGAGGGTGCTCTTTCCTGACTTGGTTTTCTTGACTTCCCTCCGCGCCGTCGATAGTTTCCCGTGCATGAACGGGGACTGCGGGATTCGCAAGACGTGTCGGCGGTGGAACACTCCCTGGGAAGCCCACGAGTTGACCTTCTCCTGTTACCGTCGCCAGCCGTTCCTCACGCGCGACCGCACGCGGCAATACCTCGCGCAGGCCGTCCGACTCGCCAGGGAAAAACACGGGTTCCACCTCTGGGCCTACGTCGTCATGCCGGAACACGTGCACCTGCTTCTTTGGCCGGCTGCGGAAGAATACGACATCTCCGCGATTCTCCGGTCCATCAAGCAGTCCGTCTCGCGCAGGGCGGTTGCCTACCTGCGGGCGAACCATCCCGCCGGGCTGGCCAGGCTCGTCGGCGGGCGCGGGCCGACGGTCCACCGTTTCTGGCAGGAAGGCGGCGGATACGACCGGAACGTTCGGACCAAGAAGGAGGCCGCGAAGTTCCTCAACTACATCCACAACAATCCGGTCAAGCGAGGACTGGTCGCAAAGGCGGCCGATTGGACGTGGTCAAGCTGCCGCGACTGGGAAGGACTCGGCGACGGCCCGATTCCTCTCGACAAGGAGTCCCTTGTTCAGTGGGTTTGAAACAACAGAAAGAGCACCCTCAAGCAAACAGCGCTTGAGGGTGGCACCCGAGGGGGAGTTTTGCGGCCAAGAGAAAGAGCACCCTCAAGCAAACAGCGCTTGAGGGTGGCACCCGAGGGGGAGTTTTGCGGCCAAAAGTAAGAGCACCCTCAAGCAGACGGCGCTTGAGGGTGGCACCCCGCGCTTGAGGGTGGCGCCCAATCCGCATTCCGAAATCCGCAATCCGCAATCCGAAATTAAAACTATTCCCGCGCGTCACTCGAAGAGGGGAATGTCCACGGGTTCGCCGCCGCGCATGGCCGACAGGTGGGCGCAGAGTCCTGGGGCGGACCAGTTGGCGGCCGTCGGCGCGTCGATCCACGGCTGGCGGCTCTCCAGGATGCTCCGCACGAACTCGTCGACCAGCAGCACGCCTGGCGCGACGTGCCTCGCGCGCATGGACTCGGGCAGGTGGTCGGCCAGCGACGGCAGCGAGTCGATCCGCTGCACCAGCATCGACGTGCCGCGCTGCCCGCCGGGGCGGGTCGGCAGCTTGCGGATCAGCGAGTGCTTGTCCCCGACGCGGTGCGTGGCCCACTGGAAGCTCTGCTTCTCGCCGTACAGGTCGAACGTCTCGCGGAAGTCGATGGCCGTGTGGAAGATCATGCTGGTGATCTGGGCAGCGATGTCGGAGTTTCGCAGGCGGAAGACGGCCGTCTCCACCGGGTACGGATTTCCGTACGTCTCGTGCAGCTCGGGGCGCATCGCGCCGGAGCCGAAGCAGCAGACCCGCTCCGCGCTCGTGCCCGCCAGCGCGAGGATCGGCGACATCGGGTGCGTGATGTAGTGCATCGGCGGCAGGCCCATCCAGTAGCGCGGGTGGTTCTCCAGGTCGTGGTGGAACATGCCCCGCAGGAACTGGATGCGCCCGAACTCGCCGCGCTGGTGCATGTCGCGCACGAAGAGGAACTCCTCGTTGGCGACGGAGGTTTCCATCATCATGTAGTTGCGCCCGGTCTCGCGCTGGGCGGCGAGGACGGCGCGGAGGTCGTCGAGCGTGGCGGCCATCGGAACGGCGCACGCGCAGTGCTTGCCCGCGCGGAGGACGGCGATGGAATGGGCCGCGTGATCGGGAATCGGCGTGAACAGGGCCACCGCGTCGTAGTCGTCGTCGAGGATCTCCTGGAGGCTGCCGTGGCGGCGCCCGCCGATCCGCTCGACGGCGCGGTCCAGGACGGGCGTGTCCGTGTCGCACAGGCCGACGCGCTCCACGTTGGGATGCGCGGCGAACATGCCGGCGAAATATCCGCCGAACCGAAGCCCCGCCACCGCCACTCGAACCTTCCCGTCCGCAGCCATGCCGAAAACTCCTTCAATCCAAATTCCACCGCAGAGACCGCGGAGGACGCAGAGTAGTTGGAAAACAAAGAATTCTTTCTCTGCGGTCTCTGCGTACTCTGCGGTGAGTCTTTTCGTTTCGGATTCGGATTCAAACGCCCGGAAAGGCTACCCGTCCGCCCCGGCGGATGCAATCCCCCAGCCGCCCGTTTGCGGATCGGGCGGATTTCGCTTGCATCCGGAGTTCAGGTATGCGATAAATGTTCATGTGGGTGAACAAAGAGGCCTTTGCCCCCCGCCGACGGCGGGGAAACGCAGAACGAACAGATGCTCAAAAAGAAACGTAAACCCAGGCTCAGCCCGACGTTGGAGGATTACCTGGAGGCGATCCACGCCGAGATTCGCGCCAACCGCGTCGCGCGCGTCCGCGACATCGCCCGGGCCCTGAAGGTCGGAATGCCGGCGGTGACGGCCGCGTTGAAAACCCTCGGGCGGCGCGAGCTGGTCAACTACGAGCCCTACCAGTTCGTCACGCTGACCGATCGCGGGCGGGCGGCCGCCGAGGAAGTCTCCCGCCGTCACGGCCTGCTGCGGGAGTTCCTCCGCGAGGTGCTCGCGCTGGACGAGGCGGAGGCCGAGACCAACGCCTGCCGCATGGAGCATGCCGTGGACGCCAAGGTCGTGCAGCGTCTTTCCCGGCTGACGTCGCACGCCCGCGCCCTCCGCCGCGCGGGCGAACCCTGGGACCGAATGTTCGACGACCCGCCCGCCGAGGCGGAAAGAGAAAAACATTCAACAGAATGAACCACAAGAAAGCGGTCGGGTGGCACGGCTTGCTTGCAAGCCGTGTTCCGGGCGAATCCGGCAACACGCTTTGCGAGCAAAGCGTGCCACCCACCCCTTGAACGGTTGTTTTCGCCAGAGCAGTACGGATTGACAGAACGGAGACGCAGACGATGTCATCGAAGGACACCCCCGCCGACGCCCCGTCCGGGCCGCTGATGCCCCTGGCGCAGGCCGACGAGGGGCAGGAAGTGGAACTGGTCTCGCTGACCGGAGGCAGGCAGTTCCAGCATCGGCTGGCCGAGATGGGCCTCGTGCCCGGCGCGAAGTTCCGCGTGCTGACCAACAGCAGGCCCGGGCCGCTGATCATCTCGCTGCGCGGCGCGAGGCTGATGATCGGATACGGCATGGTTCACCGCGTGCTCGTCCGCCCGGCGGTCTGAGGGAGCGTCATGGACGAGCGAATGCTGACCATCGCACTGACGGGCAATCCCAACGCGGGCAAGACCACCGTCTTCAACGCCCTGACCGGCGAGCGACAGCACGTCGGGAACTATCCCGGCGTGACCGTCGAGAAGAAGGAGGGCGTCGCGCGCCTCGGCGAGCGGGAACTCGCCGTCGTCGACCTGCCCGGAACGTACAGCCTGACCGCCTACAGCGTCGAGGAGATCGTCGCCCGCAACTTCCTCATCGAGCAGCGCCCCGACGTGGTGGTCGACATCGTGGACAGCTCGAACCTGGACCGCAACCTGTACCTGGCCACGCAACTGCTGGAGCTGGGCGTCCCGCTGGTGCTGGCGTTCAACATGTTCGACGTGGCCGTGGCGCGCGGCCATCACATCGACGACCGCAAGCTCTCGGCGCTGCTGGGCGTGCCGATCGTGCACACCGTGGGGCACAAGGGTCGCGGCCTGGAGCGCCTGCTGGCCCGCGCCGTGCGGACGGCGGAGGAAGGCCCCGCCGCCGTCGCGCGCCAGAAGGCGCCGTCCTACGGCAGCGAGATCGAGCCGCACGTCGAGGCGCTGACGGCGCTGCTGGGCAAGCGCCTGCCGGCAGGGACGCACCACCGCTGGTTCGCCGTCAAGCTCCTGGAGAACGACGAGCAGACCGTCCGCCGCCTGCGCCGCCTCTGCCCCGACGACGTCGAGGAACTTCTCGACCACGCCGGGCGGATGCGAAAGCACATCGAGGGCATCTGCGGCGACTCGGCCGAGATCATCCTCGCCGACCGGCGCTACGGGTTCATCTCCGGCGCCTGCGCCGAGGCCGTCCGCCGCTCCGTCCAGTCGCGCCGCGAGCGCAGCGAGCGCATCGATCGCGTCCTGCTGAACCGCTGGATCGGACTGCCCGTCTTCGCGCTGCTGATGTTCCTGATGTTCCAGCTGACGTTCTGGGCGGGCACGCCCGCGGTCGACTGGCTGGACCGCGGAAAGAGCCTGCTGGCCGACGCCGTCCGCGCCGCCGACGGCGAGGGGAACGGCCTGCTGACGAGCCTGCTGGCCGACGGGATCATCGAGGGCGTCGGCGCGGTCCTGAGCTTCGTTCCGCTGATCGTGCTGCTGTTTCTGGGCATCGCGACGCTGGAGGACTCCGGCTACATGGCCCGCGCCGCGTTCCTGCTGGACCGCCAGATGCACCGCATCGGCCTGCACGGAAAGAGCTTCATCCCCATGCTGATCGGGTTCGGCTGCACCGTGCCGGCCATCCTCGCCACGCGCACGCTCGAGACGCGGCGCGACCGCCTGACGACCATCCTGATCCTCCCGCTGATGAGCTGCGGCGCCCGCCTGCCGGTCTACGTGCTGCTGATCGGGGCGTTCTTCGGCGACCGCGTGCTGTTCCGTCTGGCCGGCGTGCCCGTCGGGCTCCAGGGCACGCTGCTGTTCGCGGTCTACCTCGTCG
>JAKPKY010000121.1 GCA_029553505.1 Planctomycetota bacterium
GCGGCGAGCGCCAGCGGATCTCCATCGCGCGGGCCATCCTCAACAATCCCAGCATCCTCATCCTCGACGAGGCGACCAGCTCCGTGGACACCGAGACGGAAAAACTCATCCAGGAGGCGCTGGACCGCCTGATCGCCGACCGCACCACGATCGCCATCGCGCACCGCCTGAGCACCCTCCGAAAGGCCGACCGCCTGGTCATCCTCGAGAAGGGCGTCATCGTCGAGCAGGGCGCCCACGACCAGCTCGCCCGCAGGGAAGACGGCCTGTACGCCAAGCTGCTGCGGATGCAGAACGAGACGCAGTCGATCATGGCCATCTGACGGCGGGGCTTTTCGATTGCCCGTCGCGCGGGTATACTTCTCCCCCATGCACGTCGATACCGCCGTCAACGTGTTGCTGGAGCGGTCGGAGCTGACGGTCCGCCGGGCGGGCGTCTTCGCCTACCGCAAGCACTACAACTACCCGGTCCGCCGGTTCGCCGACTACGACCTGGTGCTCATCGGGCGCGGAAAGGGGCACTGGTTGGTCGAGGGCCTGGGCGAGGTGCCCGTCGCGCCCGGCACAATCCTGCTGTTCCCCCCGAAGGTCGCCAACGGCACGCCGGGGCGGCAGCTCGGTTCGGCCGAGCACGTCGGCATCCACTTCGACCTGCACCTGGAAAGCGGGGGCGAGTTCTTCCAGACCGTCCCGTTCGAACCGGTCAGCCACCCACAACCCTGGCGACCGCTCTACGAACAGGCCGCACGGATCGCGCGGGAATGGTCCGGGCACGAAGCCGTCGGACGCGGCATCATGGTCCACGACCTGACGCGGGCGCTGCTGGTGGAACTGATTCGCCTCTTCAGCCGCAACCGGCGCGATCCCATCGCCACCGACGGGCGGGTGCTGGAGGTGCTCCGCCGGCTCGACGAGCAATTCGCCGAACCGCTGACCGTCGCGGACATGGGGCGCTGGGTCGGGCTGTCCGCCTCGCACCTGCGGGCCCTGTTCGCCGAGGAACTGGGCGCCAGCCCGCTGCACGCGATGCTGTCCCGGCGGATCGGCGAGGCGCGCAAACTCTTGCTGGGCTCGAGCTTGACGGTCAAGGAGATCGCCCACCAGGTGGGCTACGACGACCAGTTGTACTTCAGCCGGGCCTTCCGGCGGGCCGTCGGAATGAGCCCGGTGGAGTACCGGGAATCGGCGAAAAATCCATAAGACCCCCCCATTGGTCCATATCCACGGGGGCAAACGTGTCTTATCCTATCCTTCGGTGCGCTCGCCCGGGTCGAGGCGACCGCGCCGCCGAGGGACGGACCCCCGGCCGGCCGCACGGATTGGCGGCTTGTTCCCGCAGATTTCGACCAATCGAAGGATCCATGAGCTCATGGCGGATCTTCAGGCAATCGCGGACGCAGTGATCAAGGGCGACCGCAACACGGTGTCGGCGGAGACGGAAAAGGCGTTGTCGTCGGGCGTTCCGGCGGCGGACGTGCTGAACCAGGGCCTGGTG
>JAKPKY010000150.1 GCA_029553505.1 Planctomycetota bacterium
GCGGCGACGACCTCCAGGCCTTGGGGCGGCGGGGTGGGCGACGCGTCGATGTCGAAGACCTTCTCCCACGCCGGCTGGAGCGGCGGCGGCCCGGCTGGCGGAAGGGCGATCTCGCGCAGGCCGTCCCCGAACGCCCGGCGGAGGTTGTCCCGCGTGCGGCGCGTCCAGTGCCACATCCGCTGCCGCGCGTCGTCGCCCAGCACGAGCGTCACGAGCGTGCATTCCATACGTTCCGCCAGCAGCGCCAGCACCCGCAACTGGGTGGGCGTGAAGTCGGTGAAGCCGTCGGCCGCCACCGCGCGAATGCCCTCGATCGCGGGCAACGGGGCGTTGGCGGGCAGTTCGCCCAAGCGGTCCCGCAGCAGCCACATCTGCCCTTCCAGGTCGTACGCCGGCATTTCGTGGAGGCATTGCTGGTAGCGACGATACACGCGGAGCAGATCGGCGTTCTTGCCATGCTGCCGCCCGACGGCGGCGGCCAGCGCTTCGGGGTCCACCGCGGCGCGTTTGAGTTCAGCGATGGAGCGGTCCAGCGAATCGATCAGCCCCCCGGTGTCGGCGATGGGCGCGAGGGCTTCCAGTTGCCCGGCAGCGGACAGCTCGCTCACAATGCGGCGCAGCAGCAGGTGCCGCTGGAACGCCGGGAGTATGCGCACGGGCTGCCGCGCCGCCAGCACGCGGGTGGCCAGCGCCGCGAACGTCGTCACCTGGGGGGAAACCATCGCCCCGCGCGGGCTGCGTTCCAGGAGCTTTCGCCGCAAGGCCGCGACGGCCGGGGCGTTCGGGGCGAGCAGCAGGCAGCGCGGGCCGTCCTCGCCCGCGAAATGCTCGTAGAACGCCAGGGCGGTTTCAGTTTTTCCGCATGCAGCCGGACCCGTCAGCATCGCCACGCGCGCCGACGCCGCCAGGACCTCCTGAAGCGCCGGCAGCGGATTGGGGCGGGGCGGGGTCATCGCGGTTCACTTCTCCAGCGTCGCCTTGACGATCTTGAAGTAGCCCAGCGTGTTGGCGACGGCGAAGAAATCGTCCGACTCGCCGTCTCCCCAGGACAGGGCGATGTGTCCCGCGTCGAACCCCAGGGCGGCGTCGTAGTCCACCCACTTCTCGCCGATGCGGGCGCGGACCCAGGCGTGCGGGGCGAAAATCGCGTTCCGCCCGCCGAAACTTTCCGCGTAGGTCACGCCCGTGACCACCTGCGCGGGGATGCCCGCCGAGCGCAACATCGCCGCCAGCAGGACCGCGTGCTCGGTGCAGTCGCCCTGGCGGTTCTCGGCGACCTCGGCGGCCGTCGCGTAGCCCACCGAAAGGTCCTTGGCGTGGATGTAGTCCTTCACGAACTTTTCCATTCGCCGGGCGGCGGTGGCGGCGTCAGTCGCGTCACTGGCGGCCTTGCGCGCCAGCGCGATGATCTTCTCGTTGTCGCTCTGGAGGGTGCGCGTGGGTTTCATCGCCGCCAGGGCCTGCTCGTCGCGCCCCTGGTACGGCAGCGTCGCGCCGGCCGGCGGCGAGACGGGGCGAACCGTCACGAATACCGTACCGCCGCCGCCGCGGCGGACCGACTGGCTGTCGGTGGGACGGAAATTGAGATTCTCCGCCTTGCCGCCGTTGGCGGGGTGAATCTCGTACGTCGCAGACTTTGCCGCCGACAGGCCCGTCAGCCGCTGGGGACTGGCCAGAAAGAACTTGTCCAGGAAATCGGAAACGTCCTCGTTCTGGCTCCGGGCGAACTCCCGGCTGCACGCGATCATCTCGATCTGCATTCCGAGGGCCTGCGTGACGGTCTTGAGGGGCTTGTAGTCCTCGTCCACGTAGGTGATCGCCTCGATTTTCCCCGTGGCGGCTGCGAGGGTCTGCCGCACCTCCACGAGCGTCACGACGCGACCGAGCAGGTCCACGGCCTTCTTCGGCCCGACGATCACGCTGACGTCATACGCCGACAGGCTGTCGGGGGCGAAGTGCTTGTAGCTGTAGCGGGTCCCCTCGGCCAGACCGTGCTTGCGGGCGAGCAGTTCCGCGCCCTCGGGCAGCAGGGCGCCAGCCGGCCAGTCCAGCGTCTGCGTCCGGGTCTGTCCGCCGGTGGTGATGGTCGCCTCCAATTTGCCGTTGACGATCTTGCCCCGGACGGATTCCGACATCGCCGCGAGATTCTGCGAGTGGCTCAGGCGGAGGGGCTTCCCGTCGGCCGTCTCCTCCGTGTGGGTGGTCGTGGTGACCGAGATGTTCAGGCCGCCCCGCCCGAGCGTCATGAAGACGAAGGCGGTGGTCCGGACCTTTCCTTCCGCGGGCGTGCGGCGGTTCATGGCGTAGCCGACCTTCTTGCCCTGGAGATAGATGGCGAAGTAGTCAGTCGCCGGCTGGGTGGTCTGCCCCCGCGCGGACGAACCGAGCAGACAGGCCGTGATAACCAGCACCAGACAGCTGCGGAAACGCATGGTTCGTCCCTTTTCTCTGTAGGGTGGGCAGTCTTGCTGCCCACGGAATTGTGACTTTTCTTGGTGGGCAGACAAGCTGCCCACCCTACACGGATGCGCAACGACGGGCCCCCAAGGCCCGGGGTTATCCTACTGCGGGCCGTAGAACTCTTCCAGCACCCGCTGCCAGTCGTCGGGTCGCTTGACCTCGACGAACGCCACGCGAACCTTCTTGGGCGTCGGATGCAGGCGGGCGTAGCGAATGCCGAATCCCCGCATCACCTTGGGGCCCTTGAGCGGCCCGTAGAACTCCACGGCCGCGTCAAAATGGGCGCGCATCACCTCGCGCTGTTCTGCGAGGGTCGGCGCGCGAGGCTCCTGCCCGGCGGCCAGCTCGACCACCTGGCGAAACAGCCAGGGATTGCCCAGCGCGCCGCGGGCGGCCGTCGCGGCGTCCACGGCGGTGCGGTCGAGCATCTCCAGGGCCGAACGGGCGTCGTGCACGTCGCCCGAGCCCAGGATGGTGCGGTCGCCGAAACGCCGCTTGACGTCGGCGAGGAACTGCCAGTCGGCCGGGCCCGCGTATTTCTGCTCCACGCTGCGGGCGTGGACGATCAGGGCGGCGGCGCCGGCGTCGAGGGCGCCCTCGGCGATCCGCCAGAAGTCGGAATCGTCGTCGGCGCGGCGGAAGTTGCGACGGAGCTTGAGCACGACGGGCCGGTCGACGGCCGACAGGACCGCCCGCGTGATGTTCAGGGCGAGCCGCGGCTGGCTCATCAGGAAGCCCCCTCGCCGCCGACGGAGCGCCTTGTTGACCGGGCAGGCGAAGTTCAGGTCCACCGCGTCGAACCCCATGCGGCACAGCTCCGCCGCTGCCTCCGCCATCACGTCCGGTTCGTTGCCGATGATCTGCCCCGCGACGGGATGGTCCTCGTCGGTCGTGGCGGCCATGATCTTGCGATACTTGCCCGCCAGCAGGACGTAGCGGTCGAGCATCATCTCCGTGGTGGCGAACGGCGCGCCCATGCGCCGGCACAGCAGGCGGTAGGGCAGGTCGGAATACCCCGCCAGCGCCGCCAGCACCACCGGAAGACGCACCTCGATGTCGCCGATGCGGAAGGGTTTGAGCGTCACGGTCATGGCGGAAGTATAACGGAACGCGAGTGGAGAGTGCATAGTGCATAGTGGAGAGTGCATAGTGGTGAGTGGTGAGTGAAAAAACAGAGCCGCGACCGTGAGGGAGCGGTCGCCGGAAGCGGCAATTGGAAAGGAACCGGGAACTGAGGAACAAGGAACCCGGGAAGACAAAAGCCGCCGCACCGGGATTCCGGGTTCCCTGTTCCTTGTTCCGGGTTCCGACAACCGATTGACCGCCCGACGTGGCTATTGCGATTCGCGGGCGCATGGGTATCCTTGAGGCGGCGTTGAGGACCACGAGGCCGGCAGGGAGCGGAACGGATCGACATGAACGAAACGGCAAAAGAGCAGCGCGAGCCGGAAGCGGACGAGGCGACGGCAGCGGACGATTCCATGGACGAGGCGCGGGCGGACGGCCCGGCCGAGAGCCCGGCGGCGGAGGCGGAAAACGCCGCCACCGTCGAGGCGCTGCTGTTCGCGACGGACGCGCCGCTGACGCCCGCGAAGATCGCGCAGATCGCCGAGCTGCCGGGGCTTCGCGCGGTCCGGCAGGCCATCGCCGCGCTGAACGAGCGCTACGAGCGGATGGGCTGCGCGTTCCACGTCGAGGCGATCGCCGGCGGGTACCAGTTGATGACGCGCCCGGAATACCACGACGTGGTCTCTCGCCTGCACAAGGCCCGCGGCGATTCGAAACTCAGCCAGGCCGCCATGGAAACGCTCGCGATCATCGCGTACCGCCAGCCGATCATGCGGGCCGACGTGGAGAGCATCCGCGGCGTGGCCTGCGGAGAGGTGCTGCGCGGGCTGATGGAGAAGCAACTCGTCAAGATCGTCGGGCGCGCCGAGGTGCTCGGCCGGCCCATGCTCTACGGCACGACGCGGCGATTCCTGGAAGTCTTCGGGCTCAACGACCTGGCCGACCTGCCGCGCGTCGAGGAACTCCGCAGCGGCGCGAGCGCGGAAAAACCCGCCGCCGCGACGGGAGAAAAAACCGCGCCGGCCGACGAAAACACCCCCCCCGCCGACGGCGAAAAAACCCCTGCGCCGGCGCCGGAAACGGTCGAAAACACCCCAGAAAACTCCCCGGCCGAGGGGGAAAAATAGGCGCGTTTTTTGTGAAAAACCGCGAAAAAAAGCCGGCCGGGCGTGAAAACCCGGCCGGTGGAGCGAGGAAAACGTATATACGCAAGCCGTCAGGCGGCAGCGACGCCGGTGTCGGCGCCCATCGGCTGAAGAACCTTCAAAACCGGCTGCT
This sequence comes from Planctomycetota bacterium, assembly GCA_029553505.1. Classification (GTDB taxonomy): domain Bacteria; phylum Planctomycetota; class Phycisphaerae; order SM23-33; family SM23-33; genus UBA12270. The sequence continues at coordinate 4,807 of JAKPKY010000150.1, forward strand.
CGACGCGGACGACGCTGTCCAGCCCGAAACGGCCGGGCTCGACCCCGAACGCGGCGTAGTCGGTGAACCACTCGCCGTCGGCGCAATAGCGGAACTTGTACTCGCCGGCGGGCAGGCGAACCCGCGCCTGCCAGTAGCCGTCGTCGCAACAGGCCATCGGTAACTCGTTCTCCCGCCAGCCGTTAAAGTCGCCGGCCAGATGCACGTTGCCCGCCTTCGGACGGAAGAACCGGAACTCAACCCACTCGCCATCCACCGTGACCATGTTTCGTTTCCTTACGGACCCCAGTCTCGAGCCGCGGCAGCGAACCGCCAACCGGCCCACAACTGTATGATCGGAAAGCGGATATCGCGACTTTAAGAACCAGATGCCTGCGAGTGCGGATTTTTTTCGCGGACAAAACCCATTTCGGCCGCGGCGGATTCGGCGGCGCGGTGCAACCCATCTACCCGTCGTCAGACCCCCGGATCCATCGCGGCTGGGATAACGGATCAATGATTGCGATGGTTCTGCTGCCATGATAGGAGGCCGCGCGGAGAAGATTCCATCGGAGTGCCGCCGGCGTGCGGAACCAACAGCGCCGGCGCGGGCGCAAGTAGCGATCTGACGCGGCACTGTGGATGGTATTCCGCGCGGAAAAAATTATTTCGCGCGCGCGGTGAGGAACGCGTCAATCTGTTCGGCGGCGCGCTTGCCTTCGGCGACGGCGCGGACAACGGTCGCCCCGCCGTTGACCAGGTCGCCCGCGGCCCAGACGCCCGCGCGAGCGGTCGCCAGCGTCGCCTCATCGACGCGCACCAGCCCGTCGCGCGTCAACTCCACGCCGGACAGCACGTTGGCGAGAATCGGGTCCAGCGTCTCGCCCAGCGCCTCGACGACCATGTCGGCCGACAGCACGAACTCGCTGCCCGCCACCGGCACGGGGCTGCGTCGCCCGGACGGGTCCGGCTCACCGAGTTGCGTGCGGACGACGCGCAGGCCGCTCAGCCGCCCGTCGGCGCCCGTCTCGTATCCGACCGGCTGGCACAGCAGCATCAGGTGCACGCCCGCGTGCAGCGCCTCGTCGCGCTCGGCGGGCCAGGCGGGCATCTGCTGATAGCTCCGCCGGTATACCAGGTACACGTCGCGCGCGCCGCGCCGCGCGGCGCAGACGGCCGCGTCGATGGCCGTATTGCCCCCGCCCACCACCGCCACGCGCGGCGGGCAGCGATGGTCCGCGTGCGCATTCATCTGCCGCAGGAACGCGTCGGCGTCCATGACGCCCTCGGGCCGCCCCGCGGCCGTCAGCGCGGCGCTGTTGCCCAGCCCCATGGCCAGCACGACCGCGGCGTATCCCTCGCCCAGCAGGTCGTCGAGCGTGCGGTCCGCCCCCAGCGCCTGCCCGTAGCGCCACTGGAGGCGGTCGGGCGGAACCTGCGCGAAGACCGCCCGGATCTCCCGCTCGCAGCGGTCGGCGCTCAGCCGGGCCGTCGGAATCACGCTGCCCAGCTTTCCGCCGGCACGCTTCGACCGCTCGTAGACCACCACGCGGTGCCCGCGGCACAGCAGTTCCGCAGCCGCCGCCAGGCCCGCCGGGCCCGCGCCGACGACCGCCACCGTCCGCCCGGTGCACTCGCGCGGGACGGGCAGCGCCGCCCATCCCTCGCGCACGGCCCGGCGCGACAGGTTCCGCTGGATCTCCGCGATGGGCACCGCCCCGTCGGCCAGGTAGTTGCGGATGCACGCGCCCTGGCACTGCACCTCGACGGGGCAGACCAGCCCGCAGACGTCCGGCAAAATGTTCCCGCTCCGCAGGATTTCGTAGGCGTCGCGTTCGCGTCCGTCGGCCAGCGCGCCGAGGAACCCCGGCACGTCCACGCCGGCCGGGCACGCGGCCGTACACATCGCGTCGGCGCATCCGCGGCAGCGCGACGCCATCTCGCGCAGCACGTCGCGGTCGGCATGGCGAGCTTCGCGGAAGATCGGCGCATACACTTCCGGGTCGCGCACGACGCATCCGCTCGTGCCCCCGTCGCGCATGATCTGCGTGCACGAGCTGCACGCCACGCAGACCT
>JAKPKY010000176.1 GCA_029553505.1 Planctomycetota bacterium
GCCTATCTGGGCGGGGCGGATGATCAGGAACGGGAAGCGCCCGGATCCGTCCCCGGCACAGAAGCGGAGGGGACGCCGAAGGCAGGCGTCGGCGCCAGCCATTGACCTCGGGGCGCCTGCAAAACCCAGCGGCTGGCCGGAGACAGCTCGCCCCTGCCGCATTGGATCATGCACGGGTGCAGGGTTTCAGGAGTCGTTTTTGTCCTGAACCCTGGCATCCTGAACCCTGCTTCCATGCAACGGCTGCAACAACAGCCTAGCCGGATTCTGTCAACTCCTGCTATGCTTCGGTCCAACCTTGGGCAAGAACACAGGAGGCGACGGCATGATGCGACCGACAGCGATACGACTGGCCTCGTGGGCAACGGGGGCGGTCTGCCTGGCCGCGCTTGCGGCGGCGACCGCGCGCGCCGACAAGGGACCGCCCCTCGACTGGCGCGAGATCGAGCCGGACGCCATCGTCTGGGCCAAGCCCTCCGTTGACAAACCGGTGAAGGCGCTGTTCCTGTGCTACAACCTGGGCACGGCGGAGGCGATGTCGGTGGCGCACCGACTGCCGCTCGACTACAAAACCTTCGAAATCGGCACGGCCTGGAGCTACGCGAACCTCAACCAGCCCGGGAAACGGGAGGAACTGCTGCAGCTGCTGCGCGAGGACTTCGACGTCTGCGTGGTCGCCGGCGGCATCGGCCTCGCCGGGTTCCCCTCCGAAATCCAGTACCATCTCTACGAAAAGGTGGTAGCGGGAATGGGACTTGTCTATTTCTACTCGTCGCCCAGTCCGCTGCCCGAGGCGCTGCAGAAGAAAGCGCGTGCGGCGCCCCTGGCGGAGGTGATTCCCGCCCTGCCCTTGGCGTTCTTCCGCACGCTGGCCGAGGCGCCGGAACAAAAGACGCCTTCGCTTGACGAACAGGGTTTCTATATTCCGTCCGGCTTCTCAGGGCGCGCGCAGGCGTTCGGTGTCGACCGCTTGAAGCAGGACGTTCCCGCCGGCTGGTCGCTCGGCGACAGCCGCATCGTCTTCCTCCCCTTTGCCCGCGCGGGATATGTGACCCGGCCGAATTTCGTCTATGCCGGCAACTACACGCGCGACATGTATATCTACGACGACTACACCATCTCCCTGCTCGGCAAGGCGCTGCTCTGGGCGGCGCGCCGCACGCCCGGCACGCGAATTCTGGACGTTTCACCGTCGGGGGAGACGCTGCCGCTGGGAACGGAGCCGGACGCCCGCGTGACACTGACCGCCGCGGCGGCGGCGCGCGTCTCCCTCGCCTACCAGGTCCGCGATTACCAGCATCGGATCCATCTCGACGACACCGCGAACGCCGACCTGGCCGCCGGCACCAACACCGTGTCGCTGCGGCTGCCGCTGCCCGACGCCGGGAACTACATCCTCGATGTCTGGGTGAAGCGCGGAGAGAAGGTCGTGGACTGGGGAACCGGCT
>JAKPKY010000262.1 GCA_029553505.1 Planctomycetota bacterium
GCCAGCGTTTTGCAGACGCGGCGGTTCAAGCCGTCGTAGGCGTTCGTGACGATCAGCGAATCTCCCCCGTCGGCCACGCCGTCGTGATCGGCGTCGGCGTCCTTGTACACCTTCACCAGGCGGTTCCACGCGTCATACACGCACACCAAGGCCTCGCCGGCCGTCGCCTCGTCGCCAGGCCGCGGCGCCAGCGTCATGTTCCCGGCCTTGTCGTGAACCGGCACGGCTGTATGCTACCCCCCTTCCGCACGTGTAGACAAATTACGTACCTTACCGCCAAATATTAGTACAGCTCTCCAGAACGTTGAACTTTGCGTGAGTTAAAATGATGATTGTTGATATCGTCATTAAAATTAATAGTCCAATATATAAGATTCCAACTAAAATTGTATATTGTCTTTTTGTAGCTAATTCCCCCCCTTGACGTTTACGCGTACCAAATCGAAACATATATTTACACAGGATGATGGGAGCGCTTTCGTAAAGAAATAGGCATACGAGTATCATTGTAGCTGAATTTGACCATTTCTTAGTTACAAATGCACAAATAATAAGTATCAAACTCCCCACAAAACAGGTGCCTGAAAAGAAAATCGCCGTTATGCTTCTTATCAGAGTTAGCTTGAGTATTGCATGTTTACGTAGTATCCATATTAATTGCCAAAAAAACAAGAATGTTATCGCCATAATGATGATATTCCGTTCTAGCCAATTCATTTGTATATATTCTCCGGCATGTTTACACTCAAAACATATATCTTTCTCATAACACCTAATTCGGATTCAGAAAGTTAATCCGGAAATTTTGGATACTGAGGCCCACTTGGACATTCACAATATATTTCTTTCGCCTCCTTAACCACATCAGCAAGTTTCCGCGCTTTGATTATGGGGCAGAAAAGGGGTCAGGAACCTTTTTCGTCATTTTTAGGTCTCCCTCTGGGTCGCAGCGTGGATTCGAGTCCCCATTGTCTGGCCATTTGCCGGACCCAGTCTTCCCGGCCGAAGGGGGTGCCGCGTTGGCAGCAGCGTCGCAGGGCCTCCAGTTCGTTCTTGGTCTGCACCCGGTTGACCCAGTCGATCCAGTCGTCGGGCAGTCCGCCGGGCGGGTCGGTCAGCGGCGGACGGGTCTTGTCGGCGTCGCGCGTGCGTCCATAAGCGCTGCCCCACGGCCAGGCCTGGGCCCGTGTCGACAGTCCGGCGCGCAGCGGGTTCCGCTCCACGTATCGAAGCACGGACAGCACGGCGTCTCCGCCCTCGAGCATCCCGTGTGCCCGCAGCGCCGCCGGCGGGCGGATCTGCTGGATCGGGAAACTCTTATATCGCCCCTGGTAGATGTGTCCCGAGCCGGCCGTGCCGTGGGCGGCGTGCCATCGCTGCGTGTGCGTCACCGTCAACCATCGCAGGAACTCCGGCAGGTCGCCATCGCCGCGCGGCCAGAGCACCAGGTGCCAGTGGTTGGGCATGAGACAGTAGCCGACCGTCCGCATGGGAACCCGCCGGTGGGCCTCGGCCAGCACGCCCAGCAACAGCGCGTAGTCGGCGTCGGACTCGAACAAGGTCATCCGCGCGTTGGCGCGGTTCAGGACGTGATAGGCAATCCCGCCGTCGACGATTCTGGGTCCCCGGGGCATGGAATCATGCTACCCGCGACGGCGGGAAACGCAACAGAAACATGGAAACGCCGAAAAAGGTTCCTGACCCCTTTTCGCCCTCCTGACCCCTTTTCGCCCTCTACCCGCGACGGCGGGAAACGCAACAGAAACATTGGAACGCCAAAAAAGGTTCCTGACCCCTTTTCGCGCAGCTGACCCCTTTTCGCAGGGCGCAAGGATAAGCCCCGCCATAAGCGGGGCTTATTCGACACTGGGGATCTAGGATTCGAACCTAGACTAACTGATCCAGAGTCAGTTGTGCTACCGTTACACTAATCCCCAGTGGGTGCTTCTCTGCCTGTCAACGGCCCGCGGGCCGTCGCACAACTGACTCGGCAGAGCGTATCGGTCCGCGGCGGAAATGTCAAGTTGGATTCGCCCCCTGCTTTCGCGGCGCATAAAAAGGGGCGGCCAACGCCGCCCCGCAACTCGAAAACCGCAACCCCCCTGCCCCAGAAATCTCCGTCGCTTACGCCGCGGCAAACGACCACTGCGGCACGCCGGTGGTCGTCGCAGCGGCGAAATTGTCGAATTCCAGCCCGATGTTGTATCCCTCGCTGCCCGGACGGCAGCGAACGACGCGGGCGTACAGATTCCGCCGGCCCACCCCCGGCGTGCCCGGAAGGCTCAGCACCACGCGCTGGCCGGGATAATAGGGACGGTCCGACACGGCGCCCATTCCACTCTTGGAGATGTCCTGCATGTGCAGCGTGTCGAGTACTTCGCCCCCGTCCGGGTCCAGGCGGATGCCCTGAAGCGTCAGGCGAAGCTGGGTCCGCGGATGCCGCCGACGTTCTTGTCCATATGTGTCCGTGTTGCTCATGGAGAATGCTCCTAAAGCATTACAGGTCCATTGGGCACATCGACGCGAGCGGGAAGGGGCTTAAATAAGCGAAAGTTTTTTTCGTGGCAAATTCCGGCCCATTCGTACAATACGGCCATGAGCCGTCGAAAACATCCTGGGCTGGCCGTGCTGGTTGGCGCGGGCCCCGGCGGGGCGGAGTTGATTACCGTCGCGGGCAGTCAGTGGCTAAGCCGCGCCGATGCCGTGCTTTACGACCGGCTCGCCAACGAGGCCCTGCTCGATTTGTGCCCGGCGAACGCCCGGCGGATTTGCATGGGCAAGACTCCCGGCCGCGACGGGCCCAGCCAGGACGAGATCAACCGTCTGCTTGTTGAAACCTGTTGGCAATGTTCGGTGGTGGTCCGCCTCAAGGGGGGCGACCCGCTGGTGTTCGGGCGAGGGGCCGAGGAGGCCGACGCCCTGGCCGCCGCGGGAGTGCCCTTCCGGATCGTTCCGGGGGTGACGGCAGCCGTCGCCGCCTCGGCCTGCGCGGGCATTCCCCTGACGGACCGTCGCGCCGCGTCGTCGGCCGCGTTCGTCACCGGACACGAAGACCCCGCCAAGGCCGAATCGTCCCTGAACTGGCGCGCCCTGGCGGGGATCGACACCGTGGTGTTCTACATGGGCGTGGGCAACCTGGAGACGATCGCCCGCCGGCTCATCGAGGCCGGCCGGGCGCCCGAGACCCCCGCCGCGGTCGTCTGCAACGCATCGTCGCCGCGCCAGCGAACGGTGTCGGGCACGCTGGCGACCATCGCGGCGGGAGTGACGGCTGCGAAGCTCGCCCCGCCGGCGGTGGTCATCGTCGGGCCGACCGTGGCGATGCGCGAGCGCCTGGCCTGGGTGGAAAAACTGCCCCTGTGGGGGCGGACGATCCTTGTCACTCGCCCCCGCGAACAGATGCCCGCGCTGGCTGCGGCGCTCGCCGAGAGTGGCGCGGAAGTGCTGGCCTGCCCCGTGATCGAGATTGCCCCGCCGGTTTCACCGGACGCGCTGGACGCCGCCCTGTTGCGCCTGGGCGAGTTCGACTGGCTGGTGCTGACCAGCGCCAACGGCGTGGCGGCCGTGTTCGACCGCCTCGACGCCCTCGGGCAAGATGCCCGCGCGCTGTCGAGCGTGCGGGTGGCGGCCGTCGGCCCGGCGACGGCAGAGGCGCTCCGCGCCCGCGGCGTCCGCGCGGACATGGTCGCCCGCCCGCACACGACCGAGGCGCTGGCCGAGGCGCTCGTCGCCGCGGAGGAAGCCGCCGGCGGACGCTTCCTGCTGGCGCGGGCCGACATCGCCAGCGACACGCTGCCGCGGAGCCTCCGCGACGCCGGCGCGCAGGTCGAGGAAGTCACGGCCTATCGCACCGTCCGCCCCACCGCCCTGCCGCAGCACGTCATGGAAACACTCGTCGCCGGCGCGGTGGACTGGATCACGTTCACCTCCGCTTCGACCGTGGAGAATTTTCTGGCGCTGACCGCCGGGCTGGACCTGTCAAATGTTCGTCTCGCCGCCATCGGCCCGGTGACGGCCGAGGCGATCCGCGCGCGGGGCCTGGAACCCCATGCCGTCGCCGACGAACACACCGCCGGCGGGCTCGTGGCTGCGATTCTCGGTGCCGAAGGCGATTCACCGCGAGGCCGCACGTCATGAGCGTGTCGATGGAAGTCCTCTTTCTCGGCACGGGCACGTCGCACGGGGTGCCGATGATCGCCTGCCGCTGCCCGGTGTGCACGTCGGACGACCCCCGCGACCGGCGGTTCCGCAGCAGCGTGGCGGTGCGCTTGTCCAACAGGCGGGTGATCCTGATCGACGCGGCGCCGGAGTTTCGCCTGGCGGCCGTCGCGGGCGGGCTGGACCGCGTGGACGCCGTGCTCCTGACGCACGCGCACGCCGATCACCTCATGGGCCTGGACGACCTGCGGCGGTTCAACGACGTGGCGCGGGCGGCCCTGCCCTGCCTGGGCCTGGCCGAGGACATCGCCATCGCGCGGCAGTGCTTCGCCCACGCCGACCGCCCCTACCGCGGCGACGGCTGGCCCGCCCTGGAATTCGGCACGATCGACGGGCCCCGCACGTTGTGCGGCGTGACCGTCACGCCGGTGCCGCTGCTTCACGGCCGGCAGAAGGTGCTGGGCTTCCGCATCGGCGAGTTCGCCTACTGCACCGACTGCTCGGAGATTCCGCCCGCGGGCATGGCGATGCTGGACGGGCTGGACCTGCTGGTGCTGGACGGTCTGCGCCACACGCCGCACCCGACGCACTTCAACCTCGCCGGCGCGCTGGCGGTGATCGGCGCCCTGCGTCCGCGACGGGCGCTGCTGACGCACATCGCCCACGAGATTTCGCACGCTAAAACGTCGGCGGAGCTGCCGCCGGGTGTGGAATTGGCCTGGGACGGACTGCGGGTGACGGTTCCGGCTGCGGCGGAATGACGGCAGGTGCGATATTGAACGATTCGCCCCGGGCCCGTAAGATCAGCAGTTCGACCCGGCAAGTATGGGCCGGGTCCGGATTCCTGCGCGATCGGAAGTGAAACCATGAAGATGACCATCACGGAAAAGATTCTCGCGAAGCACGCGGAACGAAAGTCGGTCCGCCCTGGCGAAAACGTCTGGGTGAACGTGGACGTGCTGATGACGCACGACATCTGCGGGCCCGGGACCATCGGCGTGTTCGAGAGCGAGTTCGGAAAGGACGCGAAGGTGTTCGACCCGGCGAAGGTTGTCCTCCTGCCGGATCATTACATCTTCACGGCCGATGAGAAGTCGCACCGGAACATCGAGATCCTGCGCGAGTTCGCCCGCCGGCAGGGGCTGAAGTATTTCTACGACCCGGACTTCATCATCGCCGGGCGGGCCGGCGTGCCGGAGCCTTATCGCGACTACGACAAGACGAGTTACCGGGGCGTCTGCCACGTGGCGCTGCCCCAGAACGGGCACACGCGCCCCGGCGAGGTGCTCCTCGGCACCGACAGCCACACCTGCACCCACGGCGCGTTCGGCGAGTTCGCCACGGGCATCGGAAACACCGACGCGGGGTTCGTGATGGGCACGGGCAAGCTCTGGCTGAAGGTCCCGCCGACGCTGAAGTTCGTCTTCCACGGCGCGTTGCCCCCGCAGGTGATGGCGAAGGACGTCATCCTGCACGTCATCGGCGAGATCGGCGTGGACGGCGCGACCTATAGCGCGATGGAGTTCGCCGGCGACGCGATCATGGGGCTGAACGTGGACGAGCGGTGCACGATCTGCAACATGGCGATCGAGGCGGGCGGGAAAAACGGCATCATCGCGCCGGACGCGGTGACGCTGGAGTACGTCCGCCAGCGGGCGAACCCCGGCGCGCCGTCATTCGAGGCGCTCGAGTCCGACGACGACGCGGAATACGCGCGCATCTGGGAATTCGACGCCGCGAAGCTCGAGCCGACCGTCGCCTGCCCGCATTCGCCGGATCGGCGGGCGCTGGCGCGCGACCTGGACGAGGTGAAGCTCGACCGGGCCTACATCGGCTCGTGCACCGGCGG
>JAKPKY010000006.1 GCA_029553505.1 Planctomycetota bacterium
TCGGCCGTCCGGCCTGAACACGGTCAGCTGCACGGGAAAGGGCTTCGGGCATGCGGCGTCGCGGCCGCGGACAACCGCCTTCACGTGCGCGGTCTCGCCCGGGCGGTAGATTCCGCGATCTGTGAACAGGTATGCCTCGTAAGCCTGAGAGAGATACTCGCGCGCCCCTGCGCCGTCGCCCTTGATGACGATCCGGCTTTCCTGCAGGTCGAGAAAGGAAATATCTTCGCCGTTCCGAACGACGATCACGGACGGCGTTCCAAAATCCTTCGCGGAATCAAGCGGAAGCAGGACAAGCCCTTTCGAGTCGGTCGGACCGGAGGCGAGCAGCTGGTTTTCAGCCGACCAGACCTGGACTGTCGCGTTTGGAATTGGCGCCGCGGTTTTGATCGAATTGACCCACGCAAGCAAATCGTTTTTCGACCGCTTGACCAGGATGCCGCTGTCGCTGACGACAAGCAGCGTGCGAGCGCCGGTACAATTATCGCTCACCAGCTCAACGGAAAATGCGCCCTGCAATCCGTCAAGAGCCGGCCCGAGCTCGAGGGTCTGCTCGACGACCCGGTTGACAGGCGGCTCCCCGGCCACCGGAATTTCCGCAACCGGCCTGCTCAGCCCGTCTCCGGGCGCCCCGTAGTAGTGCGTGCTGTTCTGGAGGTTGACCATGATGGGAAGATTGTCCGGGTAGATCCGGCGGATTATGGCGCGGCAATTCCTGGCATTGATCAGGCGCAGGGGAAGGCGCCTGCCGCCCCGGGACGAAGCGTACTGCCCCGCGGCCCTGAATTCCGCGGCGGCGGGCGCGTTCTCGAAGTAGACGGTCCGTGTGACGTTTTCCTTGAGCGCGAGGCCCGACTCGCTTTTCAGGCCCCTGCGGAACGTGATCGCGTAAGAGGCGCCGGGCTTGAAGCGGCCGCGCAGGAGGTAGGCGCCGGCGCCGCCGGAATAGCCGTAGGACGGCTCGATCGTGAAGGGCACGGCCGGCGCCACGCTGATGAAGGCCGGGGCCGAGGCGAGGTCG
>JAKPKY010000022.1 GCA_029553505.1 Planctomycetota bacterium
GCCGTTGCAGACGATGTCGTACGCCCGCGCCCGCACCGAGCCCGGATCGCTCTCCAGAATCTCCAGGTGCTCCCACTTGGGGCTGGTGAACGGGTGGTGCATGCTGTCCCAGCGCTTCTCGTCGGCGTTCCACTCCACCAGCGGGAAGTCCACCACCCAGCACCAGGCGTAGGCGTTGTCGTCGTAGAGCTTCAGGTCCGCGCCGAGCCGACAGCGCAGAGCGGCCAGCACCTTGTGGACGACGGCCGCCGAGTCGGCCATGAAGAAGATCAAATCGCCGTCGTTTGCCCCCAGGCGGCGGCGCAGCTCGTCCTGCACGTCGGTCGGGAGGAACTTGGCCACCCCGCCGGCGAACTGCCCGTTCTCGATCTTGCACCAGGCGAGCCCCTTGGCGCCGAACTCCGCGGCGTAGGCGGTGTAGGCGTCGATCTCCTTGCGGGTGAACTTCGCCCCGCCGGGCGGGCAGAGGGCCTTGACCATTCCGCCGGCCGCCAAGGCCGCCGTGAACACCTTGAAATCCGTTTTACCCGCCAGGTCCGAAACGTTGTGCAGCAGCATCTCGAACCGCATGTCCGGACGGTCGATCCCGTAGCGGTCCACCGCGTCGGCGTAGGAAATCTGCGGCACGTGCTGCGGGTAGTCGATCCCCACCAGCCGGCAGCTCTCGCGCAGGACCGCGTCGGTCACTTCCATCACGTCGTGCTCGGTGCAGAAGCTCATCTCCAGGTCGATCTGGGTGAACTCCGGCTGGCGGTCGGCGCGGAGGTCTTCGTCGCGGAAGCAGCGGACGATCTGGTAGTAGCGGTCCATCCCGCCGACCATGAGGATCTGCTTGAACAGCTGGGGCGACTGCGGCAGGGCGTAGAACGCCGCCTGCTGGAGCCGGCTGGGCACGAGGAAGTCCCGCGCGCCCTCGGGGGTGCTCTTGGTCAGGAAGGGCGTCTCGACCTCGACGAACCCGCGTTCGTCGAGCTGGCGGCGCATGGTCTGGCAGATGCGGTGGCGCAGGCGCAGCGCCCGCGCCATCTCCGGGCGGCGGATGTCGATGTAGCGGTACTTGAGGCGCATCTCCTCCGAGATGTCCGAATACTCGTCCGGGCTGAACGGCGCGGTGTCCGACCGGTTCAGCAGCCAGAGCTTGTGCGCCACGACCTCGATCTTGCCCGTCGGCAGCTTGGGGTTCTCCCGCTCGTCGCCGCGGGGGCGGACGGTTCCCTCGGCCGCGATGACCCACTCGTTGCGCAGCGCGCGAGCGAGCTTGTACCGGGCGGCGGCCTCGGCGTCGTTCTTGTCGTCCGGGACGTCGAAGACCACCTGCGTCACGCCGTCGCGGTCGCGCAGGTCGATGAACACCACCCCGCCGTGGTCGCGGTAGCTGCGCACCCAGCCGCAGAGGTGGACGGTCTTTCCGACGTCCTCCACGCGCAGCTGCCCGCAGGTGTGGGTCCGTTTCAATGCCTCGTCGCTGAATTGTTCCATGGGGCGTCCTGTACGGTCAGAGTGCCGGTCAAACAAGCCCGAGAGTGTACCGGCGCGCGGCGCGGTCCTGCAACAGATTCTGCGGCGGGGGGTTACTTCTGGTGGTTGCGGAGGTGGCGACGGCGGCGCAGAAGCAGCAGGCACGCGCCCAGCGCCAGCAGGATGACCGTCATGGGTTCGGGCGCCTGGGCGGGCGCGACGACCGGCGAAGCCCAGGCCGTGGCCGACCCGGCCGACACCGCAACCACCACGGCGAGCGCGAACCGGAAACCTCTCGCAGCCTTATTCATCCCAAACGTCTCCGCGCGAAAACGATCTTTCGCAAATCCCGGCGGCGAGCGAGATAACCCTCTTCCTCTTTCATTATAGCGTAAAACGAACCGCGACAAGGAGATATTGCACGATTACCCGCCCGGGGCGTAGCGGGCGCGGACCTCGGCAAACCGCCCGCAGGTCATCTTGCCCTCGGGACAGCCGCCCAAGCGGACGCACTTGGGCCCGGCCGTCTCGAAAATCGCCGGGCAACTGCCCCGGATCAGCGAGAGCATCTTTTCCGCCACGGTGCGAATCTCCCACTGCGCCCGCTGGCACAGGCGTTCCTCGAAAAAGTGCAGCAGTTCGCGGGCGTTCATCGTCACGAAAATCTTCGTCTCGCACGCGTTGGGCAGCACGTATCTGGCGTCCTCGTGGCTGGACTCGCCCTCGTCGCCGAGGGCCTCGTTCAGCGTGCGGTAGCGATCGGCGATCAGCTCCATCGTCTGGCGGAAGTATTCGACGGCGTCGATTTCCTTGTCCCCCACGCGGACGCGCCGCCCCTGCAGGCGCGGCGGAACGACGTAATCGAAATCCGCGTGCCCCACGTACCGCTGCGACCGCTGCGAGAAGCTGGCGATCCGGTGCCGCACGAGTTGGTGCGTCATCGCGCGGGAGACGCCCTCGATGTAGAACGTGAAGACCGCGTGCTCGATGGGGCTCAGGTGCCCGATCTTCTTGAGCATGCGGACGAAATCCCCGGCCCGCTGGGGGTCTTGTCGGAGAATCTCCGACGTGTCGCTCGCGTAGCAGAGCTTGGCGGCCGAGGCGATCAATTCGTCGGCGTCGGGCGACATGCGGACCAGCGTGACGGTGGGTTCGACGGCTTTCATGGACCGGGCGGCTCCTTCCTTTTTCGCCGGGCATTGTACCGCGTCCGGCGGCGCCCGCCAAAACCTTTGACAGCGGCGGGCGGTCCGGTACGATGGTCGTTTCGAGCGGCCGGCGGGGGCGAAATCCGCCGGCGCAGGGAGCGGACATGAAGGTTTCACTGAACTGGCTGACGGACTACGTGGAGATTCCCCTCTCCGCCGCCGAATTGGGCGAGCGGCTGATGCACATCGGCATCAACCTCGAGGAGGTTCTCGAGACCGACACCGACATGGTGCTGGACCTGGAAGTGACCTCCAACCGCCCCGACTGCCTGGGGCACCTGGGCGTGGCGCGGGAGGTCGCGGCCATGCTCGGAACGGCCTTCCGCCCGCCGGTCCTGGGCAAGCTTCCGACGAAGGGCAAGGTCTCCGAGTTGGCGGCGCTGGAGGTGCAATCGCCCGACCTGTGCCCGCGATACACCGCGCGGGTACTGCGCAACGTGAAGGTCGGACCCAGCCCCCGCTGGATGGTCGAGCGCCTCGAAGCCGTGGGCCTGCGGAGCATCAACAACGTCGTCGACGTGACCAACTACGTGATGATGGAGTACTCCCAGCCGCTGCACAGCTTCGACTACGACAAGCTCGCCGGGCGGAAGATCGTCGTCCGCCGGGCCCGCGACGGGGAACTTCTGGTCAGCATCGACCAGACGAAGTGCCGCCTGACGCCGGAGATGCTAGTCATCGCCGACGCGGAAAAACCCGTCGCCATCGCCGGGGTGATGGGCGGGTTGAACAGCGAGGTCGGCGAGTCCACGACGGCCGTCCTGATCGAAAGCGCCCGGTTCGACCCGCTGAGCATCCGCCGCACCAGCCGTGGGCTCCAGCTGATGAGCGAGAGCAACTATCGCTTCGAGCGGGGCGTGGACCCGGTGCGCGTGGACGAGGCGGGCCTGCGGGCCTGCCAGCTGATCCTCGAACTGGCGGGCGGCGAGCTGGCCGAGGGCGTCCTGGACGCTTGGGCCGAACCATGGCGCCAGCCGACCGTCACGCTCCGCCCCGAGCGCTGCGACGCCCTGCTGGGCATGGCCATTCCGCCCGAGCGGCAGGCGGAACTGCTGGGCCGGCTGGGACTCGAACCGCGCCAGGACGACGGGAAGATCGTCTGCAAGATTCCCTCGCACCGGGGCGACCTGACGCGCGAGGTGGACCTGATCGAGGAAATCGCCCGCCTGGAAGGGTTCGACAAAATTCCCGTCGGCTCGCGCGTGACGCACGCGGTCCGTCCGATGGGCCTGCCGACTCGCGTCCGACGGGCCGTCGGGCAGGCGCTGATCGCCGCGGGATTCGACGAGGCCCAGACCTACACCTTCGTCGACGCCGGCGAGCCGGAGCGTTTGGGCTTCGACCGCACCGTCGCCGTCGATCCGCTCGTTCGCAAGACCAACAACGTGCTGCGGCCCACGCTGCTGTGCTCGCTGCTGCGGGCCGTCAAGACCAACCAGGACGCCGGCACGGGCGAGGTGAGCCTGTTCGAGATCGCAGCCGTCTTCGCCGCGGCGCCGGCCGCCGGGCTGCCCGAAGAGCATATCGAGCTGGCGATGGTCTCCACGGGCGACCTGCGCGAGCTGCGCGGCGCGATGGAAGCCGCCGTCGAAAGGATCAATCCCGCGACGCGCGTCGAAGTCGTCGCCGCGCGCCAGGCCGGCTTGGACGAGGGCGCTGCCGCCGAGGTGCGTTTCGACGGCCAGACCGTCGGGCGAATCGGCATGATTTCCCCGGACGTGCTGGACTTCTACGGGCTGGAGAAACCGGTCGCTGTCGCCGCTGTCCGCTTCGACGCGCTGCTGGACCGCGCGGGAACCGACCGCAAGTACCAGCCGCTGGCGAAATTCCCCGCCGTCCGGCGCGACCTGTCGGTCATCGTCGGCGAGTCGGTCGCCTGGCGGCAGATCGCCGAGACCATCGACTCGGTGCCCCAGCCGCTGCGGGAATCGCTCGAATACGTCACGACCTACCGCGGGAAACCCATCGAGCCCGGAAAGAAGTCCGTGACCGTTACGCTGACCTACCGCAAGCCCGACGGCACGCTCCGCAGTGAGGAAGTGGACGAGCAAGTCTCGTTGGTTCTGGCGGCGCTGGAGAAGAAGCTCTCGGCATCGCTGCGGACCTGACGGGCGTCAACTCCCGGCCCGTGCGGGCGTTGGGCGGTGGATAACCGGTGGATGAGTTTCGACTCAAGATTTCCCCCGTTGCCGTCGATACAAAGCGTGGTAGAATGGCAGTGTGACAAGTGAATACTCAGGTCCTTCACGCCTCTGCCGTGTTCGGCGGGCGCGACGTGAGAGAAGAACCGATACACCCGTTTCGGGAAGCGAAAGTCCAGGACGCTCCGGCGGCCGGCTGCTGCCCACTTTGAAATAACGGGTTCTTTCTCCATACCGCGTCACCGGCACTTGGTGGAGGCTTTTTTTGCGCGCACATTTCGTGAGGTTCGTGCTTTGTCTCCTCTCTCCTTACTAGTTGCTCCCGCTCTGTGTGCGAAGGATAGTCCTGCCGGGAAATCCCCTCACACGCCGCCTCCGGGGGCGATTTCGCTTGAAAAACCGCGTCATCGGCGCGCATAATGCTTGTCCGATTGGAGTTGGGCGCGGCGTGCGGTCCGCGCTTGCATCGGAAGTTCCAGGCAGCACTTCCGCTGGCGAGGCCCAGGGAGGGACCTCGATGGGGACGGTGCCCCGTTTTGTCGAATCATGAGGATGGACTTTCCCTCGACGGCCCTGCCGACGGGGCGAAGGATGACAGGAATGGGCTGCTACGCGGGAATCGACATCGGCGCCATCAGCGCCAAGGCCTCGCTGATCCTCGACAAGGCCGACCTGGACGCCTGCGGCGCTCCGCAAGGCTGGGAGCTGTTCAACGCCGACGCCAACGGGGACGCCCGGATTTACCTCTCTCCCTACCGCCGGACGCGGGGCAAGCCTCTCGCGGCAGCCACCGAACTGCTGGACGAGATCATCTCCGCCGTCGGCGCGGATCGCGTGGCGGGCGTGACGTTCACCGGGTCGGCGGCCAAGCTCGCCGCCGAAAAACTCTCCGCCGCCGAGGTCAACGAGTTCCGCGCCATCGCGGCGGGGCTGACGGCGATGGGGATCGAGGCGCGGACCGTCTTCGAGATGGGCGGCGAGACCAGCAAGTATATGCGACTCTCCGCCGGTGACGAGGGATACGGCATCGTCGATTACTCCACCAACGGCGACTGCGCCGCCGGCACGGGCAGCTTCATCGACCAGCAGGCGGGGCGGCTGAAGTACAACGTCGAGGAACTGGGGGAGATCTGCCTTTCGGCCGAGCGCGCGGCGGCCGTCGCCGGGCGGTGCAGCGTCTTCGCCAAGAGCGACATGATCCACGCCCAGCAGAAGGGCTACACGCCGGCTGAGGTGCTGCGGGGCCTGTGCCTGGCGGTGGCGCGGAATTTCCGCACCGCCGTCGTGCGGTCGCACCCCGTCGAACCGCCGGTGGCGTTTCTGGGCGGGCTGGCGGCGAACTCGGCGGTGGTGCGGGCGCTGCGCGAGGCTTCGGGCCTGGACGAGAAGCAGTTGTTCGTGCCGCGCGGGTTCGCGCACGTTCCTGCCGTCGGGGCGGCGGCGCTGGCGGCGAAGGCGGGCGCGTCGGCCGGCCTGGCGCACATGAAAAAGCTCCGCGCCGCCAGCGACAGCGCGCACGGGGCCTTTCCGACGACCAATCCGCTGACGATGGACCGCGTGGTGCTGCTGCGCGACCGCGTCGAGCCGTATGAAGCGCCCTACGGCGACGGTCCGATCGACGCGTACCTGGGAATCGACATCGGGAGCGTCTCGACGAACCTGGTGCTGATCGACGAAGAGGGGCGGATGATGCACGAGATTTACGTGCGGACGCAGGGTCGCCCCATCGAGGTGGTGGGCGAGGGCCTGCGGGAAATCCGCCGCGCCTGGGGGCGCCGGGCGCGCATCCGCGGCGTGGGCACGACCGGAAGCGGGCGCGAGCTGATCGGGCAGCTCGTCGGGGCCGACACCGTCAACGACGAGATCACCGCCCACAAGACCGGCGCCACGTTCCTCGGGCGCACCATGCTCGACGGGCGCGTGCCGGACACGATCTTCGAGATCGGCGGGCAGGACAGCAAATACATCTCGCTCCAGGACGGCGTGGTGGTCGATTTCACCATGAACGAGGCCTGCGCCGCCGGTACGGGCAGCTTCCTGGAGGAGCGGGCGGAGGAGCTGGAGATCGCCATCAAGGGGCAGTTCGCCGAGCTGGCGCTGTCCAGCCGCGCGCCGGTGCGCCTGGGCGAGCGGTGCACCGTGTTCATGGAGCGCGACGTCAACAGCTACCTCCAGCGCGGCGCGGAGAAGGCGGACCTGGTGGCCGGGCTGGCGTACTCGGTGGTTTACAACTACATCAACCGCGTGGTTCGCGGCCGGCCCATCGGGCGGACGGTGTTTTTCCAGGGGGGCACGGCCTACAACGACGCGGTGGCGGCCGCCTTTGCCGAGGTCTGCGGGCGGGAGATCATCGTTCCGCCGCACAACGGCGTGATCGGGGCGATCGGCGCGGCCCTGCTGGCGCGCGAGGTGATGAGCGCCCCGGCGCGGCAGGGCAACGCCGAGCCGTCCCGTCGCGGCGACGATTCCGGCGCCTACGTTTCGGACTTCGCGGACAAACCATTCGAAAATGAAAATCCGCAATCCGCAATCCGCAATCCGAAATTCCTCTCCCGCTTCCGGGGGTACGACATCTCGCGGGTCAACTACGCCCTGCGCGAGTTCACCTGCAAGGGGTGCTCCAACGCCTGCGCGATCCAGGAATTCACCGTCGAGGGCGAGAAGACCTACTGGGGCGACAAGTGCTCCGACCGCTTCCGCAAGGCGGCCAAGGCGGCCATCCGCCCGGTCATCCCCGACCTGATGGAGATGCGCAGCGCCTGGCTGATGGACGAGTCGCGCCTGGCCGCGCCGCGATCGGACGCGCCGACGGTGGGAATCCCGCTGACCATGTTCGCGCTGCAAAGCCTGCCGTTCTGGCGGACGCTGCTGACCGAGCTGGGCGCGCGGGTGACGCTCAGCGAACCGACCAACCGGAAGATCATCCAGGCCGGGCTGGACAGCGCGGTGGCCGAACCGTGCTTCCCCATCATCGTCGCGCACGGGCACGTGCTGTCACTGCTGGACCGTGACGACGTGGACTATGTGCTGGCGCCGAACATCATCTCGCAGCAGACGCGCTGGATGAACACCGAGAGCCACCTGTGCCCGTGGCACCAGACACTCCCGTTCGTGGTCCGCCGGGCGCCGCGGGTCGAGGAGCGGGCCGGACGCCTGCTGACGCCGACGGTGCGCTTCCGCCAGGGGCGCGAAAACGTCCGGCGCGAAATGGAACAATTCCTGCTGGCCCACGCGCTGGGCCGGCGGCTGAAGCTCCGACGGGCGAAAATCGCCTCCGCCGTGTCAGCCGCCTTTGCGGCGCAGGACGAGTTCGCCGCCAAGTGCCTCGCCGCGGGGCGCGACGCGATGGACACGCTGCGGCGCACCGGCGCGCCGGGCATCGTGCTGCTGGGGCGTCCCTACAATGTCCACGACGCGGGCGTGAACCTCTCCGTCGCCCGCAAGCTCCGCGACCACTACGGCGTCAACTGCGTGCCGCTGGACTTCCTCGACACCGACCCGGTGGACGTACGCGGCATGAACGACAACATGTTCTGGAACCTGGGCCGGCAGATTCTCGCGGCCGCCCGGATTGTCGCGGAACATCCGAACCTGCACATCGTCCACATCACCAACTTCAAGTGCGGGCCGGATTCGTTCCTCAAGCACTACATCCGTCCGGCGTCGGGCAAGCCGTTCCTGACCCTCCAGTTCGACGGGCACAGCAACGACGCCGGAATCATGACCCGCTGCGAGGCGTACCTGGACAGCAAGGGGATCCTCCGCCCGCGGCGCGAGGAACTGGTCTCGGCGCCGGCATGAACGCACCCCGCGACAGACATTCCAATGCCACGGCGCACCTCCGCAGCGTCAGCTATGGGCCGCTTCTCTACCGCCGCATGGTCGGGCGGGTGGACGGTTCGCCCGCCGACGGCGACCTGGTGCGCGTGCTCGACCGCGCGAGCAAGCCGTTCGGCTGGGCGTTCTACAGCGCCGCCTCGCAGATCGCGCTGCGGATGGTCTCCTACGGCGAGGCCGCGCCCGGCGAGTCGTTCCTCTCCGAGCGGATCGCCCGCGCGGTGGGCCTCCGCCGCGACGTGCTCCGCCTGGACGACGTGACCGACGCCTACCGCCTCGTCCACGCCGAGGGCGACGGCCTGAGCGGGCTGGTGGCCGACCGCTTCGGCGAGTATGTCGTCCTCGAGCTGTTCAGCAAGGCGATGTTCCTGCGCCTCGGGCAGATCGAGGACGCGTTCATCGACGCCGGGCTGACCGTGCGGCGCTTCGTCCGCCGCGCTGACGACGAGATCGCCCGCGCCGAGGGCTTCCGCATGGGCAAGCTGGCCGACGCGCCGCGCTGCGTCACGCAGATCACCGAGAACGGACTGAAGTTCGAGGTGGACCTGACCAAGGGGCACAAGACGGGCTTCTTCTGCGACCAGCGGGAGAACCGCCAGGCCCTGACGCACTTCACGCCCGGAAAGAGCGTGCTGGACATGTGCTGCTACTCGGCGGGATTCTCGTGCTATGCAGCCGGGCCGGGCCGGGCGGCCGACGTGACGGCCGTCGATATCGACGAGACCGCGCTGGAAACCGCCCGGCGCAACGTCAAGCTCAACCGCGCCGCCGTGGACGTCCGCCAGTCCGACGCGTTGATTTCCTGCGCTACGCCCGGCGCGACGGCAAAAGCTGGGACGTCGTCGTGCTCGACCCGTCCAAGTTCGTCCCCTCGCGCGACGAGATGGAGCGCGGCATGCGGAAGTACCGCGACCTGAACCTGCTGGCCGCCGGCGTGGTCAAACCGGGCGGGCTGCTGCTGACCTGCTCGTGCAGCGGGCTGGTGAGCCTGGACGCGTTTGTCCAGACCGTCTCGCGCGCCTGCCGCTCGGCCGGACGCGGGGCGCAGGTCTTCCGCGTCACCGGCGCCGCAGCCGACCACCCCGTCATGTCCGACGCGCCGGAATCAGCGTACCTCAAAGCCGTCTGGGCACGCCTGGATTAAAAAAAGACTCACCACAGAGGACGCAGAGGAAAACGAATCTTTATCTTTTACCTTCGTGTCCTTTGTGGTTCATTCCGTTGAAGATTTTCCCAGCCGTATCTGCGTGCATCCGCGTTCATCCCTGCGAAGTATTTTGACGCTTTCCCTCCGCGTGCGTGGCTGCGCCATGCACCCCGCAAACTGGCGGAGATCATTGTTGCCGTTGAGGTCATGGGGTATCTTGAGTGTTCTTACGGATGGCCTATTCTTCTGAGGGGTTGTATGGGCGAGGCGAGTCAAACAGTCAGTTGCGGCGCGCAATCCGCAGTGCGTCGGCGGGGGTGGATCGGCCTGTGCCTGTGGATTCTGTGTCTGGCTGCCATGCTGACCGGTCAATGGCTGACATTCCCTGCTGCGGGCAGTCCCGGAATGCGAGCCGAGAAACTGTGGGTCAGGCTTTCCCTGGCTTCTCTTGTTCTGGCCTCGGGAGCGTTCTTTGTGGGTGCCCGGTGGTTTGTCCATGAGAAGTCTCATCGCCTTGTCGTGCGCATCTGGGGCGTTGTGGCAACTCTGGTTGCTCTCGGGATCAGCCTCGTCATGTCGCTCGAGCTCTGGATGTCGCATTGGCGCATGGATTGAACGGCAATCGCAAAAAATGGGTCAGGCTTTTTCGCCACACCATTCGTGAAGAAGCCCAGTTCCTGAGTTCTTGCCCACAGAGCAAGATCGCCCCGATAATGAGACGTAATGAAGAAGAAGACGATCGCAACTCTGATTCTCACGCTGCTTCTTGCCGCCGTCCTTTGTGCGGGCACGTTTTTTGTGATCGCCATTCGCCATTGCCTCAAAACAACCGTGCCAAACGCCTATGCGGTGTGGTGGGTTGCCGACATGGTCCTCGAGCACATGGAGGCGAATGACGGAGCGTGGCCGTCGGGATGGAATGATCTGCGGGATGACTACGAAGGGTGCACAAAGAAAGCGGGAAGGTCGTGGACCTTCGAAGAACTGCAAAGCCGGGTGGAGGTGGACTGGTCTGCCGATCCGTCGCGGCTTCTCAAGACAACCCCTCAATTCCAGGACAAACCATTCCGCGTGATCTGGCTTCGGGACGGGTCCAACGCGTATTGGGCGGGTCATGAGCCCAACACAATGATTCTCGAGTATCTGAAAGACCGTTCGGCGTCCCCGGCCGCATCGCAACCGGCAACGAAGTCCCAACCTGCTATGCGAGAAAAAGGTTCCTGACCCCTTTATCCCCCCCCTCCCTGACCCCTTTATCCCCTCATGTCGGTTGGGAACTTTTTTTCTTCATAACCCTCTTTGCTCTCGCGGGCGTGACGGGGCACGAAACCTTCAGCGCGGCGACAGGGCGCGGATCAGCAGAACGTTGCGGACGGCTGCGTATCCGCAGGCGGCAGCCAGGAGCAATCCGCCAGCCAGCGCCAGCAGCGTTCCCACGCCGATGCCCTGGGCGAACTCGACGTACCACCCGGAGACGTTTTTCCCCGGCGTGGAGAACCAGGCGGTCAGGGCGAGCACGCTCGCGGCCAGTCCCGCGCCGGCAGCGACGGCAGCGCCGCAGGCCCGGTGCGCCCGGCCTCGGCCCAGCATGCAGGTAGCAGCCATCGCTCCCAGCGCCACCCAGCCCAGCACGAACACGGCGATGCCGCGCCCGAGGTTCCACCCCCACGCCCGCGCCGACCATTCCGCCGCCTGGTTGGCGCCCATTTTGCTGACGGCGTCGCGCAGCTCGAACAGGCGCCGCCGGCCGAACACGTCCTTGTAGAACTCGTCGTTGCCGCGCCACAGCGTCCGCTCCAGGCGCCCCAACTCGCCGGCGGCGCGGAGCATCTCGTCAGGGCCCTTGGCGGGGAAATACTCCAGGCAGGCGCTCCACCAGGGCGTGAAGAACGAGACGATCAGCAGCATCGCGCCCGCCATGGCCGGGGCGTAGACGATCAGGCGACTGCACGGGCAGGGCGGCTCGCCGGCGGGCTCCAACGGCTGGGCGGCGGGGGCGCTGTTCCGCGCGGGCGGGTCGGCCTGCGCCGCCGGAAGGACGAACACGTGCCCGCAGGAGGGGCATTCGCCCGATCGCCCGGCCACGTCGGACGGGAGGTTCAGTTCGCTTTTGCATCGAGGGCAGTGAATGGTCATATGGTCCTCCGCTCCGCCCCTGATTATCCCCCGATCCGCCAATCGGTCAAGGTCCAAAGACGGCGCAAGGAACGCATCTTGCTCTGTCGAAAACATCGGGAAAACAGGGTGGCACGGCTTGCTTGCAAGCCGTGTTCTGGGTGAACTCGGCAACACGCTTTGCGAGCAAAGCGTGCCACCCGTTCGCCGGACGGTCAAGGCTCTTAGTGGACGACGAGGATCACGTAGGCCCAGTTGGCGATGAGCAGCGCCGCCGAAAGGACGATCGCGGCGATTCGCTGCCGGGCGGACAGATCGAGGCGGATCGTCCTTGCGGCGATCAGGCGGAAGCCCAGCAGCCCGGCCGCCCCTGCGAGCAGGGAGAACGCCAGCGGGTTTTGCCGCCAGGGGCCGCCCCAGTCGCCGCCCGCTAGCGCCAGCAGTCCACGCGTGGTCCCGCAGGCCGGGCAGGGCAGTCCGGTCAGGAGCTTGAAGGGGCAGAGCGTGACGGGCCGGCCGGCGCGGGCGGAAAGCACCGTCGCCGCCAGGACCATCGCGCCCCACGCCGCCAGCAGGGCGACGGCCCAGAGCGGCACGCGGGGCAGCCGCCGGACGCAAACGAGCCGCGGGCGCATCGGATCACGCCAAGGACCCGGCGATCCCGATGAGCGTCACGAGCAGGAAGAACCCCAGCACGCACAGCATGATAATGGTGGCGATCATCCCGCAGATGCGTCCGCCTTGGGTGGTGTCCCGCCCGGTCGGGTCCATCAGCCCGGCGTCCATCTCGCGCAGGTCGGTGTTGCCCATCACCCACGCGGCGATGCCCAGCGGCGCGCAGACCAGCAAGCCGAGGATGCCCAGCGTGAGGATTGCCCCGCCGCGGTGGCGTTTCAGGGCCGTCGCGGTGGGCGGGACCGGCGGGGTGAGCCCGCCGTCGGAGGCGAAGAACGACGGGATGCTCCCGGCCTGCGCCCAGTTGCCCATGCCTTCGGTCCAGACCAGGTCGGCCGGCCGG
>JAKPKY010000024.1 GCA_029553505.1 Planctomycetota bacterium
CGTCGCGCTCGACCATGCGGTCGGGGTTGGGCGTGACGGCGGCGGGGTTGCCCAGGTGCCCCATCACGTCGCCGCGCCACTGGTCGGGATTGAAGATCACGATGTGCGGACGCTTCGCCATGACTCTCGCCTCGGGTTCAAACCAACAGGGCCCACGGATTATGCGGATTCCGCGGGCCCTTCGCCAGAGGCGATCCTACTTTTAGGCTCTTAGAACATTCCGACGACGTTGCCCTGCTCGTCGAGATCGACGTCGAAGAACGCCGGTCGGCTGGGCAGGCCCGGCATGGTGCGCATCTCGCCCAGCAGCGGGTAGAGGAAGCCCGCGCCGGCAGAGGCGCGAACCTCCTTCACCGGCACGACAAATCCGGTGGGCACGCCCTTGAGGGTCGGGTCGTGCGAGAGGCTCAGGTGCGTCTTGGCCATGCAGATGGGCAGACGTCCCAGGCCCGCCTTTTCGTAGGAAGCGATCTGGCGCTCCGCTTTTTCGCTGTAGGTCACGCTTTCGGCGAGGTAAATCTTTGTCGCGATGGTCTCGATCTTCTCCTTGATCGAGGCGCTGTCGGGATAGAGCAGGTGGAACTTGGAGGGCTTCTCGCAGGCAGCCACCACCGCCTTGGCCAGTTCCAGCGCCCCGGCGCTGCCCTCGGCCCAGTGGTTGGCGGGCACGGCCGCCTCCGCGCCCGCCTGACGGGCCGCCTGGCAGGCCATCTCGGTCTCGGCCGGCGAGTCCGTCGGGAACCGGTTGATCGCCACCACCACCGGCACGCCGAACATCCGCGCGATCTCGATGTGCCGCACCAGGTTGCACAGACCCTTCTCCAGCAGCGGCAGGTTTTCCTTCGTATAGGCCTCGTCCAGCGGTTTGCCCGCGACGACCTTCGGGCCGCCCCCGTGCATCTTCAGCGCCCGGATCGTCCCCACCAGCACCACGCAGTGGGGCTTCAGACCGCTGGCGCGGCACTTGATGTCGAAAAACTTCTCC
This sequence comes from Planctomycetota bacterium, assembly GCA_029553505.1. Lineage (GTDB taxonomy): Bacteria > Planctomycetota > Phycisphaerae > SM23-33 > SM23-33 > UBA12270. The sequence continues at coordinate 986 of JAKPKY010000024.1, forward strand.
ATGCCGATGTCCGCGCCGAATCCGCTTTCGGTCACCACGTAGTCGGCCAGCTTCAGCGCCACGCGGTCGGCGACGATTGAGCTGTTCCCGTGCGCGATGTTCGCGAAGGGCCCCGCGTGCACGAAGGCGGGCTGGCCTTCCAACGTCTGCATCAGGTTCGGCTTGATGGCGTCCTTCATCAGCACCATCATCGCGCCGGCACAGCCGAGATCCTCAGCCGTGACGGGCTTTCCGTCGCGGTTCATCGCCACGATGATCCGCCCGAGGCGCTTGCGCATGTCGGCGGCGTCCTCGGCCAGCGCCAGGATCGCCATGATTTCCGACGCCACCGCGATATCGAAGCCCGTATGGCGCGCCGGACCGTCCTGCCAGTTGTCGCTCCGCCCGATGTCGATGAACCGCAGCGCCGCGTCATTGACGTCCACCACGCGCCGCCAGGTGATCGTCTCCGGGTCGATGTTCAGTCGCTTCAGCCCGGTCTTGGCCCAGGCTGCGTCGTCCGAATGTGCCTCGTGCTTGATCCGCGCGTCGATGGCGGCCGCCAGGAGATTGTTCGCGATGCTTACCGCGTGGATGTCGCCCGTCAGGTGGAGGTTGAACTCCTCCATGGGGATGACCTGGCTGTATCCGCCGCCGGCGGCGCCGCCCTTGATGCCGAACGTCGGGCCCATGCTCGGCTGGCGGATGCACAGGAAGACGTTCTTCCCGATCTTCCCCAGCGCCTGCGTCAGCCCGACCGACGTGGTGGTCTTTCCCTCGCCCAGGGGCGTGGGCGTGATGGCCGTCACGTCGATGTATTTGCCGTCGGGCGCGCCCTGGAGACGGTCCAGGATGCCCAGCTTGACCTTCGCCTTGACGTCGCCATAGGGCTCCAGCTCCTGCGGGAGGATTCCCGCGGCTGCGGCGACTTCGGTGATGGGTTTGGGGGTGGCGGCTCGCGAAATCTCGATGTCGGACGGGACCTTCGGCATGAAGCGCTCCTTTCGTGCGTTCCAGGCGGCGGGACGGCGCGCATCGCCATCCGCTGGGCGTTCATGGTACGGAAGCCCCCGCCGGGAGGAAATGGAACAATAACGCCGAACTATGGATTTTTCGACGGTCCCGCGGAGGCGTCCGTCGTGACGGCGCAAGGCGTTTTCCCCCGCCCTCGCGGTCCCGCCACAAGCGGAACACGGCGAATGGCGTCACGGTTCGACGATCTCGCCCTCGACCACGTCTCCGTTGGCTGCGCCGCGCGGGGAGCGCTTCCGCACGTCGAACGTGAAGCTTTTGCCCGTAGCGCCGATCGTCACCCGGTCGCCCGCAACGACTTGGCCGGCGAGGATCTTCCGCGACAGCTCGTTCTCCAGCTTCTGCTGGATGACGCGCTTCAGCGGACGGGCGCCGAAGGCAGGATCCCACCCCAGCTCGCACAGCAGGTCGCGGGCGTCGTCGGTCAGTTCGGCCGCGACCTCCCGCTCCGTAAGGCGCTTCGACAGGTCGCGGAACTGGATGTCCGCGATGCCCCGCAGGTTCTCCTTCGTGAGGTTGTGGAACACCACCGTCTCATCGATGCGGTTGAGGAACTCGGGGCGGAACTGCTGCTTCAGCGCGTCCTTGATCTGCGCCTCGATCTCCCACTGCTCGGCGCTGCGCTCGGAGAGCTGCTGGATGAACTGCGAGGCGATGTTGCTGGTCATGACGATCAGCGTGTTCTTGAAGTCCACGGTGCGCCCGTGCCCGTCGGTCAGTCGCCCGTCGTCGAGCACCTGGAGCAGCACGTTGAACACGTCGCGGTGGGCCTTCTCGATCTCGTCGAACAGCACCACGCAGTACGGGCGCCGGCGCACCGCCTCGGTCAGTCGCCCGCCCTCCTCGTAGCCCACGTAGCCCGGGGGCGCGCCGATCAGGCGGGCCACCGAGTGCTGCTCCATGAACTCGCTCATGTCGATGCGGACCATGGCGTCCTCGGTGTCGAACAGCAGTTCGGCCAGCGCCTTGCACAACTCGGTCTTGCCCACGCCCGTGGGCCCGAGGAACAGGAAGCTCCCGATGGGCCGGCGCGGGTCGCCGAGCCCGGAGCGGCTGCGGCGGACCGCGTCGCTCACGACGCCCAGCGCCTCGTCCTGCCCCACCACGCGCAGGCGCAGGCGGTCTTCCATGCGCAGCAGCTTGTCCCGCTCGGACTCCATCAGCTTCGAGACGGGGATGTGCGTCCACTTGGCCACCACCTCGGCGATCTGCTCGGGGGTGACCTCCTCGCTGGTCAGTCCGCCGGCGGCCTGCCGCTGCCGGAGCGTCTCTTCCATCTCCGAGAGCTTCTTGTCCAGCTCGCGCAGCTCGCCGTATTGGATGCGGGCGGCGGATTCCAGGTCGCCCTTGCGTTGCGCCTGTTCCAGCTCGGTGCGCTTCCGCTCGATGGTGTCACGGGTGTCCTTGATCGACTGGAGCAGGCCCTGCTCCTGCTGCCAGCGGGCGTGCAGGGCGTCGAACTGCGACTGCATTTCCGCGACCTGCTGGTCGAGGGCGGACAGGCGTTCGCGGCTGGCGTCGTCCTTCTCCTTGCGGAGCGCCTCGCGCTCGATCTGGAGCTGCATGAGGCGGCGCTTGAGCTCGTCCAGCTCGGCGGGCATGGAGTCGTTCTCGATGCGCAGGCGGCTGGCCGCTTCGTCGACCAGGTCGATCGCCTTGTCCGGCAGGAACCGGTCGGCGATGTAGCGGTGGCTCATGACGGCAGCCGCCACCAGCGCCGCGTCCTGGATCCGCACGCCGTGGTGCGCGTCGTAGCGCCCCTTGAGCCCGCGCAGGATGGCGATGGTGTCCTCGACGCTGGGCTCTTCCACGAGCACCGGCTGGAAGCGCCGCTCCAGGGCGGCGTCCTTCTCCACGTGCTTGCGGTACTCGTCGAGCGTGGTGGCGCCGATGCAGCGCAGCTCGCCCCGCGCCAGGGCGGGCTTGATGAGGTTGCCCGCGGAGATGGCGCCCTCGGCCGCCCCCGCGCCGACGACCGTGTGCAGTTCGTCGATGAACAGGATGATCTGCCCGCCGGAGTCCACCACTTCCTTGACGACGGCCTTGAGGCGGTCCTCGAACTCCCCGCGATACTTCGCCCCGGCCAGCAGCGCGCCCATGTCCAGCGCAATGACGGTCTTTCCCGCCAGCCCCGCCGGCACGTCGCCGTTGACGATCCGCTGGGCGAGCCCCTCGACGATGGCCGTCTTGCCCACCCCCGGCAGGCCGATCAGCACCGGGTTGTTCTTCGTCCGCCGGCTGAGAACCTGCATGCAGCGGCGAATCTCCTCGTCGCGCCCGATCACCGGGTCCAGCTTGCCCGCGCGGGCCATCTCGCACAGGTCGCGCCCGTACCGCTGCAGGGCCTGGTACTTGTCCTCGGGATTCTGGTCGGTCACCCGCTGGCTGCCGCGGAGTTCCTTCATGGCCGCGAGGATCGCGTCGCGGTCGGCCCCGACGGTCGAGAG
>JAKPKY010000039.1 GCA_029553505.1 Planctomycetota bacterium
CCTGTGAACGCCGTCCGGGGCTTGCTGGACATGATCGCCAAGTTCGTCCGCGAGACCCACCCGGACGAGGTCGCGGCCTGCTGGGACAACGACTGGCGCCCGAGTTGGCGAGTGGCGCTCGTCGACACGTACAAGTCGCACCGCGTCGCCGGGGGCGCGTCCGGCGCTGTGGGTTGAGGGCGGGACGGCGAAGGAATGCTGGGTGAAGGTCAAGCCGGGCCGCGACGGGAAGGAGCAGAAACCGAAACCGAAGGTGCCGCCGCTGGGGATGCGGCGGAAGGCGTGGGTGATCAAGTACGTGGAGAAAGCGCTGACGGAGAAGGACGCGGAATGCCCGCTGAAATCGCTGGCGCAGGCGGGGGCGATGGCGGCGCTGTTCGGGACGTGGGAGAGCGCCCGGTACGTGGGCAACGTGACGGGGATCTGGGAGAAGGCGGAGGAGCTGAAGCATGACGGCGAGGCGCTCGCGCGGGCGATCTGGACACAGGTGCGGCCGATTCTGAAGCGCAGGCTTTCCTACATGACGGTGAGCGAATGCGGACGGCAGTTCGAGGAAGCGGTGCACCAGGCGGCGCTGCTGGGTCTGGGTGACGAAGCGGCGCTGATGCGGTTTGCGGAGGCGGCGGTGAAGGGCGGGAAGAAGGTGGACAAATGAAAGAACCACTGACAGCGACACGCTTGGCGACCCTTGCTGGCTGCATGCGCCGGCATTTCTGGCGCTACGAAATCGGGCTGCGCTCTACGTGCGATGCGCCGGCCCTGCGGTTCGGGTCGGCCTGGCACCGCGCCATGGAAGCCCGCTGGCGCGGGGCGACCTACGAGGACGCGCTGGCGGCGGCTGTACCGGACGCGATCTCACTGCCCGACGAACTGGACGTTGCCACGCTCTCGGGGATGCTGGCGGGCTATTACCAACGATGGTCGGACGATCCGGCGGAGATCCGGCCGGAGCTGGAGTTTCGGCTGCCAATCGCCGGGTCCCGGTCGTTCGAGGCTGCCGGAAAGATCGATGGGCTCGGGACGGTCAAGGGACACGGCGGACATATCCTGATCGAGCACAAGACCACGACGGAC
>JAKPKY010000061.1 GCA_029553505.1 Planctomycetota bacterium
GCCGCCAGCAGCGCGGCGGCTGCCAGCAGCCACACGATCTGTTTCGCCTTGACGCTGTCGAACATCGGCGTTCGCTCCTACACCTGCACCCGAGCCAGCTCGCGCTTGTGGAAGATCACGCAGGCCATCGCCAGCACCAGCGCCACCCGCAGCCCCACCGTCCACAGCGCCGACGCCCCCACAGCCGACCACGAAATCAGCAACCCCTCCACCAGCGACTCGCCCGGAAGGGCCTTGTCGAAGTCGGGCAACATCGCCTTGACCGCGCCGAACAGGTAGTGCCCCAGCACGGTGAAGGGGTCGCCCCCCGCGGCGGGAATCTTCAGCGCATCGGTCAGGAAGTCCCGCATCAGGCCCAGGGGAATCGCCAGGATCGCCAGCAGGCACCCCACCGGGAACGACAGGAAACTGCCCGCGCAGACGCCCAGTGCCGCCAGGAACATCAACTGAATGAAGATCATCGCGTATCCGCGCACGAAGTTGGCCTCGAATCCGCCAACGTGGTACAGCAGCGAGATGTCCTCTTCGAGAATCTGCACGGTCGCCCCCGTGCCGGTGCGCTCGTTGGGGCGGCTGAAGTAATACACCTCGGTGACGCCCTGCTCATCCACGGCGCGGGCGGGAATGGTAAGGGTCTGCTGGATCCGCACCGGTTCGTCGCGCGCAATCACGTAGACAAGGTTCGTCGTCGGATTGCGAATTCGCCACTCGCTGGGGATGACGTCGCCCGGGGCGTCGCCGAGAGGCTTGGCCTGGTAGCGGATCTGGATGGTCGGATCGACGGTGATGCGCACGGCCATCCCTTCGCGCAGGCGCGCGATCTGGGCCCGTTTCATGTCGTCCGGGCGAAAGACCACGTCCAGGAAATCGGCGCCGATCGTCTCGATGCGCCCCTCGACACCCTCGATTTTCACCGGTCCGTTCGGCATCACGCGCCCGATGAGTTCCGCGCCGGCATGGAGACGGATCAGCGGCAGCGACTCCGCGACCGCCTGGAACGTCGCGGTCCCCTCGGCCCGCCCTGTCGCCACGTGCACGTTGGTAAATCGCCATACCAGCGCCTGGCCGTAGGGAGGCGGCGTCGGGGGAACCGACTGCAACGCCTGGCGCGCCTGTTTGCGCAACTCACCGAACAGCCTGGCTTCCGCTTCTTCCCGGCTGCCACCGTATTTCGCCTGGAACTCCCCCACCGCCAGTTCGAACGTGTTCTTTTCCCCCTTCTCTTCCCGCATCTTCCGCACACGATCCTGCACCAGTTCTTCCACGCGCGGCGCGATGGGCTCCGGCGCGACGGCTGCCCGGGCGGTGAACACCTCGGTCTCGACCGCTCGGCGATCCGAGGGGTTCGTCGGCAGGCCTCGCAGGTATTGCGCCAAGGCGTACGTCCCGACGAGGGCGACGGAAAGAAGCACGGCATCAAACATCACCACGCCCAGCCATCGGCCCAGAATGTATTGCCAGCGAGGCAGCGGCTTGACCGCCACCGTGAAGATCTGCTTGTCCCGCACGTCCGACGCGACTACCGCGACCGACAGCATCACCGTCACCAGCGCCAGAAGCACGCCCGTCAAGCCGGTGCTGTAGGACAGGTATGTGCGGATTTTCCCCGCGAGCGTGCCGTCGCCTTCCATGTAGAAGGGCATGCCGCCGATGGCGACCTCCAGGATGGCGATGAACACGGCGGCGACCTTCATGCGGAGGCTTTGCGAGAAGGTCTGCCTGGCGACGGCCCAGACGCCGAACATGACTACTTGTCCTCCCCAGACCGGTCGCCGGGCTTGTCCCGGTCGGCCTGGTCGGAGTCCATGAGTCCTTCAATAAGGCCGCGATCCGCCTGCTCGAATGACGGCTTGGCGGAGGATTCCTTTTCGGATTCGGCTGGTTTGGCGGGCGCAGGTTCCTTGCCCGCTTCCATAAGGTCCTGGAGGACGGTCGCGGCTTGGCGGTCCGCAACAGGTTTCGCCGGGGCAGGCGCGGGTGCTTTTTCGGGCGTTTCCGGCTGGGCGGCGGAGACCAGTTCTTCGATGAGCTGGCGTCCCCCGGCCGGTTCGGCGCGAAGGAACTCGGCCACCTCTCCGCCAGCCATGGCGCCACCGGTCGCGACGCGGCGCTTCTGCGCCTCGTCGACGATCCGCAGGAACAGGTCCTCGAGCTTGTCCTGGGGCGCCTCGACGCCCAGTAACTCGCCGCCGGCGCCGACGATCGTTTCGCGGATGCGCTGGAGCGTC
>JAKPKY010000063.1 GCA_029553505.1 Planctomycetota bacterium
ACATCGCCGCCGTCAACAACCTCATCGTCCAACGCATGGACAGCCGCGTGCCGCTGATCCCGCAGCTCGCGGGCCATATCATCGCGGCGGGCGGCAAGCGCATGCGTCCGATCATGACGCTGGCCAGCGCCCGCCTGTGCGGCTATCAGGGGACGCGGCATTTCAAACTCGCGGCCTGCGTCGAATTCATCCATACCGCTACGCTGCTGCATGACGACGTGGTAGACGCCAGCGATTTGCGGCGCGGCAACCCCTCCGCCAACGCCCTGTTCGGCAATCAGGCCAGCGTGCTGGTCGGCGATTTCCTGTTCAGCCGCGCTTTCGAACTGATGGTGGAGGACGGCTCCATCGACGTGCTGCGCATTCTCTCCAACGCCTCCGCCGTGATCGCGGAAGGCGAAGTGCTGCAACTCAGCACCACCAACGACAGCGCCACCAGCGAGCAGGCCTATCTGGAAGTGGTACGCGCCAAGACCGCCGAACTCTTCGCCGCCGCCTGCCGCATCGGCGCGGTGGTGGCGGGCCGTCCGGCGGCGGAGGAGGAGGCGCTCCGCACCTTCGGCCTCAATCTCGGCATCGCCTTCCAGATCGTCGACGATGTGCTGGACTACGCCGCCGAGCAAGCGCAACTGGGCAAGACCGTCGGCGACGATTTCCGCGAAGGCAAGATAACCTTGCCCGTCATCCTCGCCATCCATCGCGGTTCGGAGGCCGAGCGCGGCTTTTGGCGTCGCACGCTGGATGAGCAGGACCAGCGCGAAGGCGACCTCGCGCACGCCCAGGACATCATGCGCCGCCACAACACCCTGCGCGACGCCATCGACCGTGCCCGCCACTACGGCGCCATCGCCCGCGACGCCCTCGGCCTGTTCCCCGACCACGCCGCCAAACGCGCCCTCCTCGACATCATCGACTTTACGGTAGAACGGGGCTTTTGACCCAACAAACGACAGGATTGCACCCACCGCCCCAGCCAGCTATAAGGGCACCTTCAAAAGGTCGGAGAGTAGCTCAGCCCGGTAGAGCACTGCCTTCGGGAGGCAGGGGCCGGAGGTTCGAATCCTCTCTCTCCGACCAGATTTTTTAGATCTATTAATCCGCCTGCAAGTTAATGCCCATGAACCACACCACCCTTTCCGTCATTCCCGCGCAAGCAGGAATCCAGC
>JAKPKY010000075.1 GCA_029553505.1 Planctomycetota bacterium
CCGCCAGCGCCAGCGACGGCAGGTACAGCACGATCGCCATCCGCCCGAACTGGAAGAGAATCCACACCGTGCTGGCCAGCAGGCGGACCGGCGTGTTGAAGCGCCGCTGGAGATACTCGTAGGCGGTGGTGATGTTCAGGCGGCGGAAGAACGGGATGTAGAACCCCGTGACGATCGGCACGACCAGCACCGGCGAGAGGCTGGCGAGGATCATCACCCAGTCGCCCTTGTAGGCGCTGCCGGGGACGGCCATGTAGGTGATCGCGCTGAGCGCGGTGCCGAAGATGCTCAGCCCGGCCGCCCACCAGGGGATGCGCCGCCCGGCGAGAAAGTAATCGTCGGTGCTCTTTTCCCGCCTGGAGAACCACGAGCCTATCGCCACGACGGCCAGAAGGTACGCCCCGAGGACCGTCCAGTCGAGTGGCCCGAACGCCGTCGCGAGAACCTGCGCCGTCATCGTCGGAATCCTTTCCTTGCCCGGCGCGCCGGGATCGTCAGGCCCGTCAGGCCCAGACGATTTGGCCGGCTTCGAACACCGGGCCGTCGGTGCAGCAGAGCTTGAAGGACCAGCCCTGCGGCGTGTCGTCTCGAAGCTTGACGACGCACGACTGGCACGTGCCCATCCCACAGGCCATGTGCCGCTCCATGCAGAGCTGGCAGTCGATTCCGCGGGCGAGGCAGAGTTCGGCGACGGCCCGCATCATCGGCTCCGGCCCGCAGCTGTAGACCGCCAGTGAGGCCGGGGCGGGGCGTTCGGCGTCCAGCCAACTCTCGAACGCCCGGCTGACCATGCCCGCGAAACCGAGCGAACCGTCATCCGTCGCCACGACGGACGGCACGCCGGCACGGGCGAAGGGCTCGACGCACGGCGTGGGGCGCCCGGCGGGGCTGACGACGTCGCCGGCGACCGCCACCGGCAGCAGCGCCGCGGTGCGGGCGCCGTGGAACGCGACGACCTGCTTGCCCGCGCGGGCGAGCGTTTCGGCCAGGTAGATCATCGGCGGGATGCCCACCCCCCCGCCGATTAGGGCGGCGCGGGGCTTGGCCGCGCGAATGGCAAAGCCGTTGCCCAGCGGCCCGAGGACGCTGAGGCGCAAGTGCGGGCGGACGAACTCGGCCAGCCAACGCGTGCCCGCGCCGACCGTGCGGTAGATCAGGTCCAGCTCGACGCCCGCGGGCGTGTCGCGCCGCCCGGCGAGGCTGAACGGCCGGCGGAGGAAGGGCTCGCGCCCGGCGAGTTCCGCCTGGGTCAGGCGCGGCGGGCCCTCGGCCGGCCAGGGCACTTCGCGCGCAGGATCCGGCTCGCCCAGGCGGCGGCACTGGAGCTGGACGAACTGCCCCGCGAGGGTCGGCGGGAACTCCGCCGCCCGCAGGCGCAGCAGGTAATGCTCCGGGCAGAGCCGGTCGTTGGACAGGACGTCGGCCTGGAATTCGCCGCGATCCCGCGCTGGGTGGGACGATCCGCACATGCGGGCGATGGTAGAACAGGCCCGGACAATCCGCAATCGCAAATCCGCCGCGGGCCGTTTGTAGTGACGCCGGAAGGCGTTTTTCATGCCCTCACGGGCACACTATCAACACTCAGAGCTGGGTGTAGGCGACGAGTTTGTAAGCCAGGCGGGCCGCCAGGAACTCCGTGACGTGGTTGGCGCCCAGGGGGCGGACCTCGACGATGTCGGCAGCGACCACCCGCCGCTCCGTGCAGACGCGCCGCAGCAGCGCCAGCAGCTGCCGCCAGCTCATCCCGCCGGGCTCGGGCGTGCCTGTGCCCGGGGCGAAAGCGGGGTCGAGCCCGTCGATGTCGATCGTGACGTAGACCGTCTCGCCCAGCAGGTCCAGGGTGCGGTCGATCCAGCGCGGGTCGCTCTCGATGACGGCCGGCGTGATGAACTTGTCCACCTGCGCCCGGCAGGATTCATACTCCTCCAGCGAAAAGTTGCGGATGCCCACCTGGGCGATGCGGTCGGTGATCTCCAGCACGCGGCGCATGACGGAGGCGTGGGACTGGGGCGTGCCCTCGTAGCGGTCGCGGAGGTCGGCGTGGGCGTCGATCTGGAGGACGCTGACGGGCCCGTATTTCTCGGCGACGACCTCGACCAGCGGCGCGGTGATGCTGTGCTCGCCGCCGAGCGACAGGAGGAACTTGCCCTCCTGCACCGGCGGGCGGGCGGCGTTGCGGACACGGCGCATCTCCTCGTCGGGCCCGGCCGCAGGCTGGATCATCGGCAGCGTGACCACGCCCGCGTGGTGGAACTCCGCGTGCAGCTCGTCGTCGAACAGCTCGACCTGCTGCGAGGCGTCGAGGATGGCCATCGGTCCGCCGGCCGTGCCGGTCTTGTAGCTGACCGTCCCCTCGAACGGGATCGGCAACACCGCATAGCGGGCGCTCGCCGGGTCGCGAAATTCGGGGCCGAGTCCCAGGAAAACCAAGGGGGAGTTCGTCATGCAAGTCGTTTCCGCAGAATCTTTTAGAGAATCATGACCGCCGCCGCGATCACGGTCGTCCACAGGCCGTTCTTGTCGCCTTCTGCCGTCTGGACGGTGGCCCGCGTGCGGACGATCTTTCCGGACATCTTGTAGATTTCCTTGCGCTCGTCGTAGGCAACGTCCGGGTCGAACTCGATGCCCAGCGTCGTGGCCAACATCGTGGCGGCCATGTCTTCCACGAAGTCGCCGAGCTTCTGCTCGGTCATTCCGAACCCGTGGTGCTCGCTGATGTATCCGTACTGGTCGCCGGAGGACGGCTGGGCCAGCCCGATGCCCGCGCCCACCAGGCGCGAGGGCTCGTCGGTGGAGGCTTCGGCCAGCACGACGTAGGTGATCTCGCCGGGGTGGAGGCGTTCGAGCCCCTTGGACCGCGGGAGGATCTTGCACTTCGGCGGAAGGATGCTGGAGATGCGGACCAGGTTGCCCTTCTCGATTCCCGCGTGGCGCAGGGCCAGCTCGAAACTCTGGAGCCGGTTGCGGTGCTTCCCGACGCCCTTGGTGAAGAACACTTCCCTGGGGACAAGTGCAGGTCTAGCCATCGTAATCGTTCCTTTCCCGGCGGTCCGCGCGCACGCAGCGCCGCCGTCCGATTATAAGACCCTCGCCCGCGCGGACAAGAGGATTGTGCCCCGCGCGGCGACAAAAGGCGCCTCGGCGGGGGCGTTGACAGGCGCCGCGGGCGGGTCTACCATCGTGGCACGGATGAAGGAGAATTCCATGGCCCAGAAAACCTCCCCGGGCGGGTCGAGCAAGTCGTGGCAGGGACGCCTGGCCGCCGACACGGACGCCGCCACCGCCGCGTTCGTCGCCAGCCTCGACGTGGACCGGCGCCTCTGGCGATACGACATCGTCGGCTCCGTCGCTCACGCCCAGATGCTCAGCGAGGTGGGCGTCCTGACCAGGGGCGAGTTCGCCGAGATCCGCGCCGGACTCCTGTCCGTCGCCGACGACCTGGAATCCGGCAAGCTGGACATGCCCCTCGAACTCGAAGACATCCACATGGTCGTCGAAAAGGCCCTCATCGACCGCATCGGGCCCGTGGGCGGGAAGCTCCACACCGGGCGCAGCCGCAACGACCAGGTGGCCCTCGACCTGCGCCTCTGGGCGCGCGACGCCGTCGACGCGCTCCGCGCGGGGATCGGCGCGCTCCAGAAGGCGCTGGTGGCCCTGGCGGAGCGGTCGGGGCAGATCGTCATGCCCGCCTACACGCACCTTCAGCGCGCCCAGCCGATCGTCGCGGGACACGCGGTGCTGGCATACGTGGAGATGCTCCAGCGCGACGCGGAACGCCTCGCCGACGCGCGCGGGCGCATCGACGTCTGCCCGCTGGGCAGCGGCGCCGTCGCGGGAACCAGCCTGCCGCTGGACCGCGCCCGCACCGCCGAACTGCTCGGCTTCCCCCGCTTCTCCCGCAACAGCATCGACGCCACCAGCGACCGCGACTTCCTGGCCGAACTGTGCTTCTGCTGCGCCCTGCTCGGTGTGCACCTGTCCCGCTGGGCGGAAGACTGGATCCTCTACTCGACGACCGAGTTCGCCCTGCTCGAGCTGTCCGACGCCTACTGCACCTCCAGCTCGATGA
>JAKPKY010000080.1 GCA_029553505.1 Planctomycetota bacterium
CGTCTACACGCTGACGCGGAACGAGGCGAACGTGACGGTCACGGCGACGCTGGTTCGCCTCAAGGACGGCGCCGCCATCCACACGACGGGCCGGCCCGCCCAGGCGCAGGCGTGGGCGCAGGGCTCGCCGCCGAGCATGGACCCGTACGCCTGCCTGACGAGCGCGGCGAACAACGTGGTCGCCCAGCTCGTCGAGGAATTCGCCGTCGTCCGCAAGAAGATCAAGGTCGATCCGCGCAAGGCGTTGCGGACGGCCGACGAACTCTACGACAACAAGTGGACCTTCGCGGAGAAATTCTCCGCGTCGGACAAGGAGATGTTCGTCGTGGTCGAGTTGCCGGCGAGTTGCGACCGCAATCGGTTCCGGATCGTCATCGTCCGCCAGGACGCCCGCGAGCCGCTCGCGCAGGAAGACATCGTCTGGACCCGCAAGTACAACAGCTTCGGCTACAAGTTCAACCCGAGCGAGATCGCCGGCAAGGGCGGCGGGCCCGGCGCCTACACGGTCAAGTTCTACTCTGGACCGGAACCGGTCTTCACCCGCGACTTCAAGATCGAATGAAAAACGAATGAGCCGCGAATTCCGCGAATTGCGCGAAAAGGGAAAAGAGTGAAAACAGAATGAATGTTTTCCTCTATCGATTGGTTGTATTCGCGTAATTCGTGGAATTCGCGGCTAATCTTATTTGTTTCGCCGTTGATGTTTTTCATCCGCCGAGGATGGTTTCGATCTCGGCCAACTCGTCGGCGGTCAGGGGGGGCGCCTGGACGGCTTTGATGTTCTCCCGCAATTGCTCCACGCCCGAGACGCCGATCAGCACGCTGACGACGTTCTCATGCCGCAGCAGCCAGAGCAGCGCCATCTGGGCGAGCGTCATCCCGCGCCCTTTCGCCAGGGCGTTGAGTTTGCGCACCTTTTCCCACGTGCCGTCGGCCTGGAGCTTCTGGTGCCAGTCGCGTCCGGCCTGTCCGCGCCGTCCCTGGCGGGAATCGGGCGGCAAGCCGTCGAGGTAGCGGTCGGTCAAGATGCCCTGCGCCAGCGGGCAGAAGGCGATGATCCCGGTTCCCGCCGCCCGCGTCTGGGGCATCAGGTCGCTCTCCACGCCGCGCCCGAGCATGTGGTAGCGCGCCTGGTGGATGATCAGGGGCGTCCAGTCGTGCGCGCGGATCGTCTCGACGGCGGCCTGGAACTGCTGCCCATTGTAGTTGCTCACCCCCGCGTACAGCGCCTTGCCCTGGCGCACGATCAGGTCCAGCGCCCCCAGCGACTCTTCCAGCGGGGTGTCGGGGTCGGGGCGGTGGTGGTAGAAGATGTCCACGTAGTCCAGGCCCAGCCGGCGGAGCGACTGGTCCAGGCTCGCGACGAGGTATTTCTTGGACCCCCAGTCGCCATAAGGCCCCGGCCACATGGTGTATCCCGCCTTGGTCGAGATAATCAGCTCGTCGCGGGGCATGTCGCGGAGGATTTTCCCGACGACCAGTTCGCTGTTGCCCGGGGGCGGGCCGTAATTGTTCGCCAGGTCGAAGTGCGTCACGCCGTGGTCGAACGCCTCGTAGCAGCACGCCCGGCAGACGTCCTCGTGCCCGGGCTCCCCGAGGGACTGCCAGAAGCCCAGCGAGACGGCCGGGAGCTTCAACCCGCTGTTTCCACAGCGGCGGTAGGGGATTTTCGCGTATCGGTCCTTGGCAAAAACGTGCGGTTCCATGCGGCGCTCCCTGCTCAGGTTCGGCGGAAAGCCTGGGTCTGTCTGAAAACTCCGAATCCGGGGGTGCCACGGCTTGCTTGTCAAGCCGTGCAGCCGCAAGAACACTGCTTGCAAGCAAGCAGTGCCACCCGTGTTGGCGCATTTGGCAAGGAGTTTTCAGACAGAGCCTAGCCGGAGACAGTGCGGAAAATCAACCGTCGGCTGCGCGTGGGGGGAGGGAAGGTTTGACTTTGCGTTGCCCGGCGCGATAGATAGACTTTCCGGCTGCGATGCGAAAAAAGGAGAGCCCCCTGGCGAAGACTCGAGACATTCTGAAAGCGATGGCCGACGCGCCGCGCATCTTCGACGGCGCGATGGGCACGGAGATTTACCGGCGAGGCGTCTTCCTGAACGCCTGCTACGATGAGCTGTGCCTGACCAACGCGCAGCTGATCGCGAACATCCACGCCGATTACGTGGACGCCGGCGCGGACGTGATCGAGACCAACTCGTTCGGCGCCAACCGCGTCAAGCTGCGGGCGTTCGGGCTGGCGGAGAAGGCGGTGGAGATCAACGCGGCGGCGGCGCGCCTTGCCCGCGATGCTGCCGGCGAGACCGTCTGCGTGGTCGGGTCCGTCGGGCCCTGCCTGGCGAACCCCCAGCCGCTGGACGAGACGCTGCGCCTGGAACTTCAAAGCGCCTTCGACGAGCAGGTGCGGGCGCTGGTTGCGGGCGGGGTGGACGCGATTCTGCTGGAGACGTTCGCCTGCCTGGCGGAGCTTCAGTTGGCGGCCGAGGTCGCGGCGCGGTGCGGGCTGCCCGTCCTGGCGTCGGTGGCGGTGGACGAGGAGGGGCGTTCCGCGGGCGGAACCTCCGCGGCGTTGCTGGCCGAGACGCTCGACGCCGACGGGCACGTCTCTGCCGTCGGGCTCAACTGCGGCTGCGGGCCCGCGGGAATCCTCAAACCGCTGGCGGATGTCCTCGCCCGGACGCGAAAGCCCGTCATCGTCATGCCCAACGCGGGCGGGCCCCGCGAGGTCGGCGGGCGCAAGCTCTACCTCAACAGCCCGGAATACTTCACTGAATACGCCAGGAAATACGTCGAGTTGGGCGCGCGGGGCGTGGGCGGCTGCTGCGGGACCGGACCGGAGCACATCCGCCTGGCCGCCCGCGCGATCCGCACGCTCAGCGGCGTCAAGAAGCACGTCGAGGTCCGCGCGCACGCGGCGGCGCGGGACGTGGCGGTGGTTCCCACGGCAGAAAAGGGCGCCCTGGCCCACGCCCTGGCGGCGGGAAAGAAGGTTGCCAGCGTGGAGTTTCTCTCCCCGCGCACCGGCGCGGGGATGGGCAAGCTGCTGGCGAAGGTGCGGCAGGTTCGGGAGGCCGGCGTGGAGGCGGTGAACATTCCCGACGGGCCCCGCGCCAGCGCCCGCGTCTCGCCGATGATCGCCGCGCTGACGATCGAGCGCGAGACCGGCATGGAGGTGATCCTGCACTGCTGCTGCCGCGACCGCAACCTCATCGGCATGCAGAGTGACCTGCTGGGGGTGGCGGCGGCCGGGCTGCGAAACGTCCTGCTCGTCACCGGCGACCCGCCCAAACTCGGCGATTACCCCGACGCGACGGGCGTTTTCGACGTCGATTCCATCGGCCTGACGCGGCTCGTCAGCAACCTCAACCACGGCTTCGACGCGGCCGGGCACCCCATCGACCCGCCGACGGCGCTGCTGGCCGGCGTGGGGGCCAACCCCTGCGCCGTCGAGATGGAGCGGGAGATCGACCGCTACTTCGCCAAGCTCGACGCCGGCGCGGAGTTCGTCATCACCCAGCCGGTCTTCGACCCGCAGGCCCTGCTGCGCTTCCTCGACCGCGTCGAAAAGCACCCGCGAACCGTGCCGGTGCTGGCGGGGGTCTGGCCGCTGCTGAGCTTCCGCAACGCCGAGTTCATGAACAACGAGGTGCCGGGCGTGGTCGTTCCCCCGGCCGTGCTGGACCGGATGGCCGCCTGCCGCACCGGCGACGACGCGAAAAAAACCGGAGTGGACATCGCGAGGGAGATCATGGCCGCCATCGCCCCGCGCGTGCAGGGCTTCCAGGTGTCGGCCCCATTGGGCAACGTGGAGATGGCGCTGGCCGTGCTGGCCGGCTGACAGCTAGCAGTTCAAACGTTTTTTTACATCCTAATCGACTTAAAGTTTTTTCTTTTTTTAGACCGAAAGGTTGTATAGAATTACCCGGCCAAAAACCTAACGGGGAAAGGGATCGCGCCATGGACAGGCGGCAAATAGGGCTAAAACTTTCATTGGATCATCTTGGACTCGATTTCAAGGTGGATTCGTTCGAGGATCGATTGATTTTGCAAAAGGCGATATGTCTCGCCCAAGCGGCGGGAGTCAAGTTGGGGTATTACTACGGATGGTATTTGCACGGCCCTTATTGCCCGGCGCTTGCCCGGGATGCGTATTCCGTTAAAGGTGAGCTTGATGCAAAAAATGATGAGTCAACTGGATGGAGCCTTTCTGCTGAATCGCAAGCATGTTTGGAAAAAGTCCGTCCTTTGATGCGCGGCAAAGACAGAAAAAAACTTTCCGAGAAACTTGAGTTGCTTGCTTCGATCTTTTTCCTCGTGGATACGAGACAGGTGTCGCAGAAGGAGCCATCGAAGCTCGGGGAAACCTTGCGACGGTTCGAGAAACCCTTTACGGATGAACAGGTCACCCAAGCCTTGGGGGAATTGAAGCAATATGGACTCCTGCGATGACGCGGTTAACAAAAAAATCGTAATCGACCCCATCCACGGCGATATACACCTCACGGAACAAGAGTGGAAAATCGTCGATACGGCATCTTTTCAGCGCCTACGCCAAATCAAGCAACTCCAAATGGCGCAAGTTACCTATCCGAATGCTACCCATACTCGGTTTGCGCATAGTTTAGGGACATTGGCCATGATGTCTCGTATTCTTCAATTAGAAGCGATCAAATGTGAGCCTGAAGAAAAAGATAATCTCCGCATGGCGGCTTTGTTGCATGATGTTGGGCACTATCCCTATTCTCACCTGATGGAACATGTTGACCAAGTGATTCTTACTGAGGATTTTCTGAATTCTCGAAAGCCAGAAGAGAAGATAGCAATCCAGGGAACGCCATTTCCGAAACACGGCGCTGTTGGAAAACTTATTGTAACGCACCAACAGGATCTGATCGACGCGATTGGGGACGAAAAACGGGCACTTGCCGTAGCTAATATATTCACCAGAGCCACAGCCAAAGACAGTGACTACAGCAATCTGATATCCAGTAGTCTGGATATGGATCGACTGGACTATCTTTTACGCGATTCCCGTGCCACTGGCGTTCCTTACGGGGAAATCGACATAGACTATCTTTTGAATAATCTTAAGGTTAGCCCAACCCAAGAAATAGGCATTTCCATGAAGGCTCTTCCTGCTGCTGAGCAGTATTTGTTTGCGAGAGCCTTTATGCATAGGACCGTCTACTATCACAAAACAACCTGTGCTATTGAAGAAGCTTGTTGCCAACTTCTTCGAAGAATTCGTGATAAAAAGCACTCTGACTACGGAATGCCGAAAGACGGCGATGCAGTTGAAACGTTGGTCTGCTCAGAAAAATTGGGTGGATTTACAGACGCCTTCGTGGATCGGATTATAGATCAGGCAACACAGGACGAAGATCAAATCATACAAGCACTGGCTAGGTGCATAAAAAGCCGACGTCCACCAAAATTATTAAAAGGTGTCGAAGTACTTGCCCGGAAAAGGAAAAGCCATCAAAAAACTCCTCCTCCCCCTCATATAGGTACTCTATTTCGCCAAAACTGCAAACATCGACTCGAAAAGATTTGTGATGATTACAAATTAGAGCCTGGGCAATTCCTTCTTTTCGAGAGAAATCTTTCGTTAGAAAAACAGAGTGGTCTGATGGGGCGTGAAGAGTTTAGGTCCGAAAGTTTTTTGGAAGACGAGAAGGAACTTATAAAAGTATTTAGGGATGGCGATCCCGAGCCTGTCTCGATGGTGGACATAGAAAATAGCTTGATCAACATTTGTTCTAGTCATGCCTATTATATACATCGCTTATATTTTCTCCCAAGAACCAAGCAGGATGAAATAATTATAGGAGAGCTACAAAGCAGGACGGAAAAATGGGATGTTGCAGATTAGGGCTTCTCTGGAACAATTAAACTACCCAAGCAAGATGCTCTCGCCTCAGGTGTATGCAAGTCAGTCTAGCAAGAGCAGCCATATGGAGTATTTCATGCCCCCGCTGGCGTTCGTGATCGGAGACAGCATTTCGATTCAGTACGGCCCGTACCTGGAGAAGATGCTCGGTGGGCGCTGGCGCTACGCCCGCAAGGGCGGACAGGCCGAGGCGATGAAGAACCTGGACATTCCCCGCGGCGCCAACGGGGGCGACTCGTCGATGGTGCTGGCGTACCTGCGGGAGAAGACGGCCGACGGGTCGTTCCGCCCCGACGTGCTGTTGCTCAACTGCGGCCTGCACGACATCAAGACCGACCCCAAGACGCAGGCGCGCCAGGTGCCGCTGGACAATTACCGCGCGAACCTGCGGGAGATCGTCGCGCTGATTCGCGCGACGGGCGCCCGGCTGGTCTGGGCACGCACCACGCCGGTCGTCGATCGGATCCACAACGCCAAGCAGAAGGGATTCTCCCGCTACGCGACGGACGTGGCGGCGTACAACGCGGCCGCCGACGAGGTGATGGCGCAGGCCGGCGCGATCTCGGCCGACCTGCACGCCTTCACCGAGTCTCTCGGCGGCGAGGAGGTCTTCTGCGACCACGTGCACTTCACCGAACCGGTGCGCCAGCTCCAGGCGGCGTTCCTGGCCGGGGTGCTCGAGGCGCTGCGCTGAGCGGGCGCGGCGCGGGCGCAAAAAGAAGGACCGGCCGCGCGAGCGACCGGTCCTTTACGGCAATTTCACCGACGATTCGGGGGCTTTCGGTTACTTTTTCGCCTTTTTCGGTGCCTTTTTTGCGCCCTTTTGGACGCCTTTTTTGGCGTTTTTCCGGGGGTGGCGGATCGCCGCCTGCGCCGCCGCCAGCCGGGCCACCGGCACCCGGTACGGCGAGCAGCTCACGTACGTCAGGCCCACCATGTGGCAGAACTCGACGCTGCTCGGGTCGCCGCCGTGCTCGCCGCAGATGCCCAACTTGATGTCCGGCCGGGCCTTGCGCCCCTTCTCCACGGCGATGCGAACCAGCTCGCCCACGCCGCTGCGGTCCAGCGTCTGGAACGGGTCGTAATCGTAGATGCCCAGGTCCACGTACTGCTTGAGGAACTTGCCCGAGTCGTCGCGGCTGAACCCGCAGCCCATCTGCGTCAGGTCGTTGGTTCCGAAGCTGAAGAACTCCGCCTCGGCCGCGATCTCGTCGGCCGTCACCGCGCCGCGCGGCACCTCGATCATCGTGCCGATCTTCAGCTCGAAGGGGAGCTTCTTGCACTTCTTCTCCGCCTGCACCTGCGCCAGGGTGTCCAGGACGATCTGCTTCTGGTTCGACAGTTCCTTCACGTTCCCGACCAGCGGGATCATGATTTCCGGCTTGGAGCCCTTGACATCGAACGCGGCCTCGATGACCGCGCGGGCCTGCATGGCCGTGATCTCGGGATAGTAGATTCCCAACCGGCAGCCGCGATGCCCCAGCATCGGGTTGAACTCGTGCAGCGACTCGACCTTCTCCTTGATCTTCTCGGCGGGCACGCCCATGGCGGCGGCCATCTCCTGCTGACCGGCCTGATCGTGCGGGACGAACTCGTGCAGCGGCGGATCGAGGAAGCGGATCGTCGCCGGGCGCCCCTTGAGGGCCTTGAACATTCCGATGAAGTCGTTCCGCTGGAGCGGAAGGAGTTCCTCGAGCGCCTTGCGGCGTCCCTCGGCGTCCTCGGCGAGGATCATCTTCCGCATGGAGATGATCCGGTCGCCCTCGAAGAACATGTGCTCGGTGCGGCACAGTCCGATGCCCTCGGCGCCGAACTTGACGGCGACCTCGGTGTCATGCGGCGTGTCGGCGTTGGTGCGGACGCCCATCTGGCGGTACTTGTCGGCGAGTTTCATGATCGCGCCGAACGGGCCGGTCAGGGCCGGATCGACCGTGGCGATCTTGCCCGCGTAGACGGTGCCGGTCGAGCCGTTGAGGCTGATCCAGTCGCCCTCGCGGAGGGTCTTTCCGCCGGCCGAGAGCGTCTTGGCGGCGTAGTTGATGACCGCGTCGCCGCAGCCGGCCACGCAGCACTTGCCCATGCCCCGGGCGACGACCGCCGCGTGGCTGGTCATTCCGCCCCGGCTGGTCAGGATGCCCTTGGCGACGTTCATTCCGCCGATGTCCTCGGGGCTGGTCTCGATGCGGACGAGGATGACGGTCTTCCCGTCGGCGGCCCAGGCTTCGGCGTCGTCGGCGTTGAAGACGATCTGTCCCGTCGCGGCGCCCGGGCTGGCGGGCAGACCGGAGGCGATCTTGTCCGCCGCCGCTTCCGCCTTGACGTCGAACATCGGGTGCAGCAGCTGGTCGAGGCTCTTGGGCTCGACGCGGAGGACGGCCTCCTGCTCGCTGATGAGCCCCGCCTTCATCAAATCGACGGCCACCTTCACCGCCGCGGCCGCCGTCCGCTTTCCGTTGCGGGTCTGGAGCATGTACAGCTTGCCCTTCTCGATGGTGAACTCCATGTCCTGCATGTCGCGGTAGTGCGTCTCGAGCTTCTTGCGGATGGCGACGAGCTGGGTGTAGGACTTCTTATCGACAGCCGCCAGGTGCTCGATGGACTCCGGCGTGCGGATGCCGGCCACCACGTCTTCGCCCTGGGCGTTCATCAGGTACTCGCCGTAGAACTTGTTCTCGCCGGTCGAGGGGTTGCGGGTGAAGCAGACGCCCGTTCCGCTGTCCTCGCCCATGTTCCCGAAGACCATGGTCTGGACGTTGACGGCCGTGCCCAGCAGCCCGCGAATGTCGTTGAGCTGGCGGTACTTGATGGCGCGGGGGTTGTTCCACGAGCCGAACACCGCGTCGACGGAGGCGTTGAGCTGCGCCCGCGCGTCCTGCGGGAAGCTCTTTCCGCCCTTTTCGTAGACCTTCTTGTACTCGGCGACGACTTCCTTGAGCCCCTCGACGTCCAGCTGGGTGTCGAGTTTCACGCCGCGACGGTCCTTGACCGACTGGATGGCGTGCTCGAAGTCGTGATGCTCCAGGCCCAGCACCACGTCGCCGAACATCTGCATGAAGCGCCGGTAGGCGTCCCACCC
Organism: Planctomycetota bacterium; assembly: GCA_029553505.1. Classification (GTDB taxonomy): domain Bacteria; phylum Planctomycetota; class Phycisphaerae; order SM23-33; family SM23-33; genus UBA12270. The sequence continues at coordinate 8,964 of JAKPKY010000080.1, forward strand.
GAACCGCTCGTTGCCCGTCAGCGCGATCAGCGCCTGGAGCGTCTCGTCGTTCAGGCCGAGGTTCAGCACCGTGTCCATCATTCCGGGCATGCTGGCCGCGGCGCCGCTGCGCACCGACACCAGCAGCGGGTTGGACCCGTGCCCGAACGTCTTGCCCGTGAGTTTCTCCAGCTTGGCGATGTTCTCGCTGACCTGGCGCTCCAGGTCGGCGGGGTACTTGCGCCCGAGCTTGTAGAACAGGTCGCAGACCTCGGTGGTGATGGTGAATCCGGGGGGCACCGGCAGGCCCAGGCTGGACATCTCCGCCAGGTTCGCGCCCTTGCCGCCCAGCAACTGCTTCATCGCAGCCTTGCCCTCGGCCTTTCCGCCGCCGAAGAAATACACGAACTTCTGCTTCTTGGCCATTATCGAATCTCCAGTTCTTAAAAGAGGGTGTGGTTCCCTGTAAATCGTATGGAAAAACCCGTTTCGCCGTCCGTATCCCGTTGGCGGCACGGCGGTTACATGCCGCCATCCGCCGCCATCCGACACCGCCCCCGCCTCGGCCGCGGGGGGAGGTCCATCCTTCCGCCCGCCGGGATCTGCGGGGGGAATCCTTCCGTGAGCGGCCTGCGCACGGGCAGGCCCAGCATAAGGACCGGAGAGTGTAAGAATTGCCCCCGCCCCTGTCAACGCTTTTCGCCTGTCGGTTGGCTGTACGACAGGCGTCCCGCCTGTCCTCGCCGCCGTGTGCGTTTATTTACAAGCCCCCGCTGTCAAGCGGGGAAAGACACACCCTCACCCCACCCTCTCCCTTCCAGGGAGAGGGGTTTCCGGCGACTCCTCTCCCTCCACGGGAGAGGTCGGCCGCCAGGCCGGGCTTGCCACGGCGACGCCTTGGCGAGCCGGGTGAGGGTGCTTCCTCTCCCTTTACGGGAGAGGTCGGCCCGCAGGGCCGGGTGAGGGTGCTTCGGCCTCTCCCCTTAATCCGTCCTCTTGTCACTCACCACTCACCACTCACCACTCTCCACTATGCACTCCCCACTAACCACTCTCCACTCCTCTTGACACCCCCCATCCGTTCTTCTACCGTATCGCCATGGCGGGAATCAGACGGGGAAACACGGGCGAAACTCCCGTCCGATGCTGGCGACTTCTGCAAGACGGAATGTCTTGTCCGATCAAGTGGCTTGGCGCAGAGCATTTCAGATTGTTACACGGATAGACATGCACAAAAGGGGGCTTGGCAGCAGAAAACGAGGCCAACCCTTAACCGACAGCACCTTGCCTGAGAAATTCCTCAAAAGGGGTGTCCGAACAGGATAAACTGAGTGCAGGTCGAGCATATGCTGCATATCTTGCGTACTTGGCATACTTGGCGTATTTCGCGTATTTGGCTGACTCTGCATAAGTAGCATAGGGACAACGCCCCCTGACAAAACCAACTCTTTGCCCATGTATATCGAACATCACGCCGTCAACAAAGAACCCAATGTGGTGTCCGTTCCACCCATATACGTTGCTGTCTACTAGGTAAGCAACCGCGTGTCCCGACCACAGATAGATCGAGTTGTCGCTGTCGTCTGCGATATAGGCCACTGGTCGTCCCGTGCCATCATATAGTGTCGTTTCCATTCACCAACTCCTTGGAATTCTTACAGAACGACAACTCATGATGATTCAGAAGCCTGTTTGATGCGACGGCGCCCCCTCACACGTTCATCATGTAGCGACCTGTCCAGCATGTGTTCAAGCATACGTGGAAATTCCATACAAAGCATATGAGTTTCTCGATCCCCCATTCCGAACTCTTCCATGAAAGGACCGCGCATCGTGAATTCGACGAATCTGTGAAGTCTTTCCATTTCAGCCTTGATCGAAGCAGGATCGCCAGACTTCACGGCCCTGTATACTTCCATCGCAAGTTCGTACATCCAAGGCGCATCCTCTTTTATCAGGCTAGCAGCCATGAGTATGCCAACGGGATCCCCTGGGTGCCCCATCATGTGCATCATTTCATCAAACATCATCGGAGAGAAACGGCGGAGTTTCCTGCGTCGCACTGGCTCTGGGCCTCCTTCGTTGAGACGTTCAGCTACACGAGACGGCAAAGCTTTCATCTCTTCAACGAGTTTGGCTATGGAGTTCTCTTCGGGTGTGCCTTTGTCACGTCTTCCGTCACGAGAGCTAATCTTCTTGAGGATATCTTCTTCAGCTGCCTTGAAGGAAGCGACCTGCGACTTGACTACATCAGTGTCAAGTTCCAGATTCGGAATGCCTTTGGCTAGTTGATGCACCAGTTTGGTTAGGTCGGCTTCACTATCGTCGGAATTGTGAAAATGGTAAAACGGCCCTGTGGCTACGCGGCTCAGAGGCACGCCGAGAGCAATACCAAAGACAGAAGCATCCAGTCGTGCCCTTGCGATGCCGGCTTCGTATAGAATCCAAGGCCGGTCTACGCTCCTTTCGGTAAATAAGCAGACAACGTGAGAGGTGGTTTGAAGCTTAGACATCAGCCGTTTATACCACTCGTCTCCGAAATCAATTCCTTCAGTACCTTTCTTGTCTGACGAATTAAAAGTCTTCAACATGCCAGCACTTACGCTTCGCAGTAGTTTGCTGAAAGTTTCCGCAAGTTCTGCGTCCCTCCCATCGTGGCTGATGAACACTAGGGGGCTATTGGGCGACGCTAGAACATCCTTATCTGAACTTTGGGGTTTACTCTTTTCACTTTCAGCCACAGATAGTCTCCTTTAAGCCCAGAGGGGTGCTGTAATAAGGCATAGGGCTGACAAGAACATGATGAAGCGAGTTGACGGCGGGAAAGCAGGCGGGTGAGATTAGCCGCCAAATTGTTGCTCCCACGTTGTCATGCGTTTGCCGCAATGCCGACACTCCCCTCAGCAAACCACTTATCGCCCCATGTAGACCGCATATAAACTACACGAAAGTGTCTGCATCTGCAATAGAGCATTGGATGAACGAAGGGGAACGAAGGATCAGGAACCTTTTTTGCATAGCCTTTGTGAAGGTCGAAGTTCGAAGATCGTAGTTCGCAGGTCGATGACTGCCTTCGAACTTCGCACTCCGACCTTTCGACCTTTCGGTCTCCGGTCCCCGGTATCCGGTCTTCGTCCTTCTTTCCTTCGTGCAATTCGTGGACTGTCTTTCCCCCCGCACGTCTCGGCGACCGCTCCCTTACGGTCGCGGCTCTGTTGTTTCCACTCACCACGAATCACTCGCCACTCTTTTCAGCTTTCCGCTTTCAGCTTTTACCTTCCCCCGGCAGATTCCGGGACTGGCGGAGGTCTTCGGGGGAGCGAAGGGCCTGGAACCTTTTTTCATTGCCTCTGCGGAGTTCGTAGTTCGAAGGTCGAAGTACGGAGGTCGCAGTTCGGAGGTCGCAGGTCGAAGACCGCCTTCGAACATCGCACTCCGACCTTTCGATCTATTCTTCCGGAAGATTCCGGGACTGGCGGAGGTCCTCGATCTTGTCCAGCGGCCTTTGGAGCTGGTTGGCGCGGGTGGTGCGGAGGCCCTCGTAGGTCTTGGCGACCGTGTCCAGCTGGTTGCCGAGCCTGTCGAGTTGCTCGTTGTACGCCTGCCACTGCTTGTTGAACTGCCCCAGCAGGGTGATGACCTCGTCGGCGGTGTGGGTGAGGTTGGCATTCTCGGCCGCCTGGCGGATGACCGCGAGCATGGCGTAGAGGGTCAGCGGGCTGGCCAGGACGATTTTCTGTCGCAGCGCGTCGTCGAGCAGGTCGCGCTGGGCCTCGAGCACGAGCGAGTAGATCTGCTCGGAGGGGATGAACAGCAGGACGTAATCGACGGTGGGGGCCTTGGGGTCGATGTACCCTCGTCCGGCGACGGCTCGGATGTGCCCGCGCACTGCCGTCGTGAGCTGGCGCAGGGCGGCGGCGCGGGCGTCGTCGGTCTCGGCGTCGACGTAGGCCTTGTAGCTCTCCAGCGGGAACTTGACGTCCATGTTGACCTTCAGGTCGCTGGGGAGGAAGAAGGTGAAGTCCGGCCTGCCCGACTCGGCCTCGGCCGCGGACTGCTTGGTGTAGTTGACGCCCTCGGCCAGCCCCGCCAGGCGCAGGACGTCCTCGGCCATCCGCTCGCCCCAGGCGCCGCGGCGCTGGGTGCTGGCGAGCATCTTGTGCAGTTCGCCGGCGGTGGCCGCCAGCGAGCCGACGGAGCTGCTCAGCCGCCCGAGATCCTGCTTGCGTTCGGCCTCGAGGCGCTGGAGGAAGTCGCCCAGGCGGGTCAGGCGGTCGTTGACGGCCGCGACCGACTGGTCGATGAGCTGCTTCTTTCCGTCGAGCACTCCGCCTGCCTGCTCGGCGAGCCGGCGCGAGTTGGCGTCGAGGGCCTCGCTCGCCAGCGCGGCGAAAGCTTCTCGCATCTGCCGGTCGGCCGACCGCCCGCGCAGGTGGCAGACGGCGAGCGTCACGCCCGCGCCGACCAGCAGACCCAGGATCAGACCGAAGACGAACCAGCCCATCATGTGCTTGCTCCTTCCCGCATTCCCGCGCGGGCATTGTAACGCGGGCGGAGGGCCAAGGCGAGGCGGCGGGGCAAATCGTCGCCCCCCGGCCGCGAGGTTCTGGTATCATACCGCCCCTATGAGTCTCCCGATTGTCGCCATCGTGGGCCGGCCCAACGTCGGCAAGAGCAGCCTGCTGAACTGCCTCGTGGGGCGGCGCATCGCCATCGTCGACGCCACGCCCGGCGTCACGCGCGACCGCATCGGCGCGCCGCTGCCGCTGGGCGAAGGCGAGCAGGCCCGGTACGTCGAACTGGTGGATACCGGCGGAATGGGCGTCGAGGACATCGACAGGCTCACCGACCGCATCGAGGCGCAGATCGCCTTCGCGATCGACTCCGCGGCGATGGTCCTGTTCATCGTGGACGCGCGCGAGGGGGTCCAGCCGCTGGACCGCCTGGTCGCCGAGCGCCTGCGGAAGCAGCAAAAGCCCGTCGTGCTGGTGGCCAACAAGGTGGACGACCTGGCCGTGCCGCTGGAGACCGGCGAGCTGTTCTCGCTGGGCTTCGGTCCGCCGGTCCAGACGTCGGCCAAGCATTCCGTCGGGCGGCGCGAGCTGCTGGAGCGGATCGCGCAGGCCGTCGGCGAGCACGCGAAAGCCGAGACGAAGCCGGTGATGCAACTCGCCGTCGTCGGCAAGCGCAACGCGGGCAAGAGCAGCTTCATCAACGCCCTCGCCGGCGAGCAGCGCGTCATCGTCTCGGAGACCCCCGGCACCACGCGAGACAGCGTCGACGTGCGCGTGAGGCTCGACGGGCGCGAGTTCGTCGTCATCGACACCGCCGGCGTCCGCAAGACCCGCAAGCTCGACGGCGACATCGAGTACTACAGCCACCACCGCGCCATGCGCTCCATCCGCCGGGCCGACGTGGTGGCCATGCTGATCGACGCGTCCGTGCCCGTCTCGCAGGTGGACAAGGCGCTGGCCGGCGAGATCGCCGAGCAGCTCAAGCCCGTCGTGCTCGTGGTCAACAAGTGGGACCTGGCGACGGGCAAGGCCGACGGCGAGAAGTACGTCGAGTACCTGGGCAAGACGTTCCCGGAGCTTTCGTTCGCGCCGGTGAGCCTGACGACGGCCACCGAGAACCTCAACGTCCGCGAGACGGTCCGCCTGGCCGAGGAGCTTTACACGCAGTCCCGCACGCGCGTCGGAACGGGCGAGCTGAACGCGATCCTGGCCGAGATCGTCGCCCTGCGCGGACCCAGCCACCCGCGCGGCACCAAGCCGCCGAAAATCCTCTACGCCTCGCAGATCGCCGTCGAACCGCCCACGATCGTCTGCTTCGTCAACGACGTGCGGAGCTTCCAGGGCAACTACGTGCGGTTCCTGCTCAACCAGTTCCGCGAGCGCCTGCCCTTCGCCGAGGTGCCCATCCGCCTGATCTTCCGCCGACGGGGAAAGAAAAGCCAAGAAGGCAATAGGCAATAGTGAAGATGTCGCCTCGGGCTCTTACAGAGCCGCGACCGTCAGGGAGCGGTCATTGAGAGCCGCCGGGGAAAAGGAACCCGGAACAAGGAACCGGGGAACCAGGGAAGGCACAGCCGCCGCACGGGTTCCGTGTTCCCCGGTTCCCGGATACGGGAATCTTTTCATCCTCCGGCGAAGGACCGCACTTCCTCCATGGCGATCCGCGCCCATTCCCAGAGTCGTTGCGGCTGGTTGCGGACGGTGTGGATGTCCTTCAAAATGATCTCGACGTGGCAGCCCTTCGTCGCCTGGAGGATCTCGCGCAGGTCGCGCCGGGCCCGCTCGCCGTCCCACCGGTCCGACGCGAGCACGGCCGGGTTGGGCTTGGCCGAATAGACGTAGCGCCGCCCGATCGCCTCCGCCCCTTCGCGCCAGTTCACGAACGGGCTCATCGACACCTTCCGCAGGCGCGGAATCCGGTGCAGCAGGTGCACCTTCTTGTGCAGCGGCTCGCAGCAGCCGTAGTAGTTCAGCCCGAACCGCTCCATCAGGCGCAGCTCGTATTGCAGGGCGAACTCGTCGTGCATGGCCGGCGAGACCTCGGAGAAAATCTGCGCCATCTGCCCGCCCCAGCAGTCCTTCATGCGGACGTGCTCGCCGTCGAAATCCGCCGCCGGCAGCTCGCCGGTGTAGCCCAGCCCGCCGGTGCCCACGCGGCAGTTGACGTTGTTGAGCTCCAGCAGGCCGAGCGTCTCGTACTGCTCGTGGCGGTGGAGGACGGCCTGCGTCATGCGGTCGATGGCCTGGTGGACCAGTTGCGGGCGGTCGAACATGTCCTCGTACAGCTCTTGGATGCCGTAGAACTCGATCAGCACGTCCCAGGTGGAGCGGGGCGGGCTGGCGATCCCCCAGCGGCGCACCGGCAGCAGGTCGCCCATGAGCCCGCCCAGGAGCTCCATGCGGCGGGCGGTCTCGTCGGGCTCGGCCGAGACACTCGGCAGGAGGATTTTCCCGACGTCACTCTCGTCGCGGATGACCGAGAGGTAATCCCGTGACCCGTACGCCTGCGTCGAGGGCACCGGGTTCATCCGGATGCCGTAATCGCTCTCCGTGTATGCGACGGGGCAGGGGAGAAAATCGTCCACCACCATGTCGGCCGGAAGATGCCGCCACTGGTAGAGCGTGCGGCGCATCGCCTCCTCGCGATTGCGCAGGAACGGGTCTTCGCAGCGGCACGTCAGCTCGTCGTCCACGTTCATCTCGTGCCAGCAGATTTCGTTGATCCAGACCATCGGCCGGACGCTGTCGAGGGTATTGAGGCGGCGCCAGAGTTCGGCCGTCCGGCGGTGCGATTCAGCGGCAGCGGCCTCGGCCAGTTGCCCCGCCAGCGCGCGGAGGATTTCCCGGTCCCGGGCGGAAACGCTCATGCGAAGCTCCTTCGGTGTTTATACGAACTTATGCACGGTATCTCGAATCACAACGGACAGGAATGGATTCTTTCGCCATATGCATATACAATCTTAACCATTCTCCGAGGCGCCCCATGAACGCGACGGACTTGCGAATCCAGGACGGCGGGTTTCACCGGTGCGGCCGGCGATGGGGGCCGGGCGCCGACGGCCCGCACCCGTGCTACAAGGTCTACTACCCCGTCTCCGGTGCGGCGCGGATGGAACTGGGCGGGCGCGAGCGTCGCCTGGCGGCCGGGAAACTCTATTTCCTCAGCGGGTACGCCCTCGGGCGGTTCCGCGCCGCGCCGCGGATGGACGTCTACTGGTTGCACTTCGTCGCGGACGCCCCGGCGCTGGACGCGGCGCTGCGACGCGCGGCGCCGTTCTTCGCCTGGCCGGCGCGGGTGGCGGACACCTGGCGAAACGTGCTCTTGGGCCTGTCCGGCGGCGTTCCCGCCTCGTCGCCGGGCACGCTCCGCCTGCACGCGATGCTGCTGTGCCTGGCCGCCGACCTGCTCGAGCAGACCCCGCCGCCGGTGTCCGACCCGTCGGCCGCGCTGCGCGACCGGCTCGCTCCGGCCGTGCGGTTCATGGACCGCCACGGGGCGCGCAATCCCTCGCTGGCGGAAATCGCAGCCGTCGTCGCCCTCGCGCCGACCTATTTCCACCGCCGCTTCACGCGGGCGTTCGGGCTGTCGCCGCACGCCTACATGCTCCGCAGGCGGATGAACGTCGCGCGGGAGATGCTGCTGTCCACGGACCTGCCCGTCGGCCGAGTGGCGGCGCGGGCCGGCTACGACTGCCCGTTCTATTTCTCCCGCGCGTTCAAAAAGCATTTCCGCGTCAGCCCGTCGGAGATGAGAAGTTCGCGCGGGCCTTGAGTTGCGACGGGCGGCGAGAGGGGGCGAGCCGGTCAGGCGTAGCTGTGCAGGCCCGCGAATCGCTGCGCGAGGTTCGCCCACAGCAGCGTGATAAGGATCAGCGCCGCGCCGAGCACGACGATCGCGCCGACGAGTCGCGGTCGCCGCGCCGCGGCGCCGGGCGGCACGTGCAGGTACGCCACGAACGCCAGCCAGCTCGCCAGCGACCAGAGCTCCTTGGGGTCCCAGTTCCACCAGTCGCCCCAGGCGAGTTTTCCCCAGACGGCTCCGAGCAGCAGCCCTGCCGTCAGCAGCGGGAGGGCGGCGCGGACGAGTGTGCGGACGGCCTGCGCCCGGCTGACGAGTTTTCCCTCGCCCGCCCGGTCCCCCGCGACCACCAGCGCCGCGGCCAGCGCGGCGGCCTTGGCGAGAATCACGTACGCCAGCAGGTACGCCGCGACGTGCGGGACGAACAGCGGGCTTTGCAGCGCGGGCGGAAGCGGCTGGGCCGCGTCGCTGAAGATCATCGCGGGCCCAAAGAGCATCGCGGCCGCCAGCGCCGCGTCGATCGCCTCGGCGCCGACGCCCAGCGCCCGCCGCGACAGCACCGACAGCGGGAACATCAGCGCCCCCAGCAGCAGGAAGACCTCGAAGAGGTTCTGCATGGGCGGCTGGCCCGTCTGCGTGGCGCGAAGGACGACAGCGGCTGCCGCGGCGACGAATCCGGCTGCGAAGACGGCCTGTCCCATCGCCCTGCGGACCGCCCAGGCCGGCAGGGCCAGCACGTGCAGCGCCAGCGCCGTCAGCATCAGAGCGCCCAGCGGCGTCGGTTTGAGCGCCAGCGCGGCGATCATGGCGTGCCCTCCGTCGCGTTTGCCCGGCGGCGCGGGCCCGGGCGCACCCACATCCGCCAGACGACGCCCCCCAGCAGCAGCGCGAAACCCGCCAGCACAGCCGGCAGGCCCGCGTCGCTGACGACGTTCAGCACGGCATAGGGCCGGCCGTGCGCCTGCCCCAGTTCCGCCAGGTAGAAGTGGTATCCGTCGTAGTGCAGGGGATCGTTGACCTCGATGGTCTTGCGGGCGACCTCGTGCCCGTCGCGCAGGACGGCCAGGTCGCTCTTGTAGTCGCGCACCTGCTGCTCGGGGCGCTGGAAGACCAGCACGGGCGCCCCGGCCCGCAGCCAGTCCACCTCGTCGTCGTACAGGTCGGTCAGTTCGAGCTGCTCGTAAGGGCATTCATCGTGGGCCACGAGCAGCTTGACGGTCCATCGCTCGCCGCGGGCGAGGCGCAGCTTGACGGTGGGCGGCGCGGCCCGGCCGTGGGCGTCCAGCGCCCCGCCGGGCGGAAGGACGTACTGGAGCACCTGCACGCGGGCGTCGGTGCCGGGCAGGGGAACCTCACGCCCGTCGGGGGCGTCGAACTCGGCGGCGCGGTAGCCTTCCTCGGCGTCCGGGTCGGCCTGGACGGAGAAGAACGTCCAGCGCGTCTCGGCGGACGGGTAATACTCCCGCCAGCAGCGCACGAGGCGAACGGAGAAGGGCAGGCGAACGGGCTCGGGCGCGTCGGTCAGCAGGGCGGCCGACGACGAGCCTTCGAGCATGGCCATCTGACCGCGGCGCGGCGACTGGCGGAGGCGGTGGGCGTCGCGCGAGCCCCACAGCCCGCCGCAGATCACCAGCAGGCAGCCGAGATGGATCGCCAGCATCGATGGGCTGCGACGGAAAGAGCGGAAGGCGACAACCCCTGCCGCGAACATCGCCGCCAGCAGCACCCACCCCGCCGCCAGCGGGAGGGAGTTGAACAGCGCCGTCGCCCGCGCCGAGCCCAGGAACGCCCCGACGGCGCACAGGCACAGCAGCGCGGCGATCGCGCCGAGCGAGGCCCACTGGAGAATGCGCCGCAGGCGGTTCATCGGGGCACATTAAACCACGCCGAACGGCAAGGGAGAAGGGGGAAGGGGAAAGGGCGAAGGCCAAAGAGTGCGGAATGGATCGCGGTCAGTGGCGGATTCCGACGCCCCGGGATTCAGAATCCCGATGGGGACGCGTCGAAAGAAACTCATGATTGAAGGGAGCGCGAGGGTCCGTCACTCGTTGGGGACGTTTTTCATCTCGTCGAGGAAGGCGGCGCGGTCATTGGCCCACTTTTCCGCCTCCAGGGGCGAGACGATCCCCTGGCGGACCAGCGTCGCCAGCGAGCGTTCCATGGTGACCATGCGTTCCTCGGGCACGTCGCGCGTGCGGGTCTGGAGGAACGTGTAGAGCTGCTCGAGCTTGCCCAGGCGGATGAGGTTCGCCACCGCGTAGGTGTTGTTGAGAATCTCCATCGCCACGACGCGCCCCTGCCCGTCGCGCCGGGGCAGGAGCTTCTGCGAGATCACGTAGCGCAGGCCCAGCGAGAGCTGGCTGGCGATCTCGTCCTGCCGGCTGGGCGGAAACATGTCCAGCACGCGCGTGATCGACCCGCGCGCGTCGCGCGTGTGCAGCGTGCTGAAGACCAGGTGGCCGGTCTCCGCCGCCGTCAGCGTCCACATGGTCGATTCCTGGTCGCGCATCTCGCCGACGAAGATCACGTCCGGGTCTTCGCGCAGGCAGTCGCGCAGGCCCGCCTCGAAGCTGCGGACGTTGCGCCCCACCTCGCGCTGCGAGACGACGCCCTTCTGGCTGCGCAGGCGGTACTCGATGGGGTCTTCCAGCGTGATGATGCGGCAGGCGCTGTCCCGCGCAATCCGGTCGATCAGCGACGCGATCGTCGTGCTCTTGCCCGCGCCGGTGATGCCCGTCAGGAGCACCAGCCCCTGCTGCATGTCCAGGATGTCACGCCAGACGGCGTTGGGAAAGCCGATCTTCTCCACCGCGGGGATGCGGTTTTCCAGCGCCCGGACGGCCGCGGCGAACCCATCGTTGTCGCGGAAGCAGTTCACGCGGAACTGGAGCTTGTCGGTCATGCAGCTGGTTTCCACCGAGCCGACCTCGCGCAGTTTTCCGATTTCCAACTCGGTCAGGAAGCTGCTGACGAGCGCCTCCGCCGTCGGGGCGTCGAGCGGCGGGCCCTCGATGGGGCGCAGGAGCCCGTCCACGCGGTAGACCGGCGGAACGCCCACCTTCAGGTGCAGGTCGCTGACGCGCATCGTCCCGCGCGTCGCGAAATAGTCCAGCAGGTCGCGCAGGCTCCGCGCCTGCCCGCTGCCGAGGGCGTAGATTTTCTTCTCCATCGGGTCGTCGGACGACATGGCGTCTCCCTGAAAGTCCCGGCGCCGATTCTACGGCGCGTGGGTTGAGTAGCACCCCGGGCAAAGGCGACGCCCGGAGCGAAGATGGTAGACCTTGTCGAACGCCTGCCCGCAACGGTCGCACAGGCCCCGTCCGGCTGGGGGGTAAGGCTCCCCATTGGGCTGCGTCCTGGCCGCGAGGGCCTGGGCATAGGCCCGGCGCTGGCGCAACCGCCAGATCTGGAACCGGACCAGCGCGATCAGGAAAATCACCAGCCCCGCCGCGAGCAGAAAGGCGAAGAACAGGAGCGGAATCGCCCCGAACATGACGACCATTCTGCCTGCCCAACCGCCGAGGTCCATGCCGCAAGACTACCGTGCGGGGGGCGGCGCGGCAACAGGGAGGGACGGCTGGAAGCGGAATTCACGTCAGTACAGGTAGCGAGGCGTCCCGGCGAGGTCGATCGACTGGAACTGCCCCGGCTCGAGGCGGACCTTGTTCAGCGCGCCGGAGAAGCGCGACTGGAGTTCCTTCAACAGTCCCCCCAGCAGGAGCGTCTGGAGCTGGAAGCGGTGCGAGGCGGAATCGACGATCACCGTCAGCGTGCCCCGGTGGAAGCTTTCCAGCGCGGTGTGTTCGGCGATGGAGTCGGGAATGATCTCGTCCCAGATTTCCGCCAGGCGGCTGAGCTGCTTGACGCGGCGGGCGAGGTGATGCTTCATGAACAGCGCGAGCGGCTCGCCGAGGGGCGCGATCGGGTCGGCGAACTGCCGCTGCTGCCAAACCGTTCGCAGTTGTGCGTCATCCATGACACGGCTCCTGGTTGCCTTCCTCGCGGGCGGTTCTGCGCCGTCCCGCGCGGTCCGCACAGGGTCCAAAGCCTACCTATTGCATCGCCCGGGGCAAGGGAAAATCATGAGCGAAAACGCGCCCTGTCGCGCCGCCGGAACCCCGCGATCATCCAAGGTCCACGGGCATCAGCACATACAGGAAATCGCTTCCGGCGCGGAGCACCGCGGGTTTGTTGGAGGCGTTCATCTCCAGCGTGACCTCGGCGCTGTCCACCACGCGCATCGCGTCGACGAGGAACGTCGGGTTGAAGGCGATCTCGATCGATTCGCCGTCGAGGGCGACCGGGCAGGTCACCTCGGCCTCGCCCGTCTCGGGCGCCCGGCTGGTGAGGGTGACCTGCGAGGCGGCGAAGCTCAGGCGCACGCCCTTGGATTCCTCGTTGGTCAGCAGCGCCGCCTGGCGGAGGCGGTGCTCGAACCGCGCCGTCTCGATCGTCGCCTTGCGGTTGCTTTCCTTGGGGATCACGTCGGTGTATTTCGGGAAGTTCCCCTGCACCAGCGAGCTGACCAGCACCGCCCGCGCGGTCCGGAGGAGAATCTGGTTCTCCTGCACCTTGACGTCCAGCACTTCCTCGGCGCCGGTGGCGATGCGCTGCACGAGGCTCATGAGCTTGGCCGGCACGATCGCGCTGATCTCCCGCGCGGCGGATTTCTTGGTCGCGCCCTTGGCCTGCGCCAGGCGGTGCCCGTCGGTGGCGACCATCTGGAGCTTCTTTCCGCTCGCCTCCCACAGCACGCCGCTGATGGCGTAGTGGCTGTGCGTCTTGCTGGTGGCGAAGAGCGTCTTTCCGATCATCGCCGCCAGCGTGGCGGCGGGAATCTCGAAGTCGCCCGCGCCCTCGAAGTCCGCCACCGCGGGATACTCCGCCGGGTCGTACCCGAAAATCTTGAAGTGGCTGCCCGCGCCGCGGATGTGGCAGGTCTCTTTTTCCGTCTCGATCGTCAGGCTCTGCTCGTCGGACTCGCGGACGATGCCGTTGAGGCGGTCGGCGGGCACGAGCGCCTCGCCTTCCTCCTCGACCTGCACGGCCGTCACGTGGTAGCGGCAGCCCGCCTCCAGATCGGTCGCCATCAGCGTCAGCACGCCGTTGGCGGCGACCAGCTTCACGCATTGCAGCACCGGCTTGGGCGTGCGCGTCGCCACGATGCTTCCGGTAAGGGTCAACGCCTCCTGCAAGGCCGCCGTCTGTGCGATCACCTTCATGTCGCGGTTCCTTCCATTGAAGTGGCGCCCCGCCGCCGGGACGGGAGAGCCCTCCCCGGGCGGATTCGCTCGTCGAATATCGAGACTCTTATACGCCCGGCGGGTTCGCCTTGCAAGGCCCTGGCGGCGAAACTCCCCCCGCCGCGCCGCTTGCCCGACCGGCTGCCAGCGGGTACCATCCGGCCATGAGCGAAAAACCTTCCGGCCTTCCGGAACAGATGCCCGAGGGGTTCCGGCTGATCTACCAGGGCGAACCGCTCCTGCCGTTTTACGCAGCCGAAATGCTCCGCCCCTATCTCGGGCGGACGGTCTGGGTCATGGACGACGCCGGGCGGACCCGCTGCGGGGAGATGACGGTCGTGCCCAACCTCCGCGAGGACCGCACCGAGAACATCCCGCCCGTCGAGTTCGCCGACGAGCGCCCGCTCTATCTCCGCCGGATCGTCTGCATGGCGTATTACGAGCCGCCGCGATGACTGGGCGCGGGCGTTCCCAGTGGACAGGCTTGCGTTGACATGGTAAGAACTAGGCCCGCGCCGCTTCGCGCAAGGCGCCGTCAGCGGCTGGGAATGTCCCCCTGGAGCGAGAGATGACTTTTCGCATTTTGATTACCGGCCTGATTGGCTTCGTGTGCGCGATGTTCATCGCGGCGTTCGGGTATCTCAACGACTCGCCCCTGCGCCTGACGTACCTGGTCGGGAACCACCTGCCGATTTTCGTGTTCGGCCTGCTGATCCTGATCGCGGCGCTGATCAATCCGCTGCTGGCGCTGCTGCACCGGAGCATTCGCCTGCGTCCGCCGGAGTTGGCGATTATCGTGGCGATGATGCTGGTGGCGTGCAGCATCCCGGGCAGCGGGCTGATGCGCACCTTCACGACGGCCCTGGCGATGCCGATCCATCACAACCAGACATCCCCGAGCTGGCAGAAGAACGGGGTGCTCGAGCTGGTGCCGCCGCGGATGCTTCCGGCCGGCGGGCAGTACGAAAAGGATGTGATGGACGGATTTCTCAGCGGGGCGCTGTCAGGCCGCGAGCGCCCGCTCGTGGACACGACGGTGGTTCCGTGGAAGCAGTGGGCCGACCCGCTGATCACGTGGGTTCCTCTGATCGTGCTGATGGCGGTGGGGGTGATCTGCCTGAGCCTGGTGGTCCACCGGCAGTGGGCGTCCCGGGAGCGCCTGCGGTATCCGATTGCCGATTTTGCCTCCTCGCTGACCGCCCAGGAACCCGGACGGATCGCCGGGTCGATGTTCCGCAACCGGTTGTTCTGGATCGGGCTGGCGGCCATCTTTCTCATTCACGTGGTCAACGGTCTGGCAACCTGGTTCCCCAACCAGGGCGTGCAGATTCCCCTCCGCGTCGAAATGCCCCAGATCGCGCAGAAATGGCCGACCCTCGGACGGGCTTCCGGCGCCTGGGCGCTGTTCAATCCGAAGCTCTACCCGACCGTCGCGGCGTTCGCCTTTTTCCTGGCGTCGGACGTCAGTTTCAGCCTGGGACTGACGCAGATCCTCTATGTGCCCCTGATGGCGGCGCTGATCCTGGCGGGCGTGGACACCAGCGCCGACTACTTTACCGGCGGTCCGACGCGGTACCAGTTGTTCGGCAGCTACCTGGGCGTGGCGCTCATCCTGCTGTATACCGGTCGCCGCTATTACTGGCAGACAGTCAAGCAGGCGTTCACCTTCCGCCGCCAGGAGGGGGTGGAGCGATACGCCGCCTGGGCGTTGCGGATCCTGCTGCTCTGCGCCGCCGGCGCGGTGGTCGTGATGACCGTCTGGATGGAACTCGACCTTCCGTTCGCGATCCTCGTCGTCCTGCTGGTGCTGATGACGTTCCTGGTAATGGCCCGCATCAACGCCGAGACGGGATTGTTCTTCTGCCAGCCTCACTGGCAGCCCGTGGGCGTGCTGGTCGGGCTGTTCGGCTGGACGGCGCTGGGGCCCAAGGCGCTGCTGGTCGCGGGCGTGATCTGTTCGATGCTGACGATCGACCCGCGCGAATGCCTCATGCCGTTCGTGGTCAACGGCCTGAAAATGTGCGACACCTCCCAGGTCCGCCCCGGGCGCATGGGATGGGTGATGGCCGTGGTGTTTATCGTGGGGCTCTCCCTGGCGATCCCAGTGGTGCTGGGCAGCAATTATGCCTGGGGCGTCAGCGCCACGGGGGACAACTGGGCGAAGAACAACGTGCCCAAGTTCGCGTTCGACGCGACGGCCCGCCAGATGGACAAGCTCCGTGTCGAAGGCGAACTGGACCATTCGATGGCGATGACGACGTGGCAGCGAATTCGCAACGCCCGCCCGGAAACGAGCTTCCTGCTCTGGGGCGGAGTGGGCCTGGGCCTGGTGCTGGTGCTGAGTTATCTTCGCCTGCGATTCACCTGGTGGCCGATCCACCCCGTGCTGTTCCTGGTGTGGGGGTTCTACCCCCTCCAGAACTTCAGTTCCTCGTTCCTGCTGGGCTGGCTGATCAAGGTAGTGGTGACGAAGCTGGGCGGCGGGCGGAAGTACCGGCAGCTTCAGCCGTTGATGGTCGGCGTCATCGCCGGCGACCTGCTCGGAGGGCTTCTGTGGATGGGCGTCGGGGCGTTGTATTACGCAATCACGCACCAGGTGCCGCAGTACAAGTACGTCATCTTCCCCGGATAGACGACGATCGGGACAAAAAAAGCCCACGGGCGGAAACCCGTGGGCTTTTTTGTTTGCCTCGATCCGGCGCTACACGCGAGGCGCCGGCAGACGGGCCAGTTCGCCCGCGTCCGTGCCCGCCCGCAGGGGCAGGAGGCGGAAGCCCCACTCATACACGCCCGGCTCGACGCGATATTGCGGCAGGGTGTCGGGCCCGCAGCTCGCCCCGCCCAGGCCCCGCTGGCGCAGGTCCACGTGCAGGAAGAGTTCCTCCCGGCGAACCAGATCACAGGTGTGGACGGCCCGGGTGAGGTTCTCGATGTCGTAGTGCGAGGCGGTGAACTCCAGCGTCGGCAGGCCGCACACCAGAAGACCCGCGCCGCGCGAGTCGGTCAGCGCCGCCCAGCGGACATCCGTGCGGTTACCGTTTTCCTGCGGCAGGATGTAGGGAACATACATCGCGTCCACCGTCATGCGGTACCGCCCGATCGCGGCGCCGACATTGCGGTCGATGTAGTTCTCGTGCGGGCCCCGGCCGAGATATTCCACGGTTTCGAAGGCCGCCGGGAGCGTCATGGTCATGCCCACGCGGGGCAGGTCGGGCAGGCGCCGGTCGGCCTGCACGCGGGCGGACAGAAGCACCTCGCCGCCGGGCAGGATCGTGTAAACGTTCCGGCAGCGGAAACCATACTTCACACCTTCGGCCTGGAGGGCGGCGGACACCTCGATGCGCACCGTGCCCGCGTTGCTGGGGCGGACGACGATCTTCCCGACGGTGCGGACCAGGCGGTCCAGGCCCGCCTGCTGCCACTTGGTGAGCGCCTTGTGCGGTCCTCCGTTGCCCGGATACAGCTTGATGCCGTCGTTGTCGGTCGGGGCCCGCCAGAAGTTTTCCACCGGTCCGGCCAGAAGCAGCTCGCGCTTGTCCATCGTCAGGGAGGCAATCCGCCCGGCGGACTTGTCGAACTCCAGGGCGAATCGGTCGCCGGAAATCGTGACGCTTCCTTCCGTCTGTTTCATTTCCAGCGTCGCAGCCGGCGAGGCTTTGACCGCTTTGACGGCGGGGGCGCGGACGGGCAGCTTGAACTGCTCCCACGCCACGACATGGCCCTTGCCCGCCCACGGGGTATCCTTCGCCAGCGACAGCTCCACCGTCAGCAGGCACTCCGCGCCGGCGGGCGGTTTGACGGCGGGCAGCTTCAGCGCGACGACTTTGCTCTGCTGTGGGGGCACGTCCAAGCGGGGCAGCTTGCCCCGGGCCAGGACCACGCCGTCGGCCTCGATCCGCCAGGCGCCGACGAGGTGCTTGAGGCTCACGAAGTAGTTCTTGTTGGTCACGCGGATGCGCCCGGTCTGCAAGTTTTCCGCCTTGAAGCCCGCCGGCTGGATGACCTTCTTGTATTCCCACATCGCCGGGTGGGGCTGGCGGTCCGGCCAGATCAGCCCGTTGATGCAGAAGTTGCGGTCGTTGATCTCGTCACCGAAATCGCCGCCGAACGCCCAGTAGGGCTGGCCCTTCCCGTCGGTCTTGCGGATTCCCTGGTCCACCCAGTCCCAGATGAATCCGCCCTGGAGGCCGTGGTGATTCTCGATGGCGTCCCAGTACTCCTTGAGGTTTCCGGTGGAGTTGCCCATCGAGTGGGCGTATTCGCACATGATGTAGGGGCGGTATTCCTTTCCCTCCCCCGGCAGCGAGGGGGCGGGGTCGGACTTGCGGTCGGGGCGCTTGGCCCACAGGAGGACATGGTCGATCGACGGATACATCGGGCAGATGATGTCCGTGACGATGCGATTGTCCTTGCCCGGGCGGATGGCGCCTTCGTAATGCAGCGGGCGCGTGGGATCGACGTCGCGAATCCACCCCGCCGCGGCGCGATGGTTCGAACCGTTTCCGCTCTCGTTGCCCAGCGACCAGAGGATCACGCACGGGTGGTTCTTGTCGCGCTCCACCATGCGGACCACGCGGTCCAGGAACGCCGGCGCCCACTGCGGATCGTCGGCCAGGCGGTTCGTCACCGCGTGGCACTCGATGTTCGCCTCGTCGATCAGGTACAGGCCATATTCGTCGCACAGCTCGTAGAACCGCGCGTCGTTGGGGTAATGGCAGGTGCGGACGGCGTTGATGTTGAACTGCTTCATCAGGCGGATGTCCGCCAGCATGGACTTCTCGGAGATGGTCTTTCCGCGGACGTCGTCGTGGTCGTGGCGGTTGACGCCCTTGAGCAGCACGGGCTGGCCGTTCACCAGCAGCTCCCGTCCGGCAACCCGCACCGACCGGAAACCGATGCGGCAGCTCTCGTATTCCAGCACCTTCCCGGCTGGGTCTTTCAGAGCGACCACCAGCGTGTAGAGGTTGGGCGCCTCGGCCGACCACTTCCGCGGATTGGTCACCTTGCACGCCAGTCGGGCCTGGGGAGAGTCCCACCGTGGCTCGCTGACCTTCGCGGACGCCGACTTCTTGAGCACTGCCCGGCCGTTGGCGTCGTAGAGACTCGCCTCGACCGTGTAGGTCGGGTAGTCCACCTTTCCGTCGTAGGAGTCCACCTTGGCCGTCACGTGCAGGACGGCGTTGCGGAAGTTCTCGTCCAGTTCCGTCCGCGCGAAGAAGTCGCGGATGTGGACTTTCGGTACGGCCGTCAGGCGAACACTGCGGTAGATGCCCGCCTGCCACCAGTGGTCCTGGTCTTCCAGCCAGCTGCCGTCGGACCAGCGGATGACGGTGACGGCCAGCGCGTTGAGACCGGGGCGGACGAAGGGCGTGACGTCGAATTCGGCGGGGGTGCGGGAATCCTTGGAGAACCCGACCATTTTCCCGTTGCAGTGGACGTAGAAGGCCGATTCCACGCCGTCGAAGGCGAGGAAGATTTCGCGCCCCGCCCAGTCGCTTGGCAACTCGAACGTGGTGTGGTAGCAGCCGGTGGGGTTGTCGTCGGCTGGGACGTTCGGCGGCTGGGTGAGGATGGGCATCTTCACGTTGGTGTAGATGGGCTTGTCCCACCCCTGCATGGTCCAGTTTCCGGGCACGGCGATGTCGGCCCACCCGGCCGGGTCGAAGCCGTCGCGGACGAACTCCGCCGGAACGGACTGCGGATTGGCGGCGAGATGGAACTTCCACGTGCCGTCGAGGAAACGCACGTAGGGCGAGCGGCGCCATTGGGCGGCGACCGCCTCGCTCAGCTTGTCATAAGGAGCCAGCGTGTTGTGTGCCGGCGCGCGGTGGATGCCCGTCAGCAGCGGATTTTCCCAGTCGTTGATCCCACAGCGATCGTTGTCGAACACGGTTGTGATTCTCCTGCATCGGCCCTAGGCCGGGCGCCTGAAACCGCCCGGGAACCCACCCGGGCGCATGAGGGGGGAACTATACCCGAATCGTCCCGTCAAGACCAGTTCCGCGGGGTGCGAACTGCGTCAACGGCGGGCGATCTCGTCGGCCTCCCGGGCGCCTTGGCGGAACATCTCCAGGTTGTACCGCAGGCGGGAAGGCTTGTTTCGCGCCAGCCAGAACCGCTCGAACTGCCGGACCATCCGCTCGGTGTCCGCGGACAGCTCGCGCAGCTGCCGCGCGGCGACGGGCTCGCCGGCGCGGAGGCTTTTCGCCAGCGTCGCGCGGCGGGCGGACAGACGGTCCATGGAGGCCGCCAGCGCCAGCTCCCGGACGGCCAGCGCCTCGAACCGCGCGAGCCCTTTCGCCGGCGCCGGCCAGCGGGATTCTTCCGGCACGGTCTGGAGCGTGCGGCGCAGGTCTTCCGGCGGGGCGGGGTCGATCCACGACTTGGACAGCGGGATCCGCTCGCCGGGGTCCTGCCAGCCCCATCGCCCGCGCGACGGAACCAGCCGCTCGCCCAGGATGAAGTAGAGCCGGCGCGAGATCCGGCTGTCGCCCAGGGCGCGAACGAAGGGCGACAGGCGGGCGTCGCCCAGCACGTCCCGGCAGAAGCGGTTGGTGAACGAGGGGTCGTCCACCTTCCGCCCGCACCAGCTGTGCGCCCCGCCGTGGGCCATGCCGTGCAGGCTCGCGCCCAGCAGGTTGCGGTGCCCGTAATCACCCCAGTCGGTGTTGAGCAGGCCCTCGGCCCCGCGGCGATGGGCCTCGCGCGCGAAGTTCGCGACGTTCTGCATGGCGTTGGGCAGGCGCGTGCCGTGGCTCTGCCAACTGCTCGTGCCCGGACAAGCCACCATGGGCAGGCCCGCGTCGAGAATCTCGTGCGAGCGACGAATCAGGTTGCCCGGCGCATCGTAGTCCCAGTTGAGCATCACGACGTCGCGGGGCAGCCCGCCCAGCAGCTCCGGGTGCGCCAGCACGATGTCCGCCCAGGCGTTCATCCGCTTTCCGTGCTTCTGGCACAGCGCGTGGATCTTCAGCAGGAACTCCAGGTACACTCGCCCGGTGCCCGCCTTGGCGGCGCGGGCGGCGCTGCGGCCGCGCCCCAGTTCCCACGTCTCGTCGCAGCAGACGTTGAAATCCTCCGCCTCCAGCAGCGGAAGGAACTCGTCGTACAGGTCCGACACCAGGCGGATCGAGCCCGGGTCGCCCGGGCAGAGCGTCGTTCCGCCCGGGTAGCCCATGTGCCCCGGCAACTCGGCCAGGTGGCGATAGGCCGGCAGGCGGAGAATCTTCTCCATGTGCCCGAAGCTCGACAGCGAGCCCACGAACCGGACGTGGTGGCGCTTGCAGTGCGCCTGGAGGTCCAGGAACTCCTCGGGCGTGAACGGGCTGTAGCCGCGTCCGATGGCCGGGTGGCGGCGGAATGTGAAGACGTTCTCGACGTACAGTTGCAGCTCGTTGATCTTCCAGGCGGCGAGCCGCTCGACGAGCTGCTTGAGGGTTTCGAGGGTGGGGACCTTTCCCCGGCTGCAATCGACATACACGCCGCGGCGGGGCAGGTCCGGCGCGTCGTCGATCCGGCAGGCGGCCAGTCGTCGCCCGTGCAGGCGCAGGAGCCCGCGCAGCGTCTGGACGGCGTAGTACGCCCCGGCGTCGTCGGAGGCGTAAATCTCGATCCCCTCGCCCGAGATGTCCAGGCAGTAGGCCTCGCGCGCCAAGCCGGGGGCGCGACGGATTCGCACGTGGGCGGCCGTGCCCGCGTCGAGAACCACGCGCGGCGACAGGCCCAGGCGGCGCAGGTCCCCGGCGAACTGGCCCAGGGGCAGGGCGTCCGCCTGGCGCGGGCCCGCCAGCACCGGCTTGACCGGCAAGGTGAATCGCCCCTCTCTCGACGCGCACTTCCGCACGGGGATCAGCAGTTGGCTTGCAGGCACGATAGGCACTCCAAAAAAGAAGGATGCGCCGTTCCGCGGGCGCAGGCAAGGAGTATAGCGCGGCGGTTCGCCCACCGCAACCGTCGGCCCGGGGCGGCGGAGTTTCCATTGACGCGGGCGGGCGGTTCGCATACAGTGCCCTGTCCTGCCCGCCCGGCCGCTCCCATGACCCCAGCGCCGGCGGGCGGGGCGGTTCCGGTTCGCCGGGGGCGCGCCGCGGTGGCGCGCCTGGTCGCGGACCGGCATGATTGGGAGCTTTACGCACCATGGCAGACGAAACGAAGGACCTCAACGAGCAGGCGGAAACCCAGACCGGCCAGGAGCCCCAGGCCGACAACCTCCCCGAAAACAAGGTGGACGTCCAGGACGCCGGCACGCTGAAGAAGAAGGTGACCGTCACGGTTCCGCGCGAGCGGATCGACGCGAAATTCAACGAGATGTTCGGCGAACTCGGCAAGAGCGCCCAGGTTCCGGGCTTCCGCGTGGGGCACGCGCCACGCCGCCTGATCGAGAAGCGTTTCGGGCGGGAAGTCTCGCAGGACGTCCGCAACTCGCTGATCGGCGAGTCGCTGGGCGCCGCGCTGGAAAAAGCGAGCCTCAAGACCATCGGCGAACCGGACCTGGACCTGGACGCCATCGAGCTGCCCGAAAAGGGCGAGATGTCGTTCAGCTTCGAGGTGGAAATCCAGCCGGAATTCGACCTGCCGGACCTCAAGGGCATCGAGGTCAAGCGTCCCAAGCTGGAAGTGACCGACCAGTGCGTGGACGAGTACCTGGACGAAATCCGCCAGAGCCGGGCCCGCTTCGAGGACACCGACGGCGCCGCCGCCGAGGGCGACGTGGTGACGGCCGGCGCGACGATCCGCGGCGAGGGCATCGAGCCCGTGGAGCGTCACGGCCTGACGCTGCGGGTGGCGCCGGGACAGGTGGAAGGCCTGCCGCTGGTGGACCTGGGCAAGACGCTGGCGGGCAAGAAGGCCGGCGAGAAGGTCGAACTGACCGTCAAGGCGCCCGAGGCGCATCCGCAGGAGTCGTGGCGAGGCAAAGAACTGACCGTCGCCATCGAAATCAGCCAGGTTCGTCATCGCGAACTGCCCGAGATGAACGAGGAATTCGCCACCGCGCAGGGCTTCGAGTCGCTCAAGGAACTGCGGGAGTTCATCGCCACGCGCCTCCAGCAGCGCCTGGAGATGGAGTCGCAGCGGTCGATGCGCGACCAGGTCTGCCAGCACCTGCTGGAGGCCGTCAAGTTCGACCTGCCCGAGAACGTCGCCAAGCGCCACGCCGCCCGCGTGCTCCAGAGGCAGTACGTGGACATGCTCCAGATGGGCATCCCGCGCGAGCGGATCGACGAGCGCCTCGCGGAGCTCCAGACCGCGGCCGAGGAACAGGCCCAGCGCGAGCTGAAGCTCCAGTTCATCCTGGGCAAGGTGGCCGAGCAGGAAAAGGTGGAAGTCCCGGACGCGGAGATCAACGCGCGGGTGGCGCAGATGGCCTCCAGCTACGGGCGCCGCCCCGAGCGCCTTCGCCAGGAATTGGAGAGCGACGGGTCCATCGAGCAGGTGGCCGTTTCGATCCGCGAGGAGAAGGCGCTGGAGAAGATTCTCGCCGACGCGAAGGTGAGCGAAGTGGAACCGGAATTGGCGGAATCCGAAAAAGCAGCAAAGAAGCCCGCCGCCAAGGCCGAAAAGAAGACAGCGAAGAAATCGACCCGGAAGGCCTCCAAGGACGAGCCCGAGGCGCCGGCCGACGAGTAAGACAGGGAGCATGGCATGAGGCAGAGGCCTGACGTCCAGAACACCACCGCCTACCGCGATTACGCGGCCCGGCGGGAAATGACGCTCGAAGAACGCCTCGCGGAAGAGCGGATCGTCTTCCTCTGGGGCGAAATCGGCCCGAACACCGCCGGCGGGCTGATCATGCGCCTGCTGGAACTCCAGGCCAAGAGCCCCGACCGCGAAATCCACCTCTACATCAACTCCCCCGGCGGGTCGGTGGACGACACCCTGGCGATCTACGACACCATGCAGTTCCTCTCCTGCGACGTATCCACCTACTGCGTCGGGCAGGCCGCCAGCGGCGCCGCCATGATCCTCGCCGCGGGGAGCAAGGGAAAACGCTATGCCCTGCCCCACAGCAAGATCATGGTCCACCAGCCCTGGGGCGGAGTCACCGGGCAGGCAAGCGACATCAAGATCCAGGCCGAGGAAATCCTCAAGGCCAAGCGGATGCTCAACGAACTGCTCAGCAAACACACCGGGCGCAGCGTCGAGCAGATCGAGACCGAAACCGAGCGGGACCGCTTCATGAGCCCCGCCGAGGCCAAGGAATACGGCATCGTCGACGAGATCGTCGAGACCCCCGAGAAGAAGGGCAAGCCCAAGTAGCGCCAGCCGCAGGGACCGAACCATGGCACTGAACCAGCACCTGGTACCGATCGTAGTGGAAAAGACAGGACGCGGGGAGCGGGCGTACGACATTTACAGCCGCCTGCTCAAGGACCGCGTGGTCTTCGTCGGCGGGCCCATCGACGACGACGTCGCCAACGTCGTCATCGCCCAATTGCTGTTCCTGTCCAGCGAGGACCCGCACTCGGACATCAGCATCTACGTCAACTCCCCCGGCGGGAGCGTCTCTGCCGGGCTGGCGATCTACGACACCATGCAGTTCGTCCGCCCCGACGTGGCGACCTACTGCGTGGGGCTGGCCGCCTCCATGGGCGCCGTGCTGCTGGCGGGCGGAACCGCCGGAAAACGCTTCACCCTGCCCAACAGCCGCGTGCTCGTCCACCAGCCCCTGATCTCCGGCGTGCTCACCGGGCCCGCCACCGAACTGGACATCGAGGCGCAGGAAATCCTCCGCCTCCGCAAACGCCTCTACGAAATCCTCGCCCAGCACACCCGCCAGTCCGTCGAGCAGATCGAACGCGACTGCGAGCGGAACAAGTGGCTGGACGCCCACCAGGCGGTGGAATACGGCTGCGTGGACCAGGTGCTGGAGCACATGCCGGACCAGCCCGCCAAGCCGGCCGAACCGCCCAAGGAGGAGTGATCATGGCCCCTCGCACGGTTTGCCGGATCGCCGCGTGCCTGGCCGCCGCCTGGCTGTGCGGCGGATGCAGCATCGTCTCCAACGAGCGCCTCGACAAGCTCGAAACCGACCGCAAGGCCGCCCTCGAATCCGCCCGACAGGTCGCCGACCGCAACGAGGGGCTCCAGGCCGAAATCATCGCCCAGCGCAAGCAGATCGAGACGCTCCAGGCCCTCGGCGAAAAACGCCTCCAGACCCTCTTCCACGTCGAGCGCATCGAGCTGGGACGCTACACCGGCGGGGCCGACTTCGACGGTGTCGAGGGCGACGACGGTGTGAAGGTCTACCTCCGCCCGATCGACCGGGACGGAAGCGTCGTCAAGGCAGCCGGCGCGGTCAAGGTCCAGGTCTTCGACCTCGCCGCGGACCCCAAGAAAAACCTCGTCGGCGAATATGCCTGGGACGTCGAGAAGCTCGGAAAACAGTGGTCCAGCGGGTTCATGACCTATCACTTCAGCTTCGACTGCCCGTGGAAAGACGCTCCCCCCGCGCACGATGAGCTGACCATCCGTGTGGAATTCACCGACTACCTCACCGGACGGTCCTTCACCGCCCAGCAGGCGTGCAAGGTCCGCCTGGTCGCCAAACCGCCCACCGCCACCCAACCGGCGAAGTGATCCGAAAAAACCAATCCCCGCGGCAAGCGGGGATATTTTTACAAGCCCCCGTGGTCACGCGGGGGTTTTTTACAAGCCTCCGCTGATTGCGCGGGATTCTGTTACCAGCCCCCGCGGTCACGCGGGGGTTCTTTCGGTTTTTCACTCTTCCCGCAGCGCGCCCAACAGCGGCCCGCGCAGCGCGCCCCACGCCGCCAGCAGCGTCCACAGCAGTCCGCTGACGGCGATGCCCGCCAGCGTCAAACCCAGCGATTGCCAGGGAACCTGCACTGTCGGCGAGTGCAGCGCGGGCGCGACAGCCAGCAGCGCCGCCGTCGTCCCGCAGACCAGGCCCAGCGCCACCAGTCCGGCGTGCTCCCAGAAGACCAGCGCCACGAGCCGGCTGCGGGACAGGCCCACCGCCCGCAGCAGGGCCAACTCCGCCCGCCGCTCCGTGACGTTTCGCGCCACCACGACGGCCAGCCCGACGCTGCCGAGGAGCAGTCCCAGGCCCCCCAGCGCCTGGAAGATCGCCAGGTAGGTGTTCTCGACGGTCTGGAACGCGGCCAGGCGGTCGGGCGCGGGCGTGAAGCGCAGGCCGGCGTCCGCCAGCGCGGCGCGGAGCGCCTCGGCGACGGCCTGGCGGCGCTCGGGCGGAGCGTCCACCAGGAACGCGCGGAACCCGCCGCGGTCGAGGAACGACCGGCGGAAGTTCGTCTCGGAGATCAGCAGGCTGCCCTGGAGGATGGACCCGGCCAGGATGGCTTCGATGCGTACCCGGCGCGTCGCGCCCGCGTCGTCAGTGAATTCCAGCGTGTCCCCGAGCTTTTTGCCCAGGCCGTAGGTGACCGTCGCCTCGTCGGCGACGGCGGGAATCTGCCCGTCGGGCAGCTTGCGGTCCAGTTCCAGCCAAGCGCGGGGCGAAGGCTTGCCCTCATACAATTTGATGAACGTGAATGCGTTCCGATCGGCCAGCTCCGCCGGGCGCACGCCGAGGATCACGGGCGATTGGGCGCGGGTGAGGTTCAGGCAGCTGGCGTCATCGCCCTCGCGGACGCGCAGCGGGACGACGGAGACGTTTTCCAGCGGGGCGTCCGGCGCGAGTTCCGCCAAAACGGTTTGGTCGGACAGGTCGGCGTAGACCGGCAACGACGATTCACCCCAGAGCGCGAATCCGCCGATTCCCGAGGCCCGGCCGAATGTGCCGCCCCGGGCGTCCCGGCGGTTGGCGCCGACGGCGACGACGAGGAAGCACCCGCACGCCAGCAGGGCGACGACGGCGAGGCTTCGCGCCCGCCGGCGGGCGGCATTGTGGGCGGCCAGGCCCGCCAGCGTCATCGCGGTTGCGGACCGCTTGCGGAGCAGCCTGCCCAGCAGCCAGCCCGTCAGCGTCAGCAGGGCGACGAGCAGCAGCGCCCCGGCCGCGAAGAACGCCTCTGCCGCCGCCTGGGTTCGCCCCACGCCGGCGGAGACGAGGATTCCCCCCGCCGCCAGCCCGCACAGGCACGCCGCCAGCACCGGCAGCGTGGCGCGGCGGGGCGGGATGGGCGACGCGTCGCCCTCGCCGGCCAGCAGTTCCGCCACAGGCCGGCGCGCCTCGCGCCGCAGCGCCAACCAGATCGCCAGCACCGACGCCCCGATCGCGCCGCCCGTTCCCAGCGCCACGCTGGCGGACGACGCGTGGAAGCGGACGACGGCCCCGGCCACCGCGCCGGACCAGACCGTCGCCAGGGCGCCCAGCACCGCGCGGGTGTAGGCCAACCCGCCGGCGGCCCCGACCAGCGCTCCGACGGCAGCCAGCACGAATCCCTCGGCCAGCAGCAGTCGGCGCACCGTGCCAGGCCAGTACCCCAGCGCCAGCAGCGTGCCGATCTGCCGGCGCCGACGGCGAACGCCCAGCGCGAACAGCAGCGCCGTCAGCAGCACGGCCGAGACGATCAGGAATCCGCTGAGCCCCAGGAACAATTGCCCGAAATCGATCGCCTGCTCCCCGGCGGCCAGCGCCTGTCGGCGGACGGGCACGAAGCGCAGGCCCAGCGCGGCCGGGTCGAGCTTCGCCCGCAGCGCCTCGGCCAGGCGGCGCGGGTCGGCGTCGGCGATCGGCCAGCGCACGGCCGTCAGGTCGCCGAAACGGTTTGCCCAGAGCCTTTGCCCAGCCCGTAAGGTGACGAACGCCTTGGGCGTGCCGCGGTGGGCGGTCCAGTAGTCCTGGTCCTTCGGGCGGATTCGGGCCAGGTCGATCGGCACGCCGGGGGACCAGTCACGGCAATTTTCATGCTCAGCGAGCCCGGGGAACGCGGGCATGAGCGTCGCGTCGGCGGCGGGGCCCTCGACGGGCACGACCGCCGCGACGGTGAACCGCGCCGACTGCTCGATCAGCCGGCCGGCGGGCGCGAGCGCGAAGTAGCGCATCTCGAGCGCGTCGCCGGGGGCGGCGCCGAGGTCGTCGGCGAGCCAGCGGTTGATCACGGCCTGGTCGTCGCGCAGACCCGCCGGCAGGGGCGGCGCGTCGCGGGCGGCGGCCAACGGACCCAGCGCGGCGACCATCGAGTATGGCGCGGCGCGCCCGCCGACGCGCAGCTCGTTGATGAAGTACGTCAGCACGCCGAGTGGTGTTTCCCCGGCCGCGCGGGCGGCAGTGGAGACCGGCGCGTCCAGGAAAATCCGACCCGAGCGAAGTTCCACCGCCCCGGCCTGTGGCAGGGCGCGGAGTTCCAGGTCGGCGTCGGCGAGTTGCCAGGCGGCCGCCAGCGCCGCGCGGGCCTCGGCGGGCGTCGGTCCGCCGTCGGTCCGACGGGCGACCAGCAGCGTATTTGCCCGCCCGGGTCGGCCGATGCGTTCCCCCAGCGCCGCCAGCGGAAGAAAAATATTGTCGGGCGGAAGCTGCCCGGCCAGCAGGCTGAACCGCCCCAGGTGGTCGTCGTCGACGACGGCCGCCACCGTGACCGTGACAGCCTGCGAGGCGTCGACGGTGACCGACAGCGGGGCCTCGCGCGGCATGAGGGCGGGGCGCTCCACGCGCAGCACGAGCCGGTCGCCCACCCCGCAACCGAGACGCCGCGCCAGGTGCGTGTTGACGGCTGCGGCGTCGGCGCGCCCCGCGAGCGGGTCGGGCAGGCCGGCCAGCGCCCAGAACCGCGCGTCGGCGCCGATCACGCGGACGTCGTCGGCGCCGCGCCCGTCGGACTGGCGCGAGGCGACGCCGCGGAGCGTCAGCGCCGGCGCGACGTTCGTTCGCAGACTCGCCGCCAGTTCGTCGGCCAGCGCCGCGCGGACGAGGCGCTCGCCGCTCAGGGCAAGTTCCGTTTCGCCCAGGCGCTGGAGGGCGATGTGGCGCAGGGTGTGGCGGACGGAGTCTCCCACGGCCAGCGCGCCGACCAGCACGGCAGCCGCCACTGCCGCCGCAGCCGCGACGGACAGGCTCGCGGCGCGGTAGTGCCAGACCGTGCGGAGGATGAGCCGCCCGGCGGTCATGCGCCGCCGCCTTTTCCGTCCAGGCGTCCGGCGGACAGGTGCAGCACGCGCCCCATCCGCCGCGCCAGGGCTTCGGAGTGCGTCACGACGATCAGCGTCAACTCGTCGGCGCGGTTGAGGTCGGTCAGCAGGTCGGTCAGCGTGTCGGCCGAGGCGCGATCGAGCGAGCCGGTGGGCTCGTCGGCCAGCAGGATCCGCGGGCGGTTGATCAGCGCCCGCGCGACGGCGACGCGCTGGCGCTCCCCGCCCGAGAGCGTCGCGGGCAGTCGGTCGGCCAGTCCGGCCAGGCCCACGCGGGCCAGCAGGTCGCCCGCGCGCCGGGTCGCGCCGGAGCGGTCGGCGCCGGCCGCCAGCGTGGGAATCAGCACGTTCTCCAGCACCGTGCACTGCGGCAGGAGGTGGTGCATCTGGAAGACGAACCCGACGTGCCGGCTGCGGACCACCGCCAGCGCCGCGTCGGACAGTTGCTCCAGTTCGCGCCCGTCCATGCGGACGCTGCCGGCGGTGGGGCGGTCCAGCGCCCCGGCGAGGTTCAGCAGCGTGCTCTTGCCCGAGCCGGACGGCCCGACGATCGCCAGCGACTCTCCCGCCCGCACCGAGAGCGTCAGGCCGTCCAGTACGGGCAGGCCTTCCGCGCCGCCGGCATCGGGGTATCGCTTGACGACGTCCGTCATCTTCAGGATCGGCGTATCTTGCGGATTCACAGACTGTCTCCCTTTGCGACTCGGTTCACTGGGGCGGCGCGGGGACGAAGGCGTATACATTCCCGTCGTCGCAGGCGACGATCGCCCAGTTGCCGACGACGGCAGGCGACCCGCTGACGGACCCGCCCAGGTCGTACGACCAGACCTTGCGCCCGTCGGCGAGGTCGAGCAGGAACAGGCGTCCCGCGTCGCCGCCGACGAGCACCCGCCCGTCGGCGATCACCGGCGAGCTGTCCACGTTTCCACCCGCGGCGAACGTCCAGACGGACCCGCCCGAGCGCTCGTCGAGGCAGTGCACCCGCCCATCGCGCCCCCCGACGACCACGCGCCCGCCTCCCACGGCCGGGGAGGAAAAGAACGGGCGCTCCTTCCGCTCGTACGTCCAGACGATCTCGCCGGTGCGGATGTCCGCGCAGGTTAGCCGTCCGGCGTAGTTGCCCACGATCGCCCTGCCGTCAGACAGGGCGCTCGACGCGGCGATGTACGCCCCGGTGTCGATCTCCCGCGTCTGCTGCCCGGAGGGCAGTTTGACGACGTGGATTTTGCCGTCGCAGCCGCCGAAGACCGCCTGCCCGCCCGCGACCGCCGGCGCGCCGTTGACGAAATTCTCCGTCGCGACCGTCCACGCCTCGTCGCCGTCGGGCGTGTAGGCGTGGAGCTTGTTGTCATAGCTGCCGACAAGCAGCAGTTCCCGGCTTCCGTCGTCGGCCTGCCAGGCGTTGGCTGCGGCGACGATCTGCCCACCGGTCTTTCGCTTCCAGAGCACGCGCCCGCTGCGCGCCTCGAGGCAGTAGAAATGCTGATCGGCGCAGCCGACGTACAGCCTGCCGCCGCGCAGCAGGGGGCTCGCGGCGACGGCGTCGCCCAGGGGCGACGCCCAGAGCTTTTCGCCCGTGAGCAGGTCGAGGCAGTAGACGTTTCCGTCGTCGCAACCGAAGTAGACGCGCCCGCCCGCGACGACCGGCGAGGACTTGACCGCATCGGGCGCTGGAAAGCGCCAGAGCGGTTCCATCGCATCGGGCAACGAGCCAGCGGCCTGGCCTGTCTGCGCGGGCCCGCCGCGGAACATCGGCCAGTCGTCGGTTGGGGCGCTTGTCGGCGCGGGGCGCGAGGCGGGCGCCGGCGGCGGAGGCGGGGGCGCCTTTCGGCAGGCAACGGCCGTCAAGGCCAGCAGTACCGCCGCTGCGCCAAAGCGGTGCCAACCAGGAGCGTGCTCGAATTGTCCCCGACGTTTCATCGCCACGCGGTCCCTCGGAATAAATTCATCGTAGCCCCGCCTGTGCGTTGCTACAAGCCCACCCGCAGGCCCCGCGCCAGCGCGGCGGCGGTGAAAATCACCGGGTAGAGCGCCTCGGAGTACCACAGGCGGGCGAAGTACAGGCCGATGGGCGACACGTCGAACCGCGTGCCGCCCTCGGTCCGCTCTATCAACCATCGAAGTCCGCCGGCGACGGCGGCGCGGAGTTCCGCCTCCATCCCGGCGGGACGGCCGAAGGAAAGCAGTTTGGCCAGGGCGTCGGTTGCCACGGCCGTCTCTTCGATGGAAGGCGCGACGCCCGCTTCGGCGCCCCAGGAACCGTCGCCTTGCCGGCAGGCGAGCAGGAACCTCGCGCCGGCGGACGTCGCGGCGGCCAGCCGAGGCCCGCGCCCTTCCGGCAATTCCGCCAGGGCGGCCAGCACGCGCGCGGTTCCATAGACGGGATTGGCCTGGTCTTCCGCTCGTTCGTTTCCGAACCACAGGGGAATCCACGCGCCGTCCGCCCGCTGCGCGCCAGAGAGGTACTCCGCCGCCCGCGCGAGGGCCCGCGCGGTCCGCCGCCGTATCGTCGCGTCGCCAAGCGCCCGCCAGCGATGCCAGGCCAGCAGGGCGTGAGCGGTCAGGTCCGGCGCGGAGCGGTCGAAGGGGAGCCTTCCCCAGCCGCGGCAGAACGTCGGCACGCCGCCGTCACGGTTCTGGAGGTCCGCCAGCCAGCCGACGCCTGCGCGGGCGGCGCGGGCCGTCGCGTCGCCGCCGTCGTCCAGCGCGTGCAGGGCGAGCAGGGCCCCGGCCGTGTCGTCCGCGTCGGGCACGCCGCCGGGCTGGTCGGTCCACGCCCACCCGCCGGGCGACGCGCCGGTGAAGACGTGCCGCGCCCGCAGCTGGCAGCGCAGCAGCCAGGCGCGCAGCGCGTCGCGCTCAGCCGGTTCAAGCGCCGCCCGACCGTCGGCCCCCAGCGCGCGGACGGACAGCGACGTCACCCACCCGGACAGGTCGGTGTCGATGGGCCAGCTTCCGTCCGCCCGCTGCGCCGCCTGAAGGAATGCGACGGATCGCGCCACGACGGGGTGGTTTCGCAGGCCCATCGCTGCCAGGCACATCGCGACGAAACTCGTCAGCGGGACGGCCTCCAGGAACCCGCCCCCCGGCGGCTGGAGACGCTCCAGGCGGTTCCGGCTGGCCCGCGCGACCAGCCGGCGGACGACCCGCGTCAGGGGGCAGGCGACAGGATGGTAGCGGTCCCGCGCCTGTCCGACGGCGATCAGGGCGGGCAGGGCGTAGCTGACCACCGGCAGTCGCGCCGCCCGCAGCAGGCTGTGAGGGAGGATGCCCAGCTCGAACGGCAGCTGCGGCACCAGCGCCCAGGCGTCCGACGGACGTTCGCCCAGCCGGCCGGCCAGCGCGCACATCGCCAAAATCGGCGCCGAGAAGGTGCGGTCCCGTCCATACTGCGAAACGATCGCGCGGGCGACGAATTCGGGCGACAGGCCCCCGCAACGCGCGGCCAGGTACGCCTCGCACCGCGCGAGCAGCGCGGAAGGCGCCTCCCGGCCGGGGGAGATTGCCAGGGCCGACCAGACCAGCGTCGTCGTCGGGAGGTTGCTCCGCGATTGCGGGGTGTCTCCCCATCCGCCGTCGGCGTTGGCGTGCTCGACGAGCCAGCGGACGCCCCGCGCCATCGGCGCGGCGTGGGCGCGGGGGTCGACCCTCGCCAGCGCCGCGACGGCCGTCGCGGTGGACAGCGCGCTGCTGGACAACTCGCCGCGCCACGCGCCGTCGGCGGTTCGGGCGCTCAGCAGGCGCCGGCGGGTTTCGTCCAGCGCCGCGCGGATTCGCGGATCGGCGGTCACGGTTCGTCCCCCGCACCAGCCAGCTGCCCCAGCGCCAGCAGGGCGTAGAAGGTGTATTCGCAGTCGGCCCGGTCGTCGAGCGGATGGCCGCGGAAGCCTCCGCCAGGTTGTCGCAGGCCCAGGACGAACGCGCGGGCGGGCTCGCGGCAGGCGGACGGCACGCCGTCCGTCTCGGCCAGCGCGTGCAGCGCGACGGCTGTGGAAAGCAGGTCGGTCGACGGGGCGATCGGCGCAGCGCGGAAGCCTCCGCCTTCGGACGCCTGGGCGGCGAACCAGTCGCGCGCGGCGCGGTCCGCGGGTTCGCCCAGCGCATGCAGCACGAGCATCGCGGCGGCCGTCGCCGGAACGGAACCGATCGGCGAATCGGGCCAATTGGCGTATCCGCCGTCGCGCGTCCGCAGGCCCGCCAGGCAGTGCGCCAATCCGCGCGGGTCGGGCAGGTCTGCGACGAGATCCTGGTGCGCGCCCAGCGCGAGGTAGCAGCCGTAGGCCGAGCCGTGCGGGCCGCGGACGGCTAGGTCGAACCCGCCGTCGGCGCTGCGATAGCGTGAAAGGGCATCGAGCAGGGCCTGTCGCCGCGCTGCGGACGTCCGCAGGTCCAGGTGCGCCCGGCAGCGGACCAGGGCGCAGCGGTGGACGAAGTCCAGTTCGCTGCCGTCGCCGAACGTTTCCAGCCAGTCCGCGACGGCGGGCGGAATCGCGGCGCCCAGCGCGCGCAGCGATGCCAGGGCGAAGTGCGTGAAGTACAGGTCGGCTTGCCCGTCGCGCCCAGCGAATCCGCCGGATTCTGCCAGTTGACCGGCGACGAACCGCGCGACGGCCGGCGCATCGGGAAGCAGTTCCCTCGCCCGCGCCGCGGCGCACAGTTCTGCCTGCCGGAGGGTCAAGCGATGTTTCCCTTTCCGTCGGGGGCGTCGAAGATTCCCGCGACGACGCGGCGCAGCAGGCCCTTGAGCGCGGTGTTTCGGAGAGGCGCCAGGGCGGCGACGGACCGATTGCGGAAATCGTCCAGCAGCGCCCGGGCCCGGTCCCGCAGGTCGGTCCGCGCGGCGAAGTTCCACGAGTCGGGCATGGCGCCAGCGGACTGCTCGCATGCCAGCGCCAGCAGGATGGAGGGCCTGCGCGCGGGCAGGTCGCCGTCGGAGGCGTCGGAAAGGTCGTCGCGCAGCTGGTAGGCGATCCCCAGCGCCCGCGAGTAGTCGCGGAACAGGGCACAGAGCTCCTCGTCGGCGCCGGCTGCCTGCGCCCCCAGGCGCAGCGCCACCTCGAACGCCGGGGCGGTCTTGCCCGTGTAGATGTCCAGCAGTTCGTCCAGGGAAATCGGACCCGGCGATCGCGTCCAGCAGAGTTCGGCCCCCTGGCCGATGCAGAGCTGGCGGTGTCCTTCGGCCGCGGCGCGGAGCATGCGCGCCCGCGCCGCTTCGGGCAGGGGCGCCTCGGCGAGCAGGCGGTAGCCCTCGCTGAGCAGCAGGTCGCCGACGTTCAGGGCCACCGGAACGCCGTAACGGCAGTGGAGCGTCAGGTCGCCGTAGCGGTGGTCGTCGCCGTCCTCGATGTCGTCGTGGACGAGCGAGGCCTTGTGGAAGCACTCGACCGCCACGGCGATCTGGCGCAGGGCGGGCGGGTCGTCGCCGGCCAGCGCCCGCGCCGCGCAGACGCACAGCACGGGGCGCCACCGCTTGCCCGCGCGGAGCAGCCAGTCGCGGGCGATCCGCTCCGTCGTGTCCCGCGCGGGCCCGAGCAACTCGTCCAGCCCGGCCGGGGTGAACCAGCCCTCCACCTCGCGGCGGATCGGCTCGATGACGGGCGGTCGCGGCAGGCCGTCGCGACGGAGGCGCATCGCCTCCAGCAGCCGGTCGAGGTCCAGGGCGGTGTTGCGGCAGCCGTCGCGAAGCAGCGGAATCGCCACGCCCGGCACGCCGACCGCCTCGATCCGCGGGAAAATCTCCTGGAGCGACGAGAGGCAACTGGCGCCGACGAACGCCTCGATCTGCCCCGACTCGATCATCGCCGTCACCGCGCCCGTGCCCTCGGAGACCAGCGCGACGTAACCGAGTCGCTCCGCCTCGGCCAGCAGTTCGTCGATGGCGCAGCGCCCGCACCGCCGGCAGAGCAGTCCCAGCCCGTCGAAGACGGCGGGGCACGCGTCGGCGTCGCGCAGGCATTGCGGAAGCAGCAGCAGTCGGCGGTCGAACGGCACGGCGGACAG
The DNA here is from genome assembly GCA_029553505.1 of Planctomycetota bacterium. GTDB lineage: Bacteria > Planctomycetota > Phycisphaerae > SM23-33 > SM23-33 > UBA12270. The sequence goes on from JAKPKY010000080.1 coordinate 43,550, forward strand.
CGCGTCGCGCCAGGCCTCGTTGTGAACGAGCACGGCCGCGTAGGGCACGTACGATTCGTCGAGCCCCGCCTCGGCGACGACGGCGCGGGCGTGGGCCTCCAACTCCGCCAGCGTGAGGGGAGGCACGGCCGAGGCGATGGCGACGCGCGCGCGGGCGCCCTCTGCCAGCCGGTCGCGCTGCCGGCGCGAGGACGGGATGCCCCGCTGCGTCTCGCATTGGGGGGCGGGTGCGTCCGCCGAATTCTCCGCCGATTGGGGATTCATTCGCTCGCTTCTCCGACAGCCAGCATACCATCTTAGGCGCCCGCCGGAAAAGGAAAGCGGAAGAAGGGGAGAGGGGAAAGGGTGAAGGGGAAAGCTGAAAATCAGCCGTAGGCGCCGAAACCGAAGAACCAGTGCTTCTTGGCGAAACGGTACAGCCAGTGACGCTCGGGGATCGCCTCGACGGAGCCGTGACTGGGGCGGGGGCAGGCGGCGGCCAACTCGTCGTATCCGGTTCGGCGTCCGCTGGTGTCCCGCGCGCCGCGATCGAGCAGGAAACGGTGCAGCAGGTCGGGCCTTTCCAGCAGGATGCACCCTCGGCCGGCGCCGGCGGCCAGGGCGCGGAAGTCGCGCAACAGGGCGGATCGGTTGATCGTCTCGACCGGCGGCGCGCCGGCGAGGTTTTCTACGGCGAACTGGATCGGCGGGCAGGGTTCCACGTCCAGCCAGGGGTTGACGTGGTAGCTGACGCCCGTCGCGGCGGGGCAGAGCCCCCGGCCGAGGTGGTCCCAGTACGCGTCGACAATCATCAGCGGCGCCCAGGTCCGCGTCTCGACGAGGAACCGCCGCAGGCGCAGAATCTGCTCGCCGGACAGCGCCAGCTCGGGCGCGGGCATGGCCCCGGCCGGGCGGTAAATGTAGTACCACAGGTAGTGCACGCCGCGCCGCACGCAGTCGCGCACGAACGAATCGGTCGCCAGTTCGTCGAGGTTGGACCGGCAGAGACTCGTCGCCACGCCCAGCAGCAGGCGCTCGCGCCGGCAGTGCTCCAGCGCCTCCAGCGCCTTGCGGTAGACGTCGCGCCCGCCGCGGCGCTCGTCGCTGATCTCGGCGAGCCCCTCGATGCTCACCAGCGGCGTGACGTTGCCCAGACGGCGCATGCGACGGGCGTCGTCGGCCGTCAGGAGCGTGCCGTTGGTGAACAGCTGGAAGTAGCAGTCGCGGTGGCGGGCAAGCACGTCCCACAGCGGCTCGTACAGCAGCGGCTCGCCGCCCAGCAGGCCGTAGAAATAGCATCCCTGGCGCTTGCCGGCGGCGATCAGGCGGTGCAGGTCCGCCGGCGCGATCGACTGCGCCGGACCGTCCACCGACACCCAGCACCCCTGACAACGGAGGTTGCACCGCGTGGTGAGCGAGACGAACAGCACGGCAGGGAAATTTTCCCCGCGCGCAAGCCGCCTCCGGAATCGCCAGAGGCCCGCCACCCCGCGCGCGCCGAAATTCCACGCGAACTTCGCCAGCGCGCGGGCGTCCACTTCGGTCAGCAATCGTCGGGCCAGGCGGGCCAGCATCTCGTGGTAACTCCTCGGTCCGGGTCAGTCCTCGTCGGGCCCGCGGCGCTGGCGGTCGCGCAGCGCCTTGAGCACGTCGCCCCGGGCGACATTGCGCGGATCGACCCGCAGGTCCGTCCGGGCCAGGTCCTCGGGGCGCACCTCGTCGCCGTCGATGGGGCGCTCGCCATGCTTGGGAAACATGATCGCCAGCGACGGGCAGACGCGGGCGCAGGCCGGACAGTGCGGCTTGCACCGCGCCGGCTCGCGAACCTCCACGCGCCCGTCGCCCGACAGGGCGTAGACGCCGAACAGGCAGAAGTTGAGGCACTGCTTGCAGCCGGTGCAGCGGTCGCGGTCGATGACGGGGAACCACCCTTGCCAATCGCCCTCGTGGGCGATGTGCCGCCCCCGGCCTGGTTCCAGGAATCCGTCGCCCAGGATAGCCAGCAGGTCTTCCTCCTCGGGTTGCTGGCGGAAGTCAAAGTACCGCACGTTCCCGCCGTGGTCCACGCCGGCGGCGCGAAGCATCCAGCGGACCGCGCGAGGCCGGCAGGCGACGACGCGCAGGTCGGGCTCGTTGCCCAGGGCCAACAGGCGCCGGTCCCGCTTGGCCGCCAAGGCGCACAGGTCGTCCACGACGGTCATGCCCTTCATGCAGGGAATCATCTGGGAAAAATGATCCACATCGCTGTGGAGCTTTTTCGCGTGGACGCACCGGCAGACGAGGATTTTCCAGTTCCGTTTCATTCGGTTTTCCCGGGGCGTCGGCGGATCGCCCACAGAGCATCATACCGAACGGCGGTTCGATCGCGCAACGCTTTTCGCGCGCGGGTTCGATCGGATCCTTCTGTATAATGCCGTGCGATGAGGCGTCCTGACCCCGCCATCGTGGTTCCCGCATTGGTTGCCTGCGCGGGCGTCGCGCTGCTGGCGCTGTGGATGAGCGGCTCGCCGGGCCTGGCGCTGGAGCTGCGTCTGCCGGCGGAAAGCGGCGCGCCGTCGCAGGCGGCGGCGCCGGAGCCGGCCGTGGACCTGCGCGGGTTCTTCGCGCGCGGGGAAGGCTCGCCCGCGCCGCTGGGGGCCGACTGGCCGTGTTTCCGCGGGGCGAACCTCGACGCCGTCAGCGCCGAGACGGTCCCGCTGGCCCGCCGCTGGCCTGCCGACGGCCCGCCCGCCGCCTGGAGCGTTCCGGTGGCCGACGGTTACGCCGGGCCCGCAATCGCCGTCGGACGACTCTACTTGCTCGACTACGACGAGCAGGCCCGCGCCGACGTCCTGCGCTGCCTCTCGCCCGCCGACGGGCGGGAAATCTGGCGGCGGGGATACCACGTCTACATCGAGTCCAATCACGGATGGTCGCGCACCACCCCTGCCGTGAGCGGCGGACTGGTGGTCACCCTCGGCCCCAAGTGTCACGTGCTCTGCGCCGACGCCGTCACGGGCGAGTTTCGCTGGGGAATCGACCTGGTGGCCCGATACGGCGCGACGATTCCGCCCTGGTACACCGGCCAATGCCCGCTGATCGACCGCGGCCGCGCGATCCTCGCGCCGGGCGGAAAGGCGCTTCTGGTCGCCGTGGACGCCCAGAGCGGGCAGACGGTCTGGGAGACGCCCAACCCCGACGGCTGGGCGATGACCCACTCGTCGATCGTGCCGATGGAACTCGCCGGGCGACGGATGTACGTCTACTGCGCCGACCGCGGCGTGGTGGGCGCCGACGCCGAGACCGGCGCGCTCCTGTGGCGCAGCACAGCATGGACGGTCCCGATGGCCAACGCGCCCTCGCCGGTGATCGTCGGCGACGGGCGGATTTTCCTCTCGGGCGGGTACGGTGCGGGGTGCGGGATGTTCCGCGTGGAACCTTCCGGCGACGCGTTCGCCCTGCGCGAGCTGTGGCGCCTGCCGGCATCGAAGTTCGGCTCGGAGCAGCACACGCCCGTACTGTACGGCGGCAGGCTGTTCGGCGTGCGCGAGGACGGGCAACTGGTCTGCCTGGACCTGGAGGGCAATGTGCTCTGGACGTCGGGGCGGATGCACCGCTTCGGCGACAAGGGGCGCGGGCCGTACCTGGCGGCCGACGGGATGCTGATCGTCCTGTCGGGCGAGGGCGAGCTGTCGCTGGTGGAGGCGACGGGCGAGGCGTTCCGCCCGCTGGCCCGCGCGAAGGTCCTTCCCGGGCGCGAGGCGTGGGCGCCGCTGGCGCTGTCGGGCGGGCGATTGATCGTCCGCGACAATGGCGTGATGAAGTGTCTCGACCTGCGGGCCTCGCCCGCGGGAGGCGCGCCATGACCGGAAGGCGGGGCGTTTCGATCAAGGCGGTGCTGACGGCGCTGCTGGCGGCGGGGGCCCTGGCGGCGCTCGTCGTGGTTGTGGTGCGCAGCGACCTGTTCGGCGAGCGCGGGCGCGAGAAACTCGGCCCGGAGTTCCAGTACGACCTGGACTCGCTGCGGCGGATCGACCCGGCGAGGATCGGCTGGCGGCAGACGGCGAGCTTCCCTGCGGGCGTGGCGTCGCCGGCGGCGCTGGCGGTCGGGGCTGACGGACGAATCTACGTCGCCGGGGGCGACGAGGTGCGCGTCTTTTCGCCGGCCGGGCTACAGGAATCAGCCTTCCGGGCCGGCGCGGCAGTCGCTGCCCTGGCCGCCGGCGACGACGGGCGGATCTACCTCGCCGCGGGCCGGCGCGTGGAGGTCCGCGACGGCGCGGGCGTGCTGCTGACAGCGTGGTCGCCGGGCGGCGAAACGTCGCTGCCGAAATCCATCGCCGTACATGGCGAGAGCGTCGCCGTCGCCGATCTGGGCCTGCGGGCGGTGCTGGTGTTCGATCGCCAAGGCGCTTTGCAAACCCGCCTGGACGGCACGACGCGCGGTGAAACGTCGCCCTGGCTGCTGCCCGGGCCGTGCTTCGCGCTGACCTTCGGGCGCGACGGGCTGCTGCGGATCGTCAACCCCGGCCAACTCCGCATCGAGGCGTGGACCACCGACGGCCACCGCGAGTTCGTCTGGGGACGCGCCGCGACGGACCTGGACGGATTCCTCGGCTGCTGCAACCCGGTGTACTTGGCCGTGCTGGACGACGGGCGGATCGTCACCAGCGAAAAGGGCGTCCGGCGGATCAAGGTCTACCGCCCGGACGGGCCGCGGGGCGCTGGCAAGCTGGAGAGCGTCGTCGCGGGCCCGGCGCAACTGGGCAACGAGGACACGGCCTTGCCCGTCGCCGCCGACGCGCAGGGGCGCATCTACGCCCTGGACCCGACGGCGGGGCGCGTCCGCGTCTTCGAGTCGATCGCGCCGGCTTCGCTGCCGGCGGGAGGCCGACCATGAACGAACCGAACCCCCGCGCGATGACCCGCCGCGAATTGCTCCGCGCCGCCGGTCGCGGCCTGGCAGGCGCGGCGCTGGCGGTTGTCGCCTGGACGCTCGCGCGGCGAGGCCGAACGGACGAGGGATCGTGCGTCAACGCCGGCGCGTGCGCGCGGTGCCCGATCCTGTCGGATTGCGCGCAGGCGCCGGCGGCAGCAGCGCGGGCCCAGCGAAAGGACGCAGGCCGATGACCCCCGCCAACCAGGAAAAACTCACCCGCCGGGCGGTGCTTCGGGGCGGGCTGTGCGGGGCTGCCGCCCTGAGCCTGGGATCGCTGACGGCGGCGCTGGCCCGGCGGGCGCGGGCGGCGGGCAGCGTCTGGCAGATCGACCCGGACAAGTGCGTCCGCTGCGGGAACTGCGCGACGTACTGCGTTCTCCAGCCGTCGGCGGTCAAGTGCGTCCACAGCTTCGACCTGTGCGGACGCTGCCGCATCTGCTTCGGATACTTCGACCCCAAGGCGGGGCAGTACGACTCCGGCGCGGAGAACCAGCTCTGCCCCACGGGCGCGATCGCGCGCGGGCGCATCGAAAAGGAATTCTACGACTACCGGATCGACGAGCGCCTCTGCATCGGGTGCGGAAAGTGCGTGCAGGGGTGCACGACGTTCGGAAACGGCAGCCTGTATCTCCAGATCCGCCACGACCGCTGCGTGCAGTGCAACCAGTGCGCCATCGCGGCGGCGTGCCCGGCCGGGGCGATCTCGCGCGTGCCGGCCGACCGACCCTACCTCCTGAAGACCAGGGACCGCCCATGACGCCTGTCCGTGCGAGAATCCTGCTGGTAGCCCTCGTCGCGGCGCTGACGATTTCCGCCGTCGCGTCGGGCGAGGAACGCTACCGCCCGCCGGAGCTGGGCCCGGACTACGTCGCGCCGCGCGTCGATTGGCCGGCCGGGCGCGCCGCCTGGCAGCAGTGGGCGGACCTGGCGGCGCTGGCGGCGGCGCTGCTGGCGGCGTCGTACTTGGCGCTGCGGGCGCGCTCGCGGGCGATGCTGACGGCGCTGATGCTCCTCTCGCTGGCGTATTTCGGCTTCTGGCGGGGCGGATGCGTCTGCCCGATCGGCGCCATCCAGGACGTCGCGGCGGCGCTGGCGGACCCCGCGCGGGCGATCCCGCTGGCCGTGCTCGCGACGTTCCTGCTTCCGGTCGCCTTCGCGCTGGCGACCGGGCGGACGTTCTGCGCCGCCGTCTGCCCGCTGGGGGCGGTGCAGGACCTGCTGGCCGTGCGACCGGTGCGCGTGCCGCGCTGGCTGGAGCACGCGCTGGGGCTGCTGGCGTACGCGTATCTCGGGGCGGCCGTCCTGCTGGCGGCGCTCGGCGCGGCGTACCTGATCTGCCAGTACGACCCGTTCGTGGCGCTGTTCCGCCTGGCGCCGTGGGGCGCGTGGGCCCGCGGGGGCGATGCCGCAGGGCGCGTGGACCTGCTGCTCCTGCCGGCGGCGCTGATCGCGGTGGGGCTGTTCGTCGCCCGCCCGTACTGCCGCTTCCTCTGCCCGCTGGGGGCGATCTTCCGCCTGCTGGGGCCGCTGTCCTGGCGACACGTGACGATCACCCCGGGCGAGTGCATCCGCTGCCGGCTGTGCGAGAACGCCTGCCCGTTCGGCGCGATCGAGCCTCCCACGGGCGACCGTCCCGGCGACCTGCGGCGCGACCGCCGCCGGCTGGGTGCGGCCCTGGCGCTGCTGCCGGCGCTGGCGGTCCTGGGCGCGCTGGGCGGATGGGCGGTGCGGAACGAGCTGTCCCGCGCCCATCCGTCGGTCCGGCTGGCCGAGCGCGTCCGCCTGGAAGAGACCGGCCAGGCCCAGGGAACCACCGACGCCAGCGACGCGTTCTACCAGACCCGCCGCCCGCGCGCTGACCTGTACGCCGAGGCCTCTACGCTGCGCGCCCGGTTCGCCGTCGGCGGCGCGATCCTCGGGGCGTTCCTGGGGCTCGTCGTCGGGGCGAAACTGGTGTCGCTGTCGCTGCGCCCGTCGCGGAGCGGCTACGAGCCGCACCGGGGGCGCTGCCTGTCGTGCGGGCGGTGCTTCGCCTTCTGCCCGGTGGAGCGCAAGCGCCGCGGACTGCCGCCGAAACCGCCGCCCGGAAAGAACGGAACGCCCGATGCCTGAACCGGCCGACAATCCGCGCGAGAATCGCCTGCGGTCGTGGCACGCAGCCGCGACGCGGTCTGCCGTCGCCGCGGGGCTGCTGGCGGCGGTCGTGGCGGGCGTGCTCGCCGTCAACCACCGGCGTTTCCTGGCCGCGGAGGTGGTCGATTCCCCGGCCATGCAACAGCTCCGCGAGCAGTTGCGCCAGTCTCCGGCCGACGCGGCCCTGCGAGAGCGCGTGCGCCTGGCGGACCTGGCGCTGCGGCAGGAGTATTTCGCGCGTCGGCAGTTCGCCGCCTGGGGCGGGCGGCTGCTGGCGGGATTGCTGGGCGCGCTGGCGTTGAGCCTGCTGGCGGCAGAGGCGCTGCACAAGAAACTCCCCTTGCCGTGTGGTGCGCCGGATTACGCCGCTGCACAAACCCGCGCCGCGGCGCGCGGGCGGTGGGCGGTGGCGGGCGTCGGCCTGGCCGCCGGGGCGTGCGCCGTCGTGCTGGCGACCCTCTCCACGGCTGCGCCCGAACTGCCCCTGCTGGCGGAACCTGCCGCCGCGCCGTCGCCGCTGGCCGACGAGACCCCGCCGACGGACGAGGAACTCGCCCGCAACTGGCCTCGCTTCCGCGGCTCCGACGGGCTGGGCGTCTATCGTGGTCCTACCGTCGCCGAATCGTGGGATGGGCCCAGCGGGCGGAACATCCTCTGGAAGTCGCCCATTCCCCTCGAGGGCGAAAGCTCGCCCGTGGTCTGGGCCAATCGCGTGCTGCTGACCGGCGCGACGAAGGACCGCCGCGCGGTCTTCTGTTACGACGCGGACACGGGCAGGCTGCTCTGGCATCGCGACGTGATCGATCCTGCCAGCCCGGCCGGGCCGCCCGAAAACGTCATGGAAGACACCGGCTACGCCGCCCCCACGCCCGTGACCGACGGGCGGCGCGTCTGCGCGATCTTCGCCAACGGCGACATCGGGTGCTTCGACCTGGACGGAAACCGTCTCTGGACGAAGGCCCTGGGCAACCCGAAGAATCCTTACGGGCACGCCTCGTCGCTGGTCTACTGGCGCGGGCTGGTGCTGGCGCTGTTCGACCAAGGGCAGGCGGGCGACGGGCTGTCGCACCTGGTGGCGCTGGAGATGGCGACCGGGCGGCAGCGCTGGAGCGTCCGGCGCGACGTGGCGACCTCCTGGGCCACGCCGATCATCTTCCGCGCGAGCGACGACGAGCAGCTCGTCACGGCGGCCGACCCATGGGTCATCGCCTACGACCCGGCCGACGGCGACGAGTTGTGGCGCGCCAAGGCCGTCTCGGGCGACGTGGCGCCATCGCCGATCGTCGCGGGGAACCTCGTGCTGGTCGTCACGCCCGACGAGAAACTCGCCGCCCTCCGCGCCGACGGGCGCGGCGACGTGACCGCCTCGGCCGTCGCTTGGCAGGCCGACGAGGGCGCGCCCGACATCGTCAGCCCCGTCTCCGACGGAAAAGTCGTCCTGATGGTCACCAGCGCCGGGCTGGCCACCTGCTGGAGCGTCACCGACGGGCGGAAGCTCTGGGAGCACCAGTTCGATACGAACTTCCGCTCGTCGCCCACGCTGGCCGGCGGGCGGTTCTACCTGCTGAGCGTCCGCGGCGAGATGCACGTCCTGCGGGCCGGGGAAAAGTTCGAGCTGCTGGGCGTCTCGAAACTGGGCGAGCCGTCGAGTTGCTCGCCCGCGATGGTCAACGGGCGGATCTACCTCCGCGGAAGCCGCAACCTCTACTGCATCGCCGGACCATGACGAACGAGATCGAACAATTCGTGGACGCTACGGCCGCGCGGATCGGGCGCGAGGCGGACAAGTGCATCCCGATCCTCCAGGCCATCCAGGCGCACTGGCGCTGGCTGCCGCCCGAGGCGCTGGCGCGCGTCTGCGAGGTCACGGAGATCACCGCGGCGCAGATCGCGGGCGTCTCGACGTTCTACACGCAGTTCCGCCACCGCCCGATGGGCTGCCACTTGGTGCGGGTCTGCCACGGGACGGCCTGCCACGTCAAGGGCGCCCAGGCCGTCACCGACGCCTTGCGCCGCGCGCTGAACCTGCCCGACGGCGAGGACACCGATACCGACGGGCGGTTCACCCTCCAGAAGGTCGCCTGCCTGGGCTGCTGCACGCTCGCGCCGGCGGTGCAGATCGACGAGGTGACTTACGGGCACCTGACGCCGGACGCCGTGGAACCGATGCTGCGGGATTTCCTGGCGCTGCGGGAGCGCGCCGCGGCGGGCGAGGCGCTCGCGCCGGCAGCCGTCGCGGCCGGCGGCGCGGAGGTGCGCGTCGGCCTGGGCTCCTGCTGCGTGGCGCGGGGCAGCGGGGAGGTGTGGCGCGAGGCCCGACGGACGCTGGCGGAACTCGGCTCGCCGGCGGCGCTGAAGACCGTCGGGTGCGTGGGCATGTGCCACCAGACTCCGCTGCTGGAGATCGCGCTTCCCGACCAGCCGACGCGACTGTATGCCCGCGTCGGCCCGGCCGACGCCCGCGCCATCCTCCTGCGCCACCTGCGCCCCCGCGGTCCGCTGCGCGCGGTTCGCGCCGCCGTCTCGCGCGGGCTCGAGGCGCTGCTGACGATCGAGGGGCCGTCCTCGCCCGCACGGAGCGCGATCGACCCGCGCGAGGAAATGGTGGAGGCGTTCCTCGGCCCGCAGAAGCACCTGGCCACCGAACATTGCGGCGTGCTGGGCCCGACCGACCTCGACGAATACCTGCGATTCGGCGGGTTCGAGGCCCTGAACCGCTGCCTGCGCGAGTTGAGCCCGCAGGACGTGCTGGGCGTGATCGCCGCGTCGGGCCTGCGCGGGCGCGGCGGGGCGGGCTATCCCAGCGCTGCCAAGTGGGCGAGCGTGCGGGCCGCGCCGTCCGCCAAGAAGTACGTCGTCTGCAACGGCGACGAGGGCGACCCCGGCGCGTTCATGGACCGCATGCTCCTGGAGAGCTATCCCTACCGCGTGATCGAGGGGCTGGCGATCGGGGCGTACTCCGTGGGCGCCGACGAGGGCGTGCTCTACATCCGCGCGGAATATCCGCTGGCGGTGCGGCGCGTGCGCGAGGCACTGGCGGCGATGGAGCGGCGCGGGCTGCTGGGCGAGCGCATCGCCGGCGGCGGCTTCTCGCTGCGCCTGCGGGTGATGGAAGGGGCGGGCGCGTTCGTCTGCGGCGAGGAGACGGCCCTGCTGGCCAGCCTGGAGGGGCGGCGCGGAATCCCGCGCCACCGCCCGCCGTACCCCGCCCTCAGCGGCCTGCATGGGAAGCCCACGCTGGTCAACAACGTCGAGACGTTCTCGCTGGTTCCGTGGATTTTCCGTCACGGGCCGGAGGCGTTCGCCGCGCTGGGCACGGCCGGGAGCAAGGGCACGAAGGTGTTCGCGCTGGCGGGCAAGGTGGCGCGCGGGGGGCTGATCGAGGTGCCCATGGGCGCGACGATCCGCCAGGTGGTCGAGGAGATCGGCGGGGGCGTGGCCGGGGGGAAGCGGTTCAAGGCCGTGCAGGTGGGCGGGCCGTCCGGCGGGTGCGTGCCGGCGGCGATGGCGGACGTGCCCATCGACTACGAGGCGTTGCACGAGGCCGGGGCCATCATGGGCTCCGGCGGGCTGGTCGTCCTCGACGAGACCGACTGCATGGTCGAGATCGCCCGCTACTTCCTGGAATTCACGCAGGACCAGTCGTGCGGGCGGTGCACCTTCTGCCGCATCGGCACGCGGCGGATGCTGGAGATCCTCTCGCGCCTGTGCGAAGGGCGCGCCCGCCCGGGCGACCTGGAGCGCCTCGAGGCCCTGGCGCGGCAGGTCAAGGCGGGCAGCCTGTGCGGCCTGGGGCGGACCGCGCCGAACCCTGTCCTCAGCACGCTGCGCCATTTCCGCGACGAATACGAGGCGCACCTGGCCGGGCGCTGCCCCGCCGGGCGCTGCAAGGCGCTGATCCGGTTCGCCATCGGCGACGACTGCGTCGGCTGCACGCTCTGCGCGCAGAAATGCCCGTCCGGGGCCATCGCCATGCGCCCGTACGAGCGCCACGAGATCGACCCGGACCAGTGCGTCCGCTGCGGCGCCTGCCGCGACGTCTGCCCGGAGAAGGCGGTGAAGGCGGAATAAATTTTTTACCGCAGAGATCGCAGAGAACGCGGAGAAGACAGAAAATGGAAATCAATGACATCACTGGAGCGGTCATCGGTGCGGCGATCGAGGTCCATCGGCAGCTCGGGCCCGGTTTGCTGGAATCCGCCTATGAGTCATGCCTGCACCATGAACTGGTCCATCGCGGCTTGAAAGTGGAACGGCAAAAACCGCTTCCCGTGCTCTACAAGACCGTTCGCTTGGACTGTGGATATCGCTTGGACCTGGTTGTTGAAGATTGTGTGATCGTAGAGTTGAAATCCGTGGAGCGTCTGGAACCGATTCACAAGGCGCAGGTACTTTCCTACCTGAAACTTTCAGGTTGCAAGGTGGGCCTGCTGATCAATTTCAATGTTGAAGCGCTGGTCGAGGGCGTGCAGCGAGTCGTCTTGGGATTATGATCTGTTTTTCTCCGCGTCCTCTGCGCCCTCTGCGGTGAGATTCGAATGCTGACCATCACGATAGACGGACGAAGCGTGGACGTTCCCCCCGGCGCGACGATCCTGGAGGCGGCCCGGCGGGCGGGGATCGTCATCCCCACGCTCTGCCATCGCGACGACCTGCCGCCGCAGGGCTCGTGCATGGTCTGCGCGGTCAAGCTCGCGGGACGCGACGCGATGGTCCCCGCGTGCGTGATGCTCGCGGAGGACGGCATGATCGTCCAGAGCGAGACGGACGAGGTGCGCGCCGTGCGGCGGGCGGCGCTGGAGCTGCTGCTGAGCGACCACGTGGGCGACTGCGCCGCGCCGTGCCGGCAGGCCGACGAACATCACGTCGACTGGGCGGAGATGGTCCGCCGCGTGGCAGCGGGCGACCTTTCCGGCGCGCTGGCGGCGCTGGAGGACGCCTGTCCGCCCGGCACGCCGGCCGGGAAGATCGACGCGCGGAAGGCGATGCGCGCCTGCCGGCGCGGGCAGCACGACGCGCCGCTGGCCCTCGACCGCCTGCTGCGGCACGTACTGGACTCGGCGGGGCGGGCCTTCGCGCCGCGCGGGCCCGCGGCGCCGCCCCAATCGTTTTCCGTGCACATGGGCCGGCTGAGCGAGCCGGAGATGCGCCAACTAGTCTCGCAGGCGAGTGCCGCGGGGCCCATCATTCCAGCCGTGGGACCGGAGGGCGATTACACGCCCGACGAGGTCCGGGCGGAGGCCGCACGATGCCTCCACTGCGACTGCCGCGCCGCGAGAACCTGCGCCCTGCGCCACTGGGCCGAGGTCTACGGCGCCCGGCCGGGGCGCTACGCCGGCGCGCCGCGGCGCGCCTTCGAGCAGCGGCTGGACCACCCGCGCGTGGTCTTCGAGCCGGGCAAGTGCATCGATTGCGGCCTGTGCGTGCGAATCTGCCAGCGCCGCGGGGAGCGTCTGGGCTTGGCGTTTGTCGGGCGCGGGTTCGACGTCCGCGTGGGCGTGCCGCTGGGCGGAGCGCTGTCCGACGCCCTGACGACGGCTGCGGAAGAATGCGTTTCCGCCTGTCCGACCGGCGCGCTGGCGTGGAAGTAATTGTCAATTGACAATTGTCGATTGACAATTGTCGGAAGGGGCCAGGTGTTGCAGGTAGGCGCGTTGGGGTTCGGACTTGGCGACGACGGCGAGGGTGACGCGCGACGCCCCGGCGTGCAGGAGGGTGGCGGCGGCTTCGTCAGCCGTGGCGCCGGTGGTGGTCACGTCGTCAACGAGCAGGACGTTCGTGCCCGCCAGCGCCCGCCGGTCGCGCGCGGCGAACGCGCCGCGGACGTTGCGGATCCGCGCCGCCCGCGACAGGTTCACCTGCGGCGCGGTGTGGCGGACGCGCGAAAGCTCGCCGGCGACGGGCAGGCGCAATCGACGCCCCAACTCGCGGGCGATCGACAGCGTGTGGTCCGCGCCGCGCGCGAGCCTTCGCAGCCAGTGCGACGGCACGGGCACCAGCAGGTCGAACTCCTCGTCGGCGCAGCGGGTTTCGACGGCTGCGGCCAGCATCGCCCCCAAGCGCGAGAGCATCGCCTCGTGACGGCGGTATTTCAGCTCGCGGACGATCCGCCGCAGCGGGTCGGCGTATGGGCCGAGGCGCACCACCTGCGCGAAGCGGGGCAGCGTAGCCTGGCAGTCGCGGCAGCCGTCGGGGCGGGGCGGGATGTTCGGCCCGAGCGACGCGCCGCAGCGGGGGCAGTGCGTCACGGCCGCCAGGGTCAGCAGGCGGATGCTGCACGGTTCGCACAGCCCGCCGGGCTCGAATTCGTGTCCCCCGCAGCCCGGGCAGCAGGCAGGCAACAGCAGGTCCAGCAGGTCGTCCAGGCCCGCCCGCAGGCGGCGTGTCCAGGAGACCTTCACCGTTTGCCCTCCGTGCCCAGAGCCCAGGCGCAGCGGAGGATCGTCGCCTGCCAGCGGCGCAGATCCTCCCCGGCTGCGAAGTCCACCGCGGGCAGGTCGGGGCGGTAGAACGCCAGCACCTCGCCGACGCCGCGGTCGGCCAGCAGGTAGGCGATCTCGTCGGGCTGTCGGTCCCACAGCAGCCAGCGCATCGCCGGCCGGTCTCCCGCGGCGATCAGGGCGGTCAGCGCCCGCCGCTGGGGAAATTCGGGAATCGCCAGCAGCCCGCGCACGGCAGGCAGCTGCGCGCGGTCGGACAGGATCAGCAGCGCGCACTGGAGCGCGCCGCGTGCGAACCAGTTTTCCTCTCTCGCGCCGGTGGGCCCGCCCTCGAAGCGCAGTCGGATGCGCCGCTCGGCGGCGGCGCGCTGTTCGGGGGTGCGGGCCGCCAGCGCCAGCAGCATGGCCCCGGCGGATCGCTCGTGGGCGTTGTAGACGCGTGGCGGCTGGCGGTCCGGCGGGAGCGATGGGTCCAACGGCGGCGGAAGCATGGTCAGGGCCAGCGGGAAAGCGCCATCGCGCCTGCTGCGGGCCAGTCGCCAGGCCACGTAGTCGCCCGGGAGGGTGGTTTTGGCGGCCGCCGCGTCGGTGACGAACAGTTCCCCGCCGGGGTCGCCCAGCAGCCATAGCTCGACGGCGGCGGCAGCCGACGCCAGCGGCGTGTCGGCGGGTTCGGTCGTTGCGGCAGGGGCGGTGGCGGGTTCGGGCCCGGAATACGCCGCCGCCTGGCGCAGCGCGATCACGCAATCCTCGCGGGTGGGCTCGGTGGTTTCCGTCGGGGGAGTGGTGGCTGCCTGCGCGCCCAGCAGGTGCGCAGCGGGGACCATCGTCAGCTCGAGCGGGCGGCTCCAGAGCTTCCGGCAGACGTTCCACGCCTCGGCGCGGCAGGGGACGTTGCGTTCGATCGCGACGGCGATCGCGGCGCGGAGCTGCCCCACGAGCACGTCGCGTCGGCCTTCGGAGGCAGCGGTCAGCGTTTCGCGTGCGGCCTCGGCGGCGCGGGGCGCGTCGCATTTGCCGGCGGCGAGCAGTTCCGCGCCGGAGGGCAGGCGCTTGGCTGACCGGGCGGCCGCCAGCGCGTCGTCGGCGAAGCGCCGGGCGGATTCGCCGCCCGCGACGGTCAACGCATGTAGCAGTCGCTCGCGCACGGATTCGTCGCTCGCGGACGCAATCCTCGCCGCGATCCGTTCGCTCGCGGCGGCGCCTTCCAGTTTGGCCAGGGCATAGGCGACGGCGCAGAGGACATCGCCTTGGGCGTTCGGGAATTTCTTTTGCAGGGCCGGGAGAAGGGCGGTTCGCCCTGCGAGTCCCGCAGCCAGCGCGGCCGTGGAGGCGGGGTTCGGGTCGGCGTCGTCCAGCAGGGCGGACAGGAGTGGGTCCTCGCCCAGCCGGGCGCTCAGCAGCGCCCCGACGGCGCGGACTTCCGGCGCGGCGTCGGCGGCTGCGGCGCGGGCGGCCCGGCGGACGTGCGGGTTGTCCCGCCCGTCCAGCAGCAGCTCCGCGGCGAGGAATTCCCGCGCGGACGGCGCGGGCGAGAGTTCCAGTTCGACGGCGTGCCGGCGGTCGAGCACGGCGGGGTCGCGCCCCGGGACGTGGAATCGCCCCAGGCGGCTCAACACGCGCGCGACGGCGGCGAACCGCCGGTCGTCGTCGGTGTCGAGGGCGGATTCCAGTCGTCGGCGGGTTGCCTCGCGCTCGGCGCCCAGCGCGACGGCCTGCGCGATCGCCTGCTCGCGCACGGCGGGGTCCGCGCTGCCGAGACGGTGGATCAGGCGGTAGTCCCGCACGGCGGGGTAGGCCAGCAGCGCCGCGACGGCCCCGACGGTGACGGCCAGCATGCCCGTCAGCAGCCTGCGCTGCCAGCGATGCCGGCGGAAGTAGATCGTCCCTGCGCCCATGCCCGCAGTGTATGGCGCGACGGCAGGATGCGCCAAGCGCCGACGACAGGCATTGGCGACGGGACGGGCGGGAAGATATAATCCCATGATTAGCGCCTACAGGGAGTTTTGAGGCCCGGGATTCGAGTTCCGGGCGCACAGAAAGGCGGATGCACGTGGGCAAGACACGCATCGAGACCGACAGCATGGGGCAGATGACCGTTCCCGCCGACGCGTTGTACGGGGCGGGCACGGCGCGGGCGGTGGAGAATTTTCCGGTCAGCGGGTGGCGCATGCCGCGGCTGTTCCTGGCGGCGCTGGGGCTGATCAAGCAGGCGTGCGCCCGCGCGCACAAGGACGCCGGTCGGCTCGACGCGGACAAGGCCGACGCGATCATCGCCGCCGCCGGGGAGGTCATCGACGGCAAGCTCGATGACCAGTTCCCCGTCGATGTCTTCCAGACCGGCAGCGGGACCAGCACCAATATGAACGCCAACGAGGTGATCGCCAACCGCGCGATCGAGATCCTCGGCGGAAAGGCGGGCGACAAGTCGCTCGTCCACCCCAACGATCACGTCAACCTGGGCCAGTCGTCCAACGACGTGATCCCCGCGGCGATGCACATTTCGGCGGCCGTCGCCATCCACCACGAACTGGTGCAGGTTCTCCGCAAGCTCCAGCGCGTGCTGGAGGAGAAGGCCCAGCAGTTCGACCCGGTGGTGAAGATCGGGCGGACGCACCTGATGGACGCGGTGCCGGTGCGGATGGGTCAGATTTTCGGCGGGTACGCGGCGCAGGTGTCGAACGTGCTGGGGACGCTGGGGCACGCGGTGGGGCGGCTGTGCGAGCTTCCGCTCGGTGGGACGGCCGTCGGGACGGGACTCAACGCGCCGAAGGGGTTCGCCAAGGAAGTCTGCCGGCTCATCGCGGGCAACACGTCGCTGCCGTTCGAGGAGGCGGGAAACCACTTCGAGGCGCAGGGCGCGCGGGACGCGGCGCTGGTGGCTTCGGCGGCGCTGCGCTCGACGGCGATCGCGCTGGGGCGCATCGCCTCGGACATCCGCCTGATGGGCTCGGGCCCGCGCTGCGGACTGGGGGAGCTCCAGCTGCCGGCCGTCCAGCCCGGAAGCTCCATCATGCCGGGCAAGGTCAATCCGGTCATCTGCGAGTCGGTCATCCAGGTCGCCTGCCAGGTCGTCGGGTGCGACGCCGCCATCGCCGCCGGGTGCACCGGCGGGGTCGGCAGCGTGCTGGAGCTGAACGTCGCCATGCCGATGATCGCCGCCAACCTGCTCAACGCGGCGCACCTGCTGACCGGCGCGACGCAGGTGTTCATGGACAAGTGCCTCGTCGGCCTGCGGGCCAACGCCGAGCGCTGCGGGCAACTCGTCGAGCAGTCGCTGGCGATGGTGACCGCCCTGGCGCCGCGACTCGGCTACGACCGCGCCGCGGAGGTCGCCAAGCAGGCGCAGGCCGAGGGGAAAACCATCCGCGAGGTCTGCCTGGAGAAAAAGCTGCTCAGCGCCAAGGAACTCGACGAGCTTCTCGACGCGCGCAAGCAGACCGGCGTGATTAAATAGGGCGAGATTTTCTTGATATTCGATCTGGAATCTTTATCTTTGGCATTGGCATAGGGGAGAGGTGTTGATATAAAGCAGTTGTTAATTCCGTAATTCGGGGAAACGGAAATGGACATCATACCTATACCTCCTTGGTGGCTCCGGATTTGTTTAACGATTTATCGTTTCATGCGAAAATTCCCTGTCTTGCGCCGTATTGCCAAGAAGGGAAAAGCTTGGTGTCTTTTGGGGCCGATGTATGAACTTCACATAGGGATGGTGCATAAAGCACGGGATTTTATCTTGGCAACCCATGACTGGTCCCACCTCGAAAAGCTACCCCCTGCAACAAAAGAGCTTTGTGATGCGTGCAGAAACACAATGGCCGAAATCCTCGATGTACCACGGCGCCGCTTGCATTGCACATTAAAAGTTCTTATGGAAAGCGATACTCCAAACAAGCCGGCTCTTGTGGTAACAATCGGGCGTTCCGAACCTCTAAATCGCCCCCCTGAATACGGAACGGAGCACGCGCACTTGGTTGAAAGTAACACAGTGTTCTCGGCGCTGTGCGGGAAAAACGACTCTAACCGAAATTGGCAACCGTATTCATATTTTTGCTGTAATGATCTTACTAAACATATTGATGAATTTAGATGTGATAGAACCACATGGCCGAAGTATTACAAGTCCACATTAGCTCTCCCCCTTAGGTTTCCCAAGGCGGAGAAGAATGGCGAATATAAAATTTTGGGATTTCTCACCTTCGACATGCCCACGACTGGGCAATTCTATGATGTTCCCGACGTCTATACCCATGACTTCAACACGTACCAGGAGCTTTTAGGTGGTTCAAGTGTTGTGCATACAGCAGCGATAATGGCAGATATTCTTACTTTACTCTTGCGGCCAATGCTCGATAACAAATAATAGTGTGGCTCTTTAGACAGGAGAAAGGACAATGACTGATAAGCAGGATAAAGTGGAATCCCCTTCGGAGGCCCGTGAGCGAAGAACCGGAGAGATTCGTCGTATTGTCAGTAACGAAATACCACGTTCTTCGGCCCAGGTGTCGTACGCTTTTGTCAGTCGCCGATTTGTTGAAGCCGCCACTTTGCCGTATCGAAAATGCAAATAAAGAAGCGAAATTTCGTGTTTTCCCCCTAATAAATAATTCCCATGTAGGGGATTGCATAGAAGAGACAGTATCGTCAGAGAAATTGTTGGTTTTGTTGCCTCTTAAAGGGACAGAAAACAGCCCACGGAACGCGTTCCATGGGCTGTGTGTTTTCCGAAATCCGCGACGTCTTTACTTGCACCCGCAGCGGCAGGAGCAGGCTTTCGCCTTTCCCTCGGCCGCCCATTGCATTCCGCGGACCGTCATCGCCAGCACGTGCGGGTAATCGCGGAACTCCTGCGCCACGTGCCCCAGCGACGAGTAGAACACGCGCCCCTTGCCCCAGGTCCTGGTCCAGAGGACGGGCATGACCACCTGTCGCCCCTCGTGGGTGTAGACGGTCTCGGCCAGCACTTCGTTTCCGGGGTCCACCAGCATGTAGTACTGCTCGGACTTGTAGGGGAAGGTCTTCGGCAGGCCGTCGG
>JAKPKY010000084.1 GCA_029553505.1 Planctomycetota bacterium
GGGGCGTACATGGACGGCGACTTCCACCGGGTCTATTTCGGGAAGATTCTCTCCGTCCGCGCCGCGCCCGACGCCGGCAAGCTGCTGCGGCAGGGCGGCGCCTGAGGCGCCTATCGCCTGTATTGCTTGACGACCCACTCGCCCTCGTGCAGGCTCGGATCGGGCAGGGGGGGCGCTTTCCCGGTGATCTGCTGGATCGCCCAGCCGGCCACCTGGATCATGCTGGCAGGGCGGTCCTCCGCCTTCAGGATTGCGCCGAGGGGTTCGACGGCTGCCGCGAGTTTGAGTCTCCCGCAGGTTTTGGCCGCCTGGAAGACGGCGGCGCGGTCCAGGGGTTCGTCCCTCAGCATGTCCAGCAGGAATTTGTCGATCTGCCCGCGGTTGGCGTCCGTGGCGAGATCGGGCAGGATCGTCGCGGTGACGGCGCAGACGTGGTTGAGCCGCAGGACCTGCACTTTGGTTCCGGCCAGTTGAAGAATCTGCGGCAGGAACTGGACGGCGCGAAGCTTTCCGAGCGCCTCGACGATCGACGCGGCGACGTATTCGTCGAAGGGGGGCACGTTGGAACTCATCGAGAGCTGCGCGACGAGGAATGGCCTGGCGAGTTTCGCGCAGCGGGCCAGCGTGGCGGCGAGGGGTTCGACTGCGCGGCGGTCGCCGAGGTCGCCCAGGGACGACGCGACGGCCCCCAGCACCGGCGAGTTGGTGGCCAGCCTGTCCAGCAGCGAAATCCGGGTGTCGAAGGCGTCTCCGTTCCTGAGCGTTCCGAGGATGCGGCAGCAGGCGATGGCGTTGCGGTCGGACAGGTCTCGTTGCCGACGGAGGCGGTCCATGGCGTCGGCGTCGCTTTTTTTGGTCGCGGCATCGAATTGCTCGTGCAGGGCGAGCATCTCGGGGGCGAGGGCGGTCAGCTTGCGGGCGACGGCGCCGGCGGTTTCGGGCGTGCCGATGGCGAGGATCGCCTCCTGGCCGGCGCGGTGCGTCAGTTCATCCGTCGCCTCGCACATCAGCGCGATGAGCTTGTCCACGGCCGGGGCGTGACGGGTGAGACGGCAGGCCTCGATGGCCGCCAGACGCACCAGGGTCGCGGAATCGTCCAGGAAGGCAGCCGCCTGCGCCCCGCGCGAGGCCAAGGCGTACGCGCGGACCACGCCGCGCCGCACGAGGGGATTCTCGTCCCGCGAGGCCTTTTCCAGCAGCGCCTGGGCGCGGGCGAAGTCCAGCTTGCCCAGCGCCGCCAAGGCCGCCCCGCGTACCGCCGGGACGTCCTGCTCCGCCAGGCGCGCCAGAATGTCCGGCAGATCGGCGCCGGCGGTCAAAAGGACCGCGTTCTCGGCGGCGTGCATCCTCACCCTCGCGTTCGACGAGGAGAGGGCGTTTTTGAGCTGCGCCGCGTCGGCCGTCTTGCCCAGGTGCGTCAGCGTGGCCAAAGCGTTCGCCTGGATCAGTGGATCGGGGCGGTCCAGCAGCGATCCGACGGAGGACAACGCCCCGGTGTGGCCTATCCGCCGAACGCTGCCCAAGGCCGCAAGGACCACCGCGCGGTCCTTGTCGCCCAGCAGCTTGCCCAGCAGTTCGCCCGACTGGGCAGGCGTGAATTCCGCCGCGGCGACCGCGACGGCCGCGCGAACCGCGACGTCGGAATCGTCTGCCGCCTTGCGAAGGGGGGCGATGGCCAGCGGGTTGTGCGTCTCTCCGAGGTGTCGGACGGCCAGTTCGCGGGTGTAGACGTCGCTGCTTTCGGCGGCCGCCGAAAGCAGCGAAACGCTCCGCGCGTCGCCGTACGCCAGGCGCGGCAGCGAGCCGTCGGGTTCGGTAAAGGGCTCGGGGACAGTCGTCTGGGCGACCGCGGGCAACGCGGCCAGCCACAGCCCGCACAACGGAATCAGTCGAAGCTTCACGGGGCGACTCCTAGCTGGCGCGCCGCATCTGCATGACGCGGACCACGCTCACCACGAACATGACCGCGGTCGTTACGCCGAAAATCCGCAGGTGCGACGGAACCAGGTCGAGTTTCTGAATCGCGGGATAACCGGCCGCGTCCATGGCGGCGGCCACCGGGTTCAGAATATACACGGAACGCACGAATTGCTGGCTGAACAGGTTCTGCGCCAGCAGCACCAGCAGGCTGACCAGGGCGATGGAGACCACCAGCCCGTAGGTCCATGCGGTGGCCGTCGAGGTCCGCGGGAAGATCGACGAGAAGAACATCCCCGCCGTCCCGACGAACAGGATGGTCATCCCGGCGACCTGGAAGACTCGCAGGATGTTCACCCACAGGTTGGCGTTGAAGTACAGCAGAATGAGCATGGCGGGCGCCATCGCCAGCGTCAGCAGCAGCAGGGGGATGATGGACGCCTCGAACTTGCCGACGACGATGGTCCAGCCGGACAGGCGGGTGGTTCGCATCAGGTCCCAGACGCCGGTCTCGCGGTCGCCGCAGAGGGCCCCGCCGGTCATGGCCGGCCCGATGAGCACCAGGACGATCACCATGAGGGCGGCGACGGCCGTCGCC
>JAKPKY010000101.1 GCA_029553505.1 Planctomycetota bacterium
GTGCGCGGCCAGGGCGTGGCCGGGGTCGATCTCAGCTATCCGCTCATCCGCGCGATGAACCGCGGCCAGATCATCCTGGAGCCGCTGGTCCAGGTCGCCGTCTCGCCGCATTCCGACCCGATCCTGGTCGGAAAAAACCCCGACGGGACGCCGATCTATTTCAACGAAGACAGCGTCGCGTTCGAGTTCGACGAGACCAACCTGTTCCGCGCCAACAAGTTTCCAGGCTTCGACCTCTATGAAGGCGGCCAGCGGATGAATGCCGGCCTCCGCGCCACCGCACGATACGACAACGGGTTCAACGGAACCGTGCTGGTCGGCCGCAGCGTGCGGCGTCAGGCGGACGACATCTTCCCGCTGCGCACCGGCCTGCGTCCGAAAGCGTCGGACTGGGTGGTGGCGGCCCAGGCGAACATGCCCGGCGTCGCCCTCTACGCGCGCAGCCGCCTGGATAACGACACGGGCGCCGTGCGGCGTTTCGAAGCGGGCGCCGATGTCTCCAACCGGTTCGGCAACGGATCGGTCCGCTATCTGCGCGACAACCTCGATATCTCCGGCGTCAAACAGGAGAACCTGGACGCGCGCGGCCAGATCAATCTGACCTCGCGATGGGCCGTTTCCGTATACGGCGCAAGGGATATGCAGAACGACGTCTGGCGTCGCCGCGACATCGGCGTGGTCTATACGGACGACTGTGTGCGGGTCGAGGCGATCTACCAGCGCGAGGATCAGTTCACCAACACGCCGCTGGGCCGATCTCTGCGCACCAACGACTCCATCGTGTTCCGCCTGACTCTCGCCACTTTGGGCGGGTGAAGCTATAGTCAACTCGCCCGCGCCGACCCTATAAGGCGTTGAGACCGGGCGGGGCGGCCCAGATGTAACGAGGCTTGAGTTTTACCCGATGCGGTTTCCAAAACTTGACCGACGAATGTTGGCGACCGGCGCGTGCCTGGCGGCCCTGACCTTCGCCGCCGCCAGCGCTTCCGCTGTCGCGCAGGTCGCCCCCGACGCCGCGCCCGCCGCTGTGGCTCCCGCGGCGCCGGCCGGTCCCGCGCCGCTGTCCGAAGGCGTGATCGCGGTCGTCAACGACAACCTGATCTCCTCCTACGATCTGGTGCAGCGCATCCGGCTGCTGTCGGTCACAGCCGGCGTTCAGCCGACCGAGGAAAGCCTGCCGCAACTTCAGGCCGAAGCCCTGCGCGGCCTGGTCGATGAGCGCCTGCAGATGCAGGAGCTGCGCCGCGTCGAGAAGGCGCAGAAGATCACCATCATCGCCACCGACAAGGAAATCGACGAAGAGATCGCCTCAGTCGCCCAATCCAACAACACGACG
>JAKPKY010000120.1 GCA_029553505.1 Planctomycetota bacterium
GACGCGCAAGGTCGATTACGCCACCTGGGCGGGGGGAAAGTACGCCAGCGCCAAGGAAATCGCCGTCCTGCGCGACAACTTCGGAAATCGCTACTGGCGCGTGGTGTTCGGGGAGGACATCCAGCCGGTCGGGCGGACGGCCTCGCAGGCGCTGTATCCCGGCAACAGCCTGCGTGACGTGCTGGTGTTCGAGAAACCCGTCGGGAAGATCGAATACCTGGAACTGGAACTGCCGGCGCAGAACTTCGGGGGCAACGGGACGGTCCGGTTCCGCATCCCCGCGTCGATGATCCAACAGGGATAGAGCATTTTCCGCCTGCGCGGAAAGCCCTTTGTCCCCGGAAAAACAATTCGCAGGGATAAACGGGATGAACGTAGAGGAGGATCGTTGTTCCCGAAAATCCTCGACGTTTATCTGCGTTCATCCCTGCTCATTTTCCCGTCCTATTTCATGAACAGTTCGATCACGGGCACGGCGACGTCGGGCTTCCGCACGGGCAGCGTCAGGGAGAGGGTCTTTTCGGATGCGCCGCCGCTCTGCTTGGCGTGCCACTCGCTCATGCCCATCTTCACCTCGGACGCGTCGTTGAGAAGCTGGGCGTATTCCACCTTCCCGCCGAAACCGTCCAGGTGCAGGTGCTGGTACGGCCAGGCCATTACGTGAACGTACATCCGCTTCGTGTCGGGGTTGTACGTCAGGCGGCAGTCCCGCGGCGTTTCGAATCCCTCGGGCGCCTGCGTGCAGCCGTAGATCGACCGGCTGTGGCGCTTCATCCATTCGCCGAAGGCCGACAGGCGGCTTAGCGCGCGCGCGTCGAATTCGCCGCGCCCGGTCGGGCCGACGTTCAGCAGCAAGTTCCCGCCCTTGCTGACGCAGTCGATCAGCGTCCGGATCAGTTCGTCGGAACTGCGCCAGGTCATCTCGTCGCGGTGGTAGCCCCACGAGCCGCTGAAGGTCTGGCAGGCTTCCCAGACGACCGGCTGGCCATTGACCCGCGGCCACTGGCGCGGCTGGTACTGCTCGGGCGTCTTGACGTCCCATCCTTCGGGCAGGTCCAGGCGGTCGTCGAGCACGATGTGAGGCTGGAGCTCGCGGACCATCTGGTAGAGCTTCTCGCTCTGCCAGGCGGCGCGGCCCTTGCCGTCGGGCTTGTCGGTGGCGAAGCTGAAGTCGAACCACAGGACGTCCACCTTGCCGAAGTCGGTCAGCAGCTCGCGCACCTGCCCGCGGAGATACTCGGCGTATTTGCCCTGGTCGCGCCCGACGTTCATCTTCTCGCGGTCGGGGTGGTCGCGGTACGGGCCGTTGTACTTGTCGACGACGTACTGCGGGTGACGCCAGTCGATCAGCGAGTGGTAGAAGCCCACCTTCATGTTCCGCTCGCGGAACGCCTCGACCATCGGGCGCAGCAGGTCGCGTCCGGCCGGCGTGTTCGGGGCCTTGTAATCGGTGAGCTTCGTGTCCCACAGGCAGAAGCCCTCGTGGTGCTTGGTGGTGACGACGAAGTATTTCATTCCGGCGCCGCTGGCGGCCGCCGCCCAGAGCTTCGGGTCGTACAGGTCCGGGTCGAAGTGCCGGAAGTACTTCTCGTACTCCTCGTGGGGGATCTTCTCGTTGTGCCGCACCCACTCGTGGCGGGCGGGCAGCGCGTACAGGCCCCAGTGAATGAACAGGCCGAACCGGTCGTGAACGAACCACTTCGTGTCGCCGGGGGTGGGCACGGTCTTCAGCATGATGTCGGTCTCCTTGTTGTCGCCTCGGGCGTTCCGCCGGAACGCCTCTCGGGCGCAGCGGAAACCAGTATGGCGGTTTTTCCGCGGAATGGAAATGCCCGCGAGAATCATTTTGTGTATGATATACGCGCCTTGAGGCGTGGATTCCCGTTTTCCCCTGGTATTTTCGCCCTTCGCGGGCCGGAATTCGTGATGGAACAAACATTCGACGATTTGGGCGTCCGGATTCTCACCTGCCGGTACGACCGCCTGGGGCAATGGAACCTCCCCAACCTTTCGGCGCCATACTGGCGGCTGTATCGCAACGCGGGCGCCGGGGCGGGCATCGTGCTGGGCGGGCGGGAGATTCCGCTGACGCCGCGCGAATTCGTCTGCATCCCGCCGGACACGCCCTACGCCAGCGTGCTGCGCCGCCCGGTGCGGCACTTCTACCTGCATTTCGTGACGCGGGCGAGCTACCGCCTGCCCCGCGACCGGGTGTACCGGATTCCCTCCTCGCCGCTGCTGACGCGAGCGGTCGAGGAGATCGACTCGCACCTGTCCCGGCCGGACGGCTCGCCCCTGCGCGTCACGACGCTGGCGCTGCTGCTGGCGCACGCGGCGCTGGAGCAGGTTCCGCCCGAGGCGCTGCGGATGGGATACGCCGACGCGCGCGTCGTGGAGGCCGTCGCCTACATGCGACGCCGCCTGGAGGCGAAGGTCTCTAACGCCGAGCTGGCCGCCCGCGCGGACATGCACCCCAACGCCTTCTGCCGCCTGTTTCGCCAGACCACCGGGCGGACCCCGCAGGCCTACCTCGCCCAGGCGCGGATCGAGGCCGCCTGCATGATGCTCCACTGCACGACGAAGACCATCGACCGCATTGCCCAGGAGACCGGCTTCTGCGACCGGTACCACTTCTCACGCTGGTTCAAGCGCCTGCGCGGGCTCGGGCCCGCCACCTTCCGCCGCACCCGCACGCCGGCCCCGGACGCCACAATGTGCTGACGATCGGCCTGCCCGGCATCGGAAAGACCGTGTATTGGGCCCGTGATTCGCACCACGATCCTACGGCATGACGCAGACATCGCTCCCGGCGTGGGCCTCGGACACGGTCAACAGGAAGAACCGCCTATTGGAGCCTGCGATAGATGCGACCAAGCTGCCTCCAGTGCCCCGAGCCCGAACGGAATTCCTTGCCAGACCGTTGGTCGCGGGCATAATGGATCAGGGACCTGCGGCGGTCGCAGGTGACTGTTCCTTTTCGGAGATCCCGGTGAGCAACCCCATCGTCACATTCCCCGAGGCGAAGTTTTACCTCTTTGGCATGGGCGGGCGACGAAAGATGCTCTACCACGCCGGCGTCCTGCGTGATGCGCTCAGCGGAGAGTTGATCCGTCAGTGGGATGTCGCGCGAGAGAAGATCGACTGGCGGACATACAGCGTTCTGATCGAAACGGCGGCCGGTGAGTCTATCGCGATCGTCGAAGACGGTGAGGGCGTGTGGCTGGCCGAAGGCGGCGACAGGCAGGTGCTGGCCATGGAGCCCGTCACGCTGCCGGACTTTTCGGCGAAGCGTTACGGCGATCTCCTTGGCCCGTTGCTCCATGAGGTGCTCATCAACATCGTGCCCGCCGGGCCGGTGCCCAACATCTTCGTCTACCGCAAGCCCTGGTATCGCGACGCGGCTATGATGTGCATGGTCCTTCGGCGGACGGGCAATTTGCACCTGGTGCGCGACTGGATTCTCTCGCTTCGCCGCCCGTTCGACCAGAACAACGGCCGCCATCAGGAACCTGACAACCTGGGCGAACTCCTCTACATGATCTCGTTGGTGGCCGACAGGTCGCACCCGCTGGTCAGCGTCGTGCTCAAGGAGGTCGAACGCTTTCGCTCCGGGCGACACCTCTGCGGACTCACCGATGGCGGCAAACAAGCGGTCTATCAGACCAAGTGGCTCAAACTGGGCCTGCGATCCTTGGGGCTGGAGGATGATTTCGAGATTCCCCAAGCCGCCGAAAGCTACTCAAGCCTGTTCTGGATGGACTTTCGTGATCAGCATGTGCCCGTGCCACCCTTCCGCGATGAGGGCCGCTGGCGGTACCCGTACCTGGCCTGGGCCGAAGCACACTTCCTCAACGCGCCGCCGCCGATGGAACTCTGCGGCGACCGCTACCCGCTGACGTGGGAGGCGGCGGCGGGGGAGGCGAACTACCTGGCCATGTCGGGCATCTCGTGGGACTACGCGCGCTGCCGCGTCTGCCTGCCCCATTCCTGGCACGCGGCCGAGATGTTCCTCTACCTCGACGAGCTATAGGGGCCGGTCAGACATAACAACAGGAGACAGGCCGTGCACCCAGGCTTGAACATCAGCCAGAGAGACCTGAAGATCGAACGGGCCCAGTGCCTCGACGAGGGCAAGGACATTGCCGCCTTTGAGGGCAAGTTCGCGGCACTCGACGTACCTGAAGTGGAGACGGACGCCAAGCTCCAGGCCCGTGCGGGCAAGCTGCTCGACCGCACGCAACGCCTGCACCCCAGGAAGGACTCTCCTTTCAAGGAGCCCTGCGACTTGGCCGGTATTCGCCGCACCCGCACGCCCGGGCCGGACGCCGCCCCGCCCGGCGGCTGAGCCGGACATTTCCCATCGCCCGCCTTGCGGGACGGGGGCCCGGTTGCGTATCATGCCGACGCAGTTCCGTCCGGGGTTCCCGCAGTCCGCGAGGTGAACGATGATTTCACGCGTGCATTCGAGCATCCTCCAGGGCATCGACGCCGTCGGGTGCGAGGTGGAGGCCGACGTCTCGATCGGCCAGTCGGGCGAGATCAAGCTGGTCGGGCTGGCCGACGCCGCGGTCAAGGAGTCCGTCAGCCGCATCCAGGCGGCGCTGCGCAACAGCGGGTACCGCTGGCCCGGGCCGAAAGTGACCATCAACCTCGCGCCGGCCGACGTCAAGAAGGACACCGCCGCCTTCGACCTGCCCATCGCCGTCGCGTGCATGCTGGCGGGCGGAATGTTCGCGACGGAGAAGATCGACGACTACCTGCTGCTGGGCGAGCTGGCGCTGGACGGTCGCGTGCGCCCGGTTCGCGGCGCGCTGGCGACGGCGATGCTGGCGGCAGGGACGAAACGCCGCGGGCTGATCGTGCCGGCGGAAAACGCCGCCGAAGCCGCCGTCGTCCGCGACGTCGAGGTCATCCCCGTGCGATTCCTCACCGACGCGGTGGGGTTCCTCACCGACGAGCTGCCCGTCGAGCCGCGCGCGGTGGACCTGGAGTCGGTCTTCGCCGTCTCCGGGCGGTATGACGTGGACTTCGCCGACGTGCGCGGGCAGGAGTCGGCCAAGCGGGCGCTGACGGTGGCCGCCGCCGGGCATCACAACGTGCTGATGATCGGCCCGCCCGGAAGCGGAAAGACCATGCTCGCCCAGCGCCTTCCGACCATCCTTCCGCCGCTGACGCTGCCCGAAAGCCTGGAGACCACGCGCGTCTACTCCGCGCGCGGGATGCTCGAGCCGGGCCAGAGCCTGCTGGCCGTCCGCCCGGTGCGCACGCCGCACCACTCGGCCAGCCCGGCGTCGCTGGTCGGCGGAGGCGCCATCCCCCAGCCGGGCGAAATCTCCCTCGCCCATCACGGCGTGCTGTTCCTCGACGAGTTCCCCGAGTTCCCCCGCACGACGCTGGAGATGATCCGCCAGCCACTGGAGGACGGCTGCGTGACGATCCCCCGCGTGCACAGCACGCTGAATTTCCCCGCGCGGATCATGCTGGTGGCCGCGATGAACCCGTGCCCGTGCGGCTACTACACCGACCCGCAGCGTCCGTGCAAGTGCTCGCCAGGAGCGATCGAGCGGTACATGGGGCGGATTTCCGGGCCGCTGATCGACCGGATCGACATCCACGTGGAGGTTCCGCCGGTGCCGTGGCGGCAGCTTCGCGCGGGCGACGGCGACGGGCAGTCCAGCGCGGCGATGCGCGAGCAGGTCCTCCGCGCGCGCCAGGTGCAGCGCCGGCGGTTCGACGGCGAGTCTCGCGGCCAGACGACCACCAACGCCACCATGAGCCCCCGCCAGGTGCGCCGCCACTGCAAACTCGATGCCGCCGGCGAAACCCTGCTCAAGCAGGCGATGACGGAGATGGGCCTGTCCGCCCGCGCCCACGACAAGGTGCTGCGGATCGCGCGGACGCTGGCCGACATGGAGGGCTGCGAGTCCGTCGCCGCGCACCACCTGGCCGAGGCGGTCCAGTACCGCCGGCTGGACCGCAGGCTCTGACCGGGCGAACATTTCATTCCCCTCGTTCCATTCCCTGCGTTTGGTATAAAATGAAGGCAACCGAAAGGCGCCCGGCATGTGGTTCATCGGGGACGTGCATTGCCGCTTCCTGAAGTATCTCTCGCTGGTCACCGAATGGGTGACGCCAGCTGGGAGCGTCATGGACTGCTCGCTCCAGGTGGGCGACATGGGCGTGGGTCTTCCGGCCCGCGGCAAACCGCCCCTGCTGGACGAATCGCCCA
Organism: Planctomycetota bacterium; assembly: GCA_029553505.1. Classification (GTDB taxonomy): domain Bacteria; phylum Planctomycetota; class Phycisphaerae; order SM23-33; family SM23-33; genus UBA12270. Next base: position 6,230 of record JAKPKY010000120.1, read on the forward strand.
TCCGCGAGGACCAGCCCCTGCTGGCCCCGCGGGAAAAACGCCACACCCAGGCGCCGATCCTCTCCGCCGCCCACAAGTTCATCCGCGGAAACCACGACAACCCCGCCCTCTGCCGCGAGCACCCCTGCTTCCTCGGCGACTACGGCTATCTCCGCAAGCAGGAGATGTGCTTCGTGGGCGGCGGGTACTCGGTCGATTTCGCCGAGCGCAAGGCCGGGTTCGACTGGTGGAGCGACGAGGAACTTCCCCCCGAGCAACTGGCGGAGATCGTCGAGAGCTTCGGCGACTGGAAGCCTCGCATCGTCGTCTCGCACGAGTGCCCCACCGTCGCCAAGGAGCACGCGGTCTGCAATTTCTCGAAGATCGCCCACTCCAGCCGGACCGAGACGGCCCTCCAGCGGATGTTCGACATCCACCGCCCGGAAATCTGGATCTTCGGGCATCACCACTACCGCGTGGACGTGCGGATTCGCGGTACCCGGTTCGTCGGGCTCAACGAGATGATCCGGGGGCCCATCGAGGAATGCGTCTTCGAGATTCCCAGCCTGAAGTGGTGACCGCCGTCAGTTCGGGCGCGGGTTCCACCGCGCGTCGCCCTTTCCGGCCATCGCCTCGACGGCCCGGCGGCGGGTATCGGCCAGTTCCGCGTCGGTCATGGGCGCGAACGCCTCAGCCGCGGCGAACGCGGCGTCCTGCTCGTTGGGAAAGCTCATGCCCAGCAGCGCCACGTCGGGATCGAGGGTGAGCGTGTAGCGGACGCACTCGGCCGGGGAAAGGTGCGGCAGGAGAGGCGCCGCGTCGGCCCCGCCGGAGCTGACCTTTCCGCGCGGGCGGTTGCGCAGCGCCCGGCCGTAACCTTCCGTGTCGCCCACGAGCTTGCCCGCGCCGAACGTCTTGAAGCACACCGTGCCCACGCCGCGCGCCTTGGCCAGCGGGAGAATGCCACGCACGTATCGCTCGTCGCAGAACGGCCCGACGGCGAACAGGACCACGTCGCACAGGCCGCTCTCGATGGCGGCGCGGACCACCTCGGGGTGATGGCTGGAAATCCCCCGGAAGCGGCACTTGCCCGCCCGGCGGGCCTGCTCGAGCTGCTCCATTCCCCCGCCCGGCGCGGCGATGCGCGCCCAGCCTTCCGGCGTGGACAGCCCGTGGAAGACGAACGCATCGACGGCGTCCAGTCCGAGGCGCTCCAGGCTGCCCTCGACCTGCGGGGCCACCGGCTCGTCGAGGTGGTCGATCTTGTCGATCAGGAAAACCCCCTCGCGCCGCCCGCGCAGGGCCTGGCCGACGATCTGCTCGCTGTAGCCCTGCTCGTAGGACGGGGCGGTGTCGATGACGTTGAGTCCGGCGTCCAGCGCGCGGCGGACCGTCGCCACGCAGTCGGAAAGCGGGACGTTCCGGTCGGCCAGGTCGCCGATTCCCAGGCGCGTCGCCAGAAACCCCGTTCGCCCCAGTGTCCGCCGCGGGCGAAACCTCGGCCTGTCGCTCATGGTCGCCTCCGTCAATACTGCCTGCGCTTCCGAGCGGGCGGGATGTCCAGCAGACCGCGGTACTTGGCGATGGTCCGCCGGGCGATGTCGATCCCGTGCTTCTTGAGTTCCTCGGCGAGTTGGTCGTCGTTGAGCGGCTTGGACTTGTCCTCGCCGTCGACGATCTCCTTGAGCCTGGCCTTGACGGCGTCCCAGGAGACGTCGTCTCCCTCTGCCGTGGTGGTCCCGCCGCTGAAGAACATGCGGAGCGGGAAGATGCCTCGTGGAGTGTCCACGTATTTTCCCGCGACGGCCCTGCTGACGGTGGCGACATGCACCCCGACCTTCTCCGCCACGTCCGCCATCGGCAACGGTTTGAGCGCCTCGCGCCCGTGGTCCAGGAAGTCCCGCTGCACCTTGAACACCTCGACGACGACGCGGAGGACCGTTTCCCGCCGCTGCTCGATGGCGCTGATGAGCCACTGGGCCGACCGGATGTTGTTGCGGAGGAATTGCCGGGCGCCGCGATCGACCCCGCGATCCCGGACCATCTTGCGGTATGCCTTGGAGACATAAAGTTGAGGGGAGTTGCTCTCGGGCATGAAGACCACCAGCTCGCCGTGCTCGTCGAACCGCACGATGACGTCCGGCAGGATCACCGGCACGGCGTGCTGACCAATGAGCGTGCCGGGGCGCGGGTTCAGGTGCGAGATGCTCTCGATGGCGGCCTTGATCTGCTCGAGCGTCCGCCCGGTGCGCTTGGCGATCTGCGGGAGGCGATTCATCTCGATGTCGCGAAGGAACCGCCGCGCCAGTTCCATCTCCAGC
>JAKPKY010000125.1 GCA_029553505.1 Planctomycetota bacterium
CCTGTAGGAACTTGGAGCGACGAGGGCGAGCACCACAGCCAGGGACTGGACGTAGAGCGCGGCATGGCCGTGCTCGATATCGTCGACGGGAGAATCCGCTACATCGAGGTCATCGACCGCCCCGAGATCCGGGCCGCCAAACGGTCCGGCGAGGGCCGCGCCATCGGATACAGCGCGCCGCTCCGCGAGCGGGTGATGTCCGTCGCGTTGCCGGTGTATTCGGACGGCGGCATGGCCGCCATCATCCGGCTGGGCGTGCCGTTGACGTTTATCCAGCGTTCCCTCTGGTTTTTCAACGCCCGCCTGCTCCTGGGGGGGGCGGTGATCGCCGTGCTGGCGGCGCTGGTGAGCTGGTTCATGGCGCAGCGGATTGCGCGGCCCCTGGCTGTCATGCGCCGGGGCGCGGACCGGTTCGCGCAGGGCGACTTCGCGGAACGCCTGGCCGTGCCGGATCTCGAGGAGTTCGCGTCGCTGGCGGAGGCGATGAACCGGATGGCGGCCCAGCTCGACGAGCGTATCCGGACGGTCATCAGCCAGCGCAATCTGCAGGAAGCCGTCCTGGCAAGCATGGTCGAGGGGGTGCTCGCCGTGGACGTGGAGGACACGATCGTGGCGCTGAACCAGGCGGCCGGGCGCCTGCTGGGGGTAGACGTCGAGGAAACCGTGGGTCACGGTCTTGCGGATGTCGTCCGCAACGCGGCGTTTCAGCGGTTTGTCGGCCATGTGCGCAGCGCCAGCGGGCCGGTGGAGGAAGAAGTGGTGCTCCACGAGCGCGGGGGGCAGGTGTTGCATATGCACGGTTCCGTGCTGCGCGACGCGCGGGGACACGCCATGGGCGCGGCCATCGTCCTGCACGACCTGACACAGCTTCGTCGCCTGGAGCAGGTGCGGCAGGATTTCGTGGCGAATGTGTCGCATGAATTGAGGACGCCGATCACGTCGATCAAGGGGTTTGTGGAGACCATCCAGCAGCATGCCCAGAACGATCCGGAGGAGCTGGACCGCTTTCTTAAGATCATCGGGAAACAGGCGGACCGGCTGGCGGCGATCCTCGAGGACCTGCTGGCGTTGTCGCGCATGGAGC
>JAKPKY010000131.1 GCA_029553505.1 Planctomycetota bacterium
CTGCTGGGTGATCTTGTCCAGGCACTGGTCCACGCACGCATACATGTCGTCGTCGCGATGGTGGGCGACAAACGTGTGCTTCCGTCGCGCCAGGACCACGATCTCCACCGTCGCCTGGTCGGCTTCGTGATCCAGGATGACCTCGATGGACTGGATGCTGTCGTAAAACTTGGGAAGCTTGGAAACCTTGCCCTCAATGTACTGACGGATCGGCTCCGTGACATTCATGTGACGCGCATTGACAACAATATTCACGCCAACGTCTCCTTTCCTCGTGGCGGCGGCAGGATGCCCTGGCGGGCCTGTTCGACCTCCGCATCGCTCAACTGCTGACTTATCGGCATGATCACTCCGCCGCTTACCACGAACCGCACAGCATCGTCGATGCTGACCGGCAAGTCAATAACCTCTTCCCGCCTCACCGTAATTGTATAGCCGGTAAAGGGCGTCGGACTGGACGGAACAAAAACCGTCAGCAATTCGGTCCCCAGCGCCTGGTGCAGCACCCGCATGCCCGGCGCCGTCACTAACCCGATGGACCACAAGCCCTTACGTGGATACTCCACCGCGACGACCCGGGAAAACTCGATCTTCTTCTCCGAAAGAAGGAAATCCGTTACCTGTTTGATGTGCGGATACACCTGCCGGACCACCGGCGTGCGGTTGAGCATCCCCTCAATCATCCGCCAGAGGCTCCGGCCGAGGAACGAGGCCACGAATCGCCCGAAAACGTAGATTGCCGCGATGGCCGCCAGAAACCCCGTCCACCAGAACCACCGCCCCCACCACGCATAGACCTCGTGGAACCGCGTGCCCAAGGTCGCCCGAAAGCCCGGGGGGTTCCGGACGGCCGTCTGGACCAGCGCAATTCCGTATGCCACCGCGATATTGATATATCGCCCGAAGTAGCGGTCGATCTGCCCGAACACCCAGACCAGGATGGCAAGGGTCAGGACGGTCGGAAGCACCGCCGCCAAACCGCGGAGGAAAAACCGCTTGAAGTCTGACATAAATCCATCACCCACAGCTGAGCTCCTGTTCAGGACCATCCACCCGCCCTGCCCCGCGCAAATCAGTCTAAGAGCCGCGGGCGCGGACCGTCAAGCCCCGGCCCGCGCCTGGGGGGAGTTGGTCTTGACATCGCGGCGCGGTCCGGATAGCATTCGTTCGTTTCCCAACAGGCCAGGTGCTGCCGGAGCCTGCACGGCGAGGAGCGCACAGTGTCCAGGAAGAAAGACGCAGTGGCCCTCTTCGAGGTGATCTCGAAGAACAAGGAACGACGGAGCGACCCCCGGCTGAACGTGCCCGCCTGGATGGGAGGCGAAACGGAACCGCCGGGCGAGTTTGCGCCGACGCAGGCCGAACCGCCGCCGAGCGCCGAGCCGCGCCCGACGGCCGCTCGCGCTCCCGGCGGGCTTCGACCGGCGGTGACGACCTCGGCGGGACAGTTGACGCTCTCGCTGAACTATACGACCTGCTGCGTGGCGTTCCTGGTGCTTCTGGCGCTGCTGTTCGGGGCGTTCCTCCTGGGCCAGTCGCTGGCGCCGAAGGAGGCCCCGGCCTCGCCGGAAACGCCGGCGCCGACCGAACCGCCCCGCCTAGTCGCGGGCAAGCACTACCTGCTGGTGCAGAAGATGGCGGGGCTGACGCCCGCCGACGAGGCGCAGGCAAAACAGATCGCCGCGTTCCTCGCCGCCAACGGCGAGCAGGCGGTCGTGCGGAAATTCGCGATGCCGGACAGAAAAGAGATTTACGGCGTGCTGGCCGCCCGACCGTTCGAGCGGAAGACCGGTCTGGAAAACGACGATTTCGCCCGCAAAATCGACGGATTGGGCGCGATTTACTTCAACCGGCACGGGAAATACCGGTTCGAGGCCCGCAATCCGCTGTTCGTGCTGATTCGAGAAGGAAACTGACGTTCCGCGTTCGGAGCGAGTGGACACAAGGACCGTGGCGTTGGCCACCACGAGTGAATGAGCATTCGTGCCAGGAGTTTTTCGGTATGTCGATGGACAGGACGTTGAGAGCCGGCGGTGGGATCACCCGAACCCGGAGCGTGTTGAGCCGCACGGAGCGGATCGCCACCCTGATGGAAGAAGGCAAGTTTGACCCGACGAAGGACAGCCCGATGGGCCTTCCCAAGGTGAAGGTGCGCCACTCCAAGGCGGGGCATAAGGCCAAGAAGGCCGCCGAAGAGACCCCCGCCGCCGAAGGCGCCGCGCCGGGCGCCGCCGCGGCAGCGCCCGCGGCTGCTGCCGCCGACGCCAAGGCCGCAAAGCCTGCCGCCAAGCCCGCCGCCAAGGAAGACAAGAAGAAGAAATAACCGTTGCGTTTCGTCGAACGCCACGGTTCCCAAGCAGGCGACAGCCCACCCCAACGGGTGGGCTGTCCGTTCCCGGGGAGTTCGGAAAGGCATCATGACGAGAAAGAGCCACCAGATCGCCGACCGGCTCAGGCTGCTCGACGCCTCGGGCATCCGCAAGGTGTTCGACCTGGCCGCGAAGATGAAGGACCCGATCAACCTCTCGATCGGCCAGCCGCATTTCGACGTGCCCGACCCCGTCAAGGAAGAAGCCATCGCCGCCATCCGTCGCGGGGAAAACCGCTACACCCAGACCCAGGGCACGCCCCAGCTGCGCGCCGCCCTGGCCGACCTGTGCCGGCGCGAGTTCGGCTGGAACGACGATCGCGCCTTTCTCGTCACCTCTGGAACCAGCGGCGCGCTGCTGCTGGCCCTGTTGACGCTGGTCAACCATGGCGACGAGGTGGTCTTCGCCGATCCCTACTTCGTGATGTATTCGCACCTGGTAAACATGGCTGGCGGAAAGCCCGTCCCGGTCGACCTATACCCTGATTTCCGCCCTGACGTCGGGAAATTCGCCGACGCCATCACCGACCGCACGCGCCTGCTGATCCTCAACTCCCCCGCCAATCCCACCGGCGTCGTCTACACCGAGCGGGAGTTGAAGGACATCGCCGCTCTCGCCGCCCAAAGGGACCTGCTGGTCCTGTCCGACGAAATCTACAACGATTTCTGCTACGACCATCCGTTCGTCTCGATGGCCGGACTGTACGAGAACACGCTGCTGATGCGGGGCTTCTCCAAGAGCCACGCGATGACGGGTTGGCGCGTCGGGTGGTGCACGGGCCCGCATGCGATCCTCGAGAAGATGACGATGCTTCAGCAGTACAGTTTCGTCTGCGCCCCGAGCATGGCGCAGGCGGCCGCCCTCGTGGCGATGAAGACCGACATGTCCGCCTTCGTCGCCGAATACCGGCACAAGCGCGACATGGTCGCCGATGCCCTGGGCGAGACCTTCGGGCTGGTTCGCCCTGCCGGGGCGTTCTACGCCTTCGTCCCCGCGCCCGGCGGCGACGCCACTGCCTTCGTCACCCGAGCCATCGAGAACAACGTCCTGATCATCCCCGGAAACGTCTTCTCCGCCCGGAACACGCATTTCCGCCTGTCCTACGCCACCGACGACGACAAGCTCGCCAAGGGACTGGACATCCTCGTCCGCCTGGCCAAATCGTCGTAACGGCCTCGCCCTTCGGGTCGGAGTTTCAGGTAAGCGGAACCCGCCCACAATACAATCAAACGGCGATTGGATTGCGGAGTGCGGAATGCGGAATGCGGATTGGCGCAATTGTGGAGGAAATCCGCAATCCGAATTCCGAAATTCATCTCCCCCTTCCGCGAAACGACAATCACGGGAAAGAGCGGTTCCGCAGCAAGGTTCGGCGGCTTGTACCAAAAACCTCTTGCATTGCCGCGTTGCGGCGAATAAAAGGCGGAGTCCCTCCCGAGGGAATCGCAAGGGAACTACGGCATGAAGTTTCACCTGGTGGACAAAATCGAGTCGATCGAGCCGGGAAAGCGGATCGTGACGACCAAGGCGCTGTCGCTGGCCGAGGAGTATCTCGCCGACCACTTTCCGGCGTTCCCGGTGCTTCCGGGCGTGATGATGCTCGAGGCGCTGACGCAGTCGGCCGCCTGGCTGACGCGCGTCCGGCAGGATTTTTCCCGGAGCATGGTGGTGCTCCAGGCGGCCCGGAACGTGCGATACGCCAGCTTTGTCGCGCCCGGGAACATCCTGCGGTGCGAAGTCGAGGCGATGACGCTCGATGACGAGACGGCGAAGTTCAAGGCCGCCGGCTTCGTCGGCGACACGCAGACGGTTTCCGCCCGCCTGGAGTTGCGGAGCTTCAACCTGGCCGACGGAAAGCGTTCGCTGGCGGCGACGGACGCGGCCGTCCTGGAGCAGGTCCGCCGGGTCTTCCGCCTGATTCATGGTCCGGAGGCCCTGGAGGCCGCCCGGACGTAGGCGCCCCCGCAGTCAAACCCGTTGACTTTACGGGTCGAGTTTTCTATACATGAGAGCCCTTTCCGCCTCAGTGCGCGGACGGGCCGAACGAACTGGCAACGACGGCTGACAAGGAGAACCGAGCCCATGCCGATGAGCGAAACGGACGTCTTCGAGAAGGTCAAGGAAACGCTGGTGGACGCCCTGGGCGTGGACGACGACGAAGTCACCCCCGAGGCGACCCTGACCGGCGACCTGGGCGCCGAGTCCATCGACTTCCTGGACATCGTCTTCCGCCTGGAGAAGGCTTTCAGCATCAAGATTCCGCGCGGGGAGTTGTTCCCGGACAACATCCTGAACAACCCGGACTTCGTGCAGAACGGTCGGCTGACTGACTCGGGCCTCAAGCAGCTCAAGGAGCGGATGCCGCACGCCGACTTCAGCGAGTTCGAGAAGGACCCGGACGTCAACAAGATGGCCGAGTTGTTCAAGGTCCAGACCATCGTCAACTACGTCAAGACCAAGGTCGCGTAAGACCGCCGCGACGGGTGGGGGTTCGGCTGGAGGCGGCCCGGGTGTTTCGGGCATGCCCCGTCCGAAATTCCCGATCCCGACGGGATGGCGCCGCACAACCGGAATCACCATGCGTTGGATCTGGATCGACAAGTTCCTGGAGTTCGTGCCCGGAAAGCGGGCCGTGGCGATCAAGAACGTCTCGCTCGCCGAGGAGCACGTCCATGATTGCTGGGAGGCGTTCCCGACCCATCCGGCCTGCCTGATGATCGAGGGCATGGCGCAGACGGCGGGAATCCTCGTCGGGCAGGCGCGGAACTTCCGCGAGAAGGTCATCCTCGCCAAGGTCGCCCGCGCCGAGTTCGACGACATCGTCGTCCCCGGCGACCAGATCACCTTCCAGGCCGAGATCGAAACGCTGGCCGACGAAGCCGCCTCCACCCGCGGAACGCTCCTGAAGAATGGAAAGCCCTTCGCGCGGGTGGACCTGATGTTCTCGCACATCGACCAGAACCTCTCCGGCGTGAAGTTCCCCGAGGAGAACTTCGTCTTCACGGGGCAGTTCGAGCGCCTCGTCGCCCCCCTGCTGGAGGGCGCCGATGGCTGAGCGCCGCGTCGCCATCACCGGGCTGGGCGTGGTCACTCCCGCCGGCGTCGGGGCAGAAGCCTTCTGGCAGGCGTTGAAGGAGCGGCGATCCGCCGTCCGGGAAGTTTCGCGGTTCGACGCCTCGCAGTTCCCCTGCCGCGCCGCGGCCCAGTTGGACGACTTCTCCGCGCGGAACTACGTTCCCAAGAGCTACCGTAAGGCCGTCAAGGTGATGGCCCGCGACATCGAGATCGCGGTGGCGGCGGCGGACCTGGCCTTCCGCGACGCCGGAATCGTCACCCGGGGAATCGACGAGTCCAACCCCCAGATCGACTCCCGCCGCCTCGGCTGCAACATCGGCGCGGGGCTGATCTGCAGCGACCTGGATGAGCTGGGGCTCGCCGCCGCCAGCGCGGTGCGCGACGGAAAGTTCGACCTGCACGCCTGGGGCGAGAGCGGAATGAGCAACCTCACGCCGCTCTGGCTGCTGAAGTACCTTCCGAACATGCTCTCCTGCCACGTGACGATCATCCATGGCGCGGAAGGGCCGAGCAACTGCATCACCTGCGGAGACGCCTCGGGACACCTGTCGGTCAGCGAGAGCGCCCGGATGATTTTGCGCGGCGCCGCCGACGTCATCGTCGCCGGAGGCGCCGAGAGCAAGCTCAATCCCATGGGCCTGCTCCGACAGCAGCTCCTGGGGCGCCTGAGCCCGCGCGACGGCGAGACCGCCTGCCGCCCGTTCGACCGCGACCATGACGGAACGGTCATCGGCGAAGGCGGCGGACTGCTGATCCTCGAAGACCTGGACCGCGCCGTCTCGCGCGGCGCGAAAATCTACGCCGAGCTGGTGGGCTTCGGCGCGGCCTGCGATCCGACCGGCATCGACGTGCGGAAGCTCGGCGCCGGCTCGCTGGACTTGTCCGCCCGAAAGGCGATGGACGGCGCGGGCATCGCGCCGGAGCAGGTGGACCTGATCGTCGCCCACGGAACCGGCGTGCCGGACGAGGACGCGGCCGAGGCCGACTGCTGGCGGCAGGCGCTCGGGCAGGCGGTGTCCCGCCCCGCTGCCGTCGCCGTCACCGGCGCCACGGGTTCGATGTTCGCCGGCGCCGGGGGCGTGGAACTGGCGGCCGCCGCGCTGGCGCTGTCCAAACAGGAAGTGCCCCCGACGGTTCACTTTGCCACAGCCGCGCAGGGCGTGGGGCTGAACCTTTCGGCCGAAACGAAACATGCGCCGTTGACCTACGCCGTGACGGGAGCGTTCACGGTCGGCGGACAGAGCGCCGCCTGCGTGCTGAAACGATACGAAGGCTGACCGCGCCGCCGCGCGGATCGACGTGAACACGGTTTTTGGCGAAGATATGAGACGACGAGTTGTCATCACGGGCATGGGAACGGTGAACCCTCTCGGCCACGACGTCGAGAGCACCTGGCGCGCGCTGCTGGAGTGCCGCAGCGGGATCCGCGTCAACGAACTGTTCGACGCCAGCCGCTTCCCCACCACGTTCGCCGCGCAGGTCACGGACTTCGACCTCGCCCAGCACGTGCCCGACGCCCAGCGTCATCAGTACGCGGGGCGTCACTGCCGGTTTGCGCTGGCGGCGGCCGTCGAGGCGTGGAAACAGTCCGCCCTGGCCAACTTCGCCGCCCTCGACCGGACCCGCACCGGAATCTACCTCGGCTCCGGCGAGGGGAGCCTCGACTTCTGGAACTTCACCAGCGTGCTGGTCGATTCCTGGACCGACGGAAAGGTGGACACCCGCAAGTGGGCCCAACTCGCCTTCGAGCGGATGACCCTCCATCGCGAGACCGAGCAGGAATCGAACATGGTCTGCGCCCACCTGGCCGCCGAGTTCGGCGTTCGGGGCCCGGCCGTCAACGTGCTGACCGCCTGCGCCGCCAGCACGCAGGCGCTGGGCGAGGCCGCCATGCTCATCCGCTGCGGAGACGCCGACGTGATGATCTCCGGCGGGGCGCACAGCATGATCCACCCCTACGGCGTGACGGGCTTCAACCGCCTGACCGCCCTCTCGCAGCGCAACGACGACATTCCCCACGCCAGCCGACCTTTCGACATGACCCGCGACGGGTTCGTCCTCGGCGAAGGCGCGAGCATCCTGATTCTCGAGGAGTACGAGCACGCCCGCGCCCGCGGCGCGAAGATTCTCTGCGAGATCATCGGATACGGAAGCAGCGCCGACGCGTTCCGGATCACCGACCAGGACCCCGAGGGCGCCGGCGCGGCCGCCAGCATGCGAGCCGCCCTCGAGGACGCCTCGCTCGCGCCGGCCGACATCGACTACATCTCCGCCCACGGA
>JAKPKY010000263.1 GCA_029553505.1 Planctomycetota bacterium
ACGTATTCTACGCGCCGACGGGAAGAATGGGAAGAGAGGGCAAAGGAAAGGCCGAAGGCCAAAGGGGAAAGGCCAAAGGAAAAAAGCCGGTAAGGTAAGTTCGGTCTCCGGTCCTCGGTTTCCGGTCTTCGGCCTTCCCCCTTCGGCCTTTGACCTTCCCCCTTCGGCCTATTTCTGCCCGTAATACGCCCGCGGGCCGTGCTTGCGGAGAAAGTGCTTGTCGAGCAGTTCCCTGCTGACGGGCTTGGGGTACGGATCGACCCGCAAGGTCTCGCCCGCCAGCCTCGCCAGGTGCTCCAGGATGCTCGCGTGGAAGACCGCCTGCTCCGGCGAGTCGCCCCAGGAAAACGGGCCGTGGTCGGCCACCAGCACGCCCGGAAGGGCGCCCGGGTCGAGCTGAGAGAACCGCTCGACGATCACCTTTCCGGTGTTGGACTCGTACTCGCCGGCGATCTCCCCGGCCGAGAGCAGTCGCGTGCACGGCACCGGGCCGTAAAAGTGGTCCGCGTGTGTCGTGCCGAGGGGGGGGATCTCCCGCCGGGCCTGCGCCCATGCCGTGGCGAACAGGCTGTGCGTGTGCGCGACCCCGCCGATGCGCCCGAACGCCCGGTAGAGCGCCAGGTGGGTGGGCGTGTCGCTGCTGGGGCGGAGCGAGCCCTCGACCGTCTCGCCCGTCGCCAGCGACACGACGACCATGTGCTCCGGCTTCATGCCTTCGTACGGTACGCCCGAGGGCTTGATGACCACGCGCCCGCCGGCGCGGTCGATCCCGCTGACGTTGCCCCACGTGAAAAGGGCCAATCCCTCCGCCGCCAGGCGGAGGTTCGCGTCGCAGACCTGTCGCTTGAGTTCTTCCAGCATGGCCTTGTCGTTTCCTGGGATTTTGCGAAACGTCGCCTGTCCGCACCGGATTGTATCGGCGGCGAACAGGACGAGCAACTTGTTGCTCGCGGGATTGGGTGAAGCACCCTCACCCGGCCCTTCGGGCCGACCTCTCCCTTGCAGGGAGAGGAGTCGCCGGAAATCCCTCTCCCTTCAAGGGAGAGGGCAGGGTGAGGGTGCGTCTTTCCCCGCGTGACCGCGGGAGGGCTTCGTTCAAATCCGAAATCACAAATCCGCCCTTCGACTTTGCTCCCCTCGGTCTGAGGCCTCGGGATCGAAGACAGGGCAAGCAATCCGAAACAAATCCGAAACGGCAAGAGGATGAATCTTGGCGCCTGTCCATGGGTTTTGCCCCGAAGGGGCAGCGGGGTGTAGCCACGGGTGAAGCGGAGTCCCGCCTGCGGCGGGACGACGCGGAACCCGTGGAAAGGATTGTCTTGTATTTTCGCCCCGGCCGGGGCGAAGGAAGATTCGCATCATTCCTCCGCCCCTGGCGGGGCGGGAGAATTTTTATAATAAACCTTCTCCACGGGTTGCGCTGCGCCCACCTGCGGCGGGCTTGCTCCACCCGTGGCTACAATCCTCCGCCCCTTCGGGGCATAAGAACACCCTCAAGCACACAGCGCTTGAGGGTGGCACCCAGCGCGCTCCTTCGGGGCGAAGAATCCTAGAGGCTTGCAGTTGAAGGTATGGAGCGAGCACGCACAACGGAGTTGTGCGTGGCACCCGACACCCGGCTCCTGGAATTGTCAATCGTCCATTGTCAATTGACAATGATTCGGAACGCCTGTCATGCAAGGACCAATGCTACCGGCGTGCGGCGGCGCGGATCTCCAGCAGGCGCTTCATGACGTTGGAGCAGTCGCCTTTCCAGGCGTTCGTGCCGAAGCAGTCGTGCAGCTGTCGGTAGAGGTTGTAGAGTTCGCGATACACCTCGTGGGCGGCGGGGGAGGGCTTGTAGACTTTCTTCTTCAGGCCGGTCATGGCCTGCTGGGCGTCGGAGAAGGTCTCGTGCCCGCCGGCGGCTTTTCCCGCCACCACCGCGCCGGCCAGCGCCGCGCCCAGCGCGCACGATTGCGCCGAGCGGGAGACGGCAATCGGCCGGCCCGTCACGTCGGCGTAGATCTGCATCAGCAGGGCGTTCTTCTCGGCGATTCCCCCGCACGCGACGATCCGCTCGACGCGGACGCCGTATTCCTCGAAGCGGTTGATGATGGTCAGGGCGCCGAAGGCCGTCGCCTCGATCAGCGCGCGGTAGATTTCTCCGGCCGTCGTGTAGAGCGTCTGGCCCAGCAGCAGGCCCGTGAGGCGCTGGTCCACGAGGATCGTCCGGTTTCCGTGGTTCCAGTCCAGCGCGAGCAATCCCGAAGCGCCGGGGGCGATTTTCCCCGCCTGCGCGGTCAGTTCCTCGTGCGAGCCGGCCTTTTTCCCGCCCGGCTGAAGGTAATTCACGAACCAGTTGAAGATGTCGCCCACGGCGGACTGGCCTGCCTCCAGTCCGTGGAAGCCCGGAAGGATGCTGCCCGGAACGATGCCGCACAGCCCGGGGATGTCCGGCAGCGGCTGGTCCCGCGGAACGACGATCATGTCGCACGCGCTGGTGCCGATGATCTTGACGAGGGTTCCCGGCTGGATGCCCGATCCGACGGCCCCTAGGTGGGCGTCGAACGCGCCGGCGGCCACGGGAATGCCCGGCGTCAGACCGGTTTTCTTCGCCCAGGCGTCGGACAGCCCGCCGACGGGCGTGTCGATGGCGACGGCCTTGGCCCGCAGCCGCCCGCGCAGCGCCGCCAGGCGGCTATCCAGCGCGCCGAGGAATTCCGCGTCGGGGTATCCGCCCCAGGCGTCGTGGTACATCGCCTTGTGCCCGGCGGCGCAAATGCAGGCCGTGAGCTTTTCGGGGGCTTCGGTCCCGGTCAGCATCGCCGGAACCCAGTCGGCGCACTCGACCCAGGTGTGTGCGGCCTCGAAGACCTTCGGCGAGGTCCGCAGGCAGTGGAGAATCTTGCTGAAGAACCACTCGCTGCTGTACGTTCCGCCGCACTTGGCGAGGTAGTGGGGGCGGGTCCTGCGCGCCAGGTCGGAGATTTCGGCGGCCTCGGCGACGGCGGTGTGGTCCTTCCACAGCCAGGCCATCGCGGCCGGGTCTTTCGCGAACCGCTTGTCGAACGCCAGGGGCTTGCCCGCGGCGTCCACGGGAATGGGCGTGCTGCCGGTGGTGTCCACGCCGATGCCGATGACGTCGGCGGGCCGGAAGCCCTTGACGCTCTTTTTCGCGGCGGCGAGGGCGCGGGTCAGGGCGACTTCCGCGCCCCGGACGTAATCGGCGGGATGCTGGCGTGCCAGGTTCGGGTCGCGTCCGAGAATCACGCCGGCCGTCCCGTGGGCGTAGTTCCAGACCGCCTCGCCGATTTCCTTGCCGTTGGCGGTGTTGACGACGATCGCGCGAACGGAGTTGGTTCCGTAGTCCAGGCCGATGGTGTATTTGGCCATCTCGCAGCCCTTTCGTGTCTCGGGGAACGCAAGATGATAGGGCGGGGGGCGGCGAGTTTCCAGAGGCAGCGCGCCGATTGCGGGCGCGCCGGTGGAGAAGGCGGGCAAAATGAGCGCAAAAAAAGAGGGCGTGACGTTGCTTGCTCAAGGCACCGTCATCGCCCTTCGCCTTGGTAGAGGCCCCTCTCGATGGTGAGGCCGCAATTTCCGCGAAATTCCGGCGGAGGAGCGACCGGAATACCAGGCCAACGGGCGCTCATCTCCGTTAGCCCCACGGTTTGCGTCTCTTAAG
>JAKPKY010000142.1 GCA_029553505.1 Planctomycetota bacterium
GCTGGACGCAGATGAAGGGGAAGTCGCCTTGGCCCCAGGCCCGCCGCCAGTCGGAGACCATGGCGCATTGCAGGCGGAGGTAGTCCTTTGCGTTGGCGGTGTTGCTTTCGCCCTGGTACCAGATGGCGCCGCGGATCGCGTACGGAAGGAGCGGGTGGATCATGCTGTCGAACAGGATGTGCGGCGAGTTGGGATTTCCCGGCCCTCGGGGCTTCGGCGGCGGAGGGGGAACCAGCCCGAAGTTTGCCTCGATCTTGTACCGCCACGGGCCGGCCAGCGGGACGGGCTCGCCCTTTCCGTCCTCGCGCGCCAGGCGCATCTGCTGCGGCGTGCCGATGAATCCGCCTTCGTAAATGTTGCTGAAGACGCGGACGGCGAGGACGTTCCGCCCCGGCCGGACCAGCCGGCCCGGAACGGTGTAGGCGCGGGACGTGCACCAGGCGTCCGGAGTCTGCTCCATGGTCAGGCTGCCGACGCGGACGCCGTTGAAGTAGGTCACGTCCGACTTGTCGAGCGCGCCCAGGCCCAGCGCCAGGTCGCGCCCCGCCCAGTCGTCCGGCAGCGTCACCTCGCGGCGGAACCAGAACACGCCGCTGTGCCGATGCCCGACGCTCTGCCAGTTTCGCGGAAGGTCCATTTCCTTCCAGTCGTCGGCCGCCAGACCGGGCTCGTGCCATCCTTCGGCCTCGCCCACGTTGTTCACGTCCTTGATCTCGTATTTCGCCGCCCATTCCTCCTGCTTCGCGCGGAGTTCCTTGAGCGCCTCGGTGGGATGGGCCAACTCGTACTCATACTCCTCGACAACGCGGCGGAAGAGCGGTTCGCTCATCAGCGCCTTGCGGCTGGTCCACGCCTCGGCGTAGGTGCCGCCCCAGGACGCGTTGATGAGCCCGACGGGAAGGCCGGTCCTGCGATGGATCTCGCGCCCGAAGAAATATCCGACGGCGGAAAAGCGGCTCACGGACTCCGGCGAGCATCGCTCCCAGGCGCTGCGGACATCGCCCTGCGGCGCATTTTCGGCCTTCAGGGGCACGGAGAAGAACCGGAGGTTCGGGTAGTCGGCGGCGGCAGATTCCTCGGCGGCGTTCTTCGACGCCGCGACCCGCCACTCCATGTTGGACTGCCCGGAGCAGACCCACACCTCGCCGATCATCACATCCCTGAGCACGAGTTTGGGCCGCCCCGCCACCGTCAGTTCGTACGGGCCGCCGGCTGGGAGGGGCGGCAGCTTCGCCATCCACTTTCCGTCCGCGCCGGCCGTCGCCCTGGCGGTGCGCCCCGCGAGCGACACGACCACCTTCTCGCCGGGGTCCGCCCAGCCCCAGATCGGAAGGCGGATATTCCGCTGCAAGACCATGTGATCGGAAAAGACGCCTGCCAGTTTGACCGCCATAGCCCATGAACCTTAAAAAAGAATCCGAAGCCGCACAGGATACCACATCTCCGGTTTCAAGTTTGCGATCCGTCATCGGCCAGTCGATCCAGCTCGAGCCGCGTGCGAAGGCCGTGAACGAACCGCAACGTTCCGCCCCTACGACGCGAGGCGACGTTCCAGGGCGTCGCAGGGGAAGACTTCGAGGTTTTCCCCGGAAACCGCGATTCGCCACGTGGCGATCCGACCGGCCGGGACTTCCGCCAGCGGCAGATTCCTGCCCAGTAGCGTCAGCGCCGGACGCAGCGCCTCGTCGGTGGTGTTCTGGAGACGCAAAATCCATCCCTCGCCATCGCAAGCCTGCTTGAACGCCAGGAGGCGCAATCCTTCCGGCGCGATCCGCAGGATCGAGCCCTCGCGTGGGAAGTCGCCTTCCGTGGCGGGAACCGGCAGCGTCACGGGCGGCTGCTCGAGGACGACGGACTGGTGGGCGAGGTTCCCCTGCCCGCCCGTCAGCAGGAAGCGGAACTTGTACTCCCCGCAGTCGCACGCCGGCAGCCAAGGACGATCCTCCAGTACTTTTTCGCCGTAGGCGTACCGGCTGGAGCGGACCACGGTGGCGCGGAACACGCCGTCCTTGCAGTCGAAGTTGTGGAGCGCGTCGCTGGCGAAACCGAGGACGGGCCCTTGCGGTCCGTGCAGTCGCACCCATCCATTGCCCGGCACTTCCCCGCAAGGGGTTCTCCGCACGCGCCCGCCGGGAACCTCGAATTCCGCCAGGTCGGCAGCAGGGAACAGCAGTTTCAGCCGCGCCAAGGGCTCGTTCCAGTACGCCCGCGCCAGCACCTCGATCTCGTCCAGACCGGCATATAGACGAAGCGTCAGGTCGATGCGTGACCGCGCCCCCGTCAGCCGAACCCATAATGACGCGCGCCACGGGCCCTTCTCCAAAACGCGAACATCCGCCACCTTCCACGATTCCTTGAGGCAGGACAGGTCCGTCGCCGTCGGATCGGTTTCCGGCCCGCCCCAGGAGCCCCAGGGATCGTCGAAGACGGCCGCCGACAAACCGGTCCCGCCCAGCAAAGGCTGTCCGTTCCGCAGGATTCGGATTCCCCGGGCCCCGCAATGGGTGTCGATGCGCAGCAGTCCGTTGTCGATGGCCGGCCCGACGTAAACGGCGGGCTTGAGCGGCGCCGCCGGCCCGACCGGCGCCGCGGCGCCTTCCACCCAGGCCATTTCCATGACGGTCCATCCAGCCGGCGGCAATGTCACCGGAACCACCGCGCGCTTCCGCCACGGAACGTCGTGCATTGCCTGATTTTCCTCCTCGACCAACTGGAACGGCAGCGGGTTTCCCCGGCCGTCCAGGATGCGCACGGGCAGTTCCTGAATGCGGAAGCGATACTGAGAAATCGGGCGCCAGTCCAGGCAGGCTTCCAGTTCCACGTAGCCGTCGAACGGCTGGGGATGCGGGTTCCAGACGAGGAACGGAACGCCGGTGGGCATGTCGGGGCGGTCGGGCGAGGCGACGCGCGTGTCGACGCGCGCGGCCAGCGCGTTCATCGCCCGGAACTCCGCCGCCTGCGCCGCGTGAAACGCGCCGCCCAGGTGCGCGATCTGCTCATCCGAGGCCCGCTCGATGCTGGAGCCCGGCAGGATGTCGTGGAAGCTGTTGAACAGGACCGTGTCCCAGGCGTCGGACAGGTCGGGCGCCGGCTGGTCGAGGCGCACCGCGATGACCGATGCCGTCGTTTCGGCGCGACGGAGTTGGGCGTCCGTCCGGCGATAAGGATGCTTGAGCCGGGCCAGCGCGCTGTAACAGCCACGCTCGGAAAAGTTCAATTCCCCCTTGTGAACCGGAAGGTAATCCGCCCCGGCGGTTTGCGCCTCTTCCTCCAGCGCGTGGAAGAAACGATGCATCGTGGAGTGGACCACCCGCACTTCCGGGTGCGCCGCCGCCCACGCGCGAATGTCGGCAAGCTGCCGCCGCGTCGGGCCCCCGCCGTGATTGCCCAATCCGTAGAACACGCCGAGGTTCCGCAGCCCGTACGACGGCGCCTGGGCGAGCGTCTGGTCCAGGCGCGCGGTCATCTCCTGGCGATCCGCGCCGTACCACCCGCAGCCGGGCCGATACGCCAGCACGCGCGACCCGGCCGCCCCCGCCCACCAGAACGCCGGCTTGGCGATCGGCAACCGCGAGGGGAAGGGGCGGGTAAAGGCGGAGTATCGGATTCCCGCGGCGGCGAGGATCTCGGGCAGCCCGGCAGGATGGCCGAAGCAGTCCGCCGCCCATCCGACCTCAATCGTCTTTCCGAACCGGGAGCGGAAATACTCCTGTCCGCGAACATACTGGCGGAGGAGCGTTTCGGTGGCCGGCAGGTTCTCGTCGGACTGCACGTAGGTTCCGCCGACCACGTCCCACCGCCCCGCCTGGACAAAGTCGGCGATCCGCTGGAACAGGGCCGGGTCCGTCTCCTCGATATGCTGATAAATCGACGCCTCGCCCCGATTGAAGGTCAGTTCCGGGTCTTCCTCCATCAAATCGAGGATCGTGCGACAGGTAATCAGTCCTTCGTTGAGCCCTTCGCGCCAATCCCACAGCCAGACTGGGTCCAGGTGGGCGTTTGCCAGCAGGTGAAATACGAATTCGTTGTTTTTCATGTTGTATGAACCGGCGAACCGCTTCCCTTCTCGATCCTGTTACCACTTTGTGGCGACCCGGATGACGGCCGCTTCCGTCACACGGGCAATCCCGCGGAGACTCTATCATCAAGATGCTGTCGGTTCCATGGGAGTCGTGCGATCCATTTCATCCGGCAAATCGCAGATCTCAGGTCTTCGTTTCTTGACCCCGCAAGACCTTGAAAGAGAAAAAGGGAACTGTCGCCGGGAAACTTGTCGCACCTTACCTGTCGCCCCGCCGAGACTTCGCCCGCTGCGACGCTGGCCAAGGTTGCGGCGACGGGCAACGCGCCTGGTTGATCATCCCTGCGGAAGTTGACGGCCAGGCTGCCGCAGGTTCGGCGGGACCGGCACCGGGAACGATGGAGCGGCTGATGCCAATGAGGGTCAGCATTGAGCGGGAGCTTGCCGCATGGTCTCCGGGATCAAGGGGACGGTCGAACCATCGCCTCGGCGCAGCGCTGTGAATCCTGCCTCGTGCAGCATCTTCCGGGCGCCGGCGATATCCAGACCACGATGACCGGATGTGTCCGTTGCCGCATCGCGCGGATTGGCTCCGGTTTCGGCATAGACGACGTTGGCGCCCGACGTCAGTCCGATCAGGTTTGGCTCGTGCACGGCGATGTTGTCGGTTTCCGGGCAAGCCATTGACGCCAGCGCCACGACCGCCACCACCTGCGCCAGGCGCAACTCGGTGATCTGCCCGCGTCCGGCCAACGGGGAATTCAGCAGATAAACCCGTCGCATCGCCGCGTGCTGGAAACATCCGTACTCCACGCCCAGCAGCAGTTGGTCGGCCAGTTCCTCCGGCGTGTGCTCCGGTCCGATGGGTTCGCAGCAGTAGTAGAAGTCCATGCCGGCGTCGCGAATGGCGCGGAACGTCCGCTTGCGGTCGGCCGGGGTGAGGTCGCTGTCGATTCCCTCGCGAAGGCGACAGACATGATAGGCCCCATCGACGCCGGCCTGTCGCAGCCGCCCGGCCTGGACGCGGTCGAAATCCCCGATGTTCACGACGATCTGCGTGTGCGAAGGGATGGCCGCCCGAACGGCGGCGACGACGTCCAGAAGACGATCCATCTCGAACTCGTGCATCGTCATGAGGAACAGGGCGTACAGGTCTCCGCCCGACGCGAAAGTCTGCGCACGCGAGACGATCTCGTCCGTCGTCAGTCGCGTCTCGGGGAACTGCGTGTGGCCTTTGCCGAAGACGCAGAACCGGCAGTTGGCCGGGCAGGCAAAGGTCTCGATGCCGATCTGGCCCAGCAGGATCGCCTCGTTGCGGAATCGCTTGCGCGACACCGCATCGCCGGTTGCGCGGATCATGCCCGCCTCGATGGAGGTCTCCGCGAACGAGAGCAGCCGGACGCAGTCGTCGCGGGACGGCGCCGCGCCGCCCAGGGCGGCCGAAAGGATTTCCTGAAGTCTCGCTGGAATCATCGTAAGGTTCCTCCTGGTTTCGTCGTTGGATCGAATACGCGCCTCAGCCCGGCCCCGCACCGTGGTCGTTTTCGATCCCCGCCGGTGGCCTGGAACGCTTCGTGAAAGTTGACGGCCGGGATCGCCTCGATGTCGGCGGGAGTCTCGTGTCGGATGAATGCTTGTGATTCCATTTCCCGCCTCGCGCTCAGGGTTCGGTCCCCACGGCGGCCAGCGCCGCTTCGATATGTTCGATGGCCTTGGCGTCTTCCGCCTGGGCCTTGCGAATCCGTTCGACGATTTGTCGGCGCGTATCGGGATCGGCAAAGCGGCGCACGTGCTCGGGGGATCGCCCGTTTCCGCCGCAGCATTTCCAGACCTCCCACATCAGGTCGTGCTCGCGCGCGTAACAGGCGGCGGCTTCGTAAAGACGCCCCGCCATCTTCGGCTCGTCGGCGGCGAGACGGGCGAGGTATCTCGACGCGTACCAGCGCCCTTCGGCGACGACGCCCACCGCGTCGTCGTGCACGCCGAAGCAGTGCGCCGCGTCCGTCGCGATCTCGTCGTCGTGCCCCAGGTGGCCGGCCCAGGCTTCGTAGGCGGCCAGTCCGTTGTTGGTGCGCCCGTCCCACGTTTCCCGGGTTCGCACGACCCGGCTCGCCCACGCCAGCGACCGCCGCCGCACCGTCTTCGGATCGGCCGGCTCGCCGCGCTCGCCCAGCGCGAACAGGTCCCAGGTGTCGGCGTACCAGCCGCGCTTGCGGAACATGCCGTTGGGCTCCCGTTCGATCGCCTCGGCCACGCCCGGGTGCGACTGGAAGAAACTCCATCCGATCAGGACGTCGCCGGCCTCGTCGTAGCCGCAGATCAGGCAGGTCTCCGGCGGTCCGACGACTCCGTGGGCCATCACCGGCTTGCCCGCGTCGATGCTGGCGAGGATTCGCCGCCGGACCTCGGCCTCGTCGAGCCCGCCGGGGCCTTTGACGGCGGCGAAGTCCATCGCGTAGCCCGTCGAGTCGAAGGCGTACTGGAACAGCTTGAGGTGCTCGTCGTACGGGGCCATGAAGTAGAGGGCACCGTTGTCGTCGTGCCATCCGTCCTTCCAGTTCAGGTAGAACCCCGCGCCGGTGACGCCCATGAAGTGGATGTAGTCGTGCTCGCCGTGGCCGAGATATTCCATCGCCGCCCGCATGCAGGAAGGGAAAATGAAATCCTCCGGCCCGCGCCTCGGCTTCAGGTGGCGCACATCGGGGTAAAATCCCACGCGCGGCACGCCCTCGAGCACGTGCCGGCTGCGCGGTGTCGCGGGATCAGGCATCTTGCGTGACTCCCTTACGGAGAGGCCCCAGCCGTCGGGCGGACGCCTGGGGCTCGAATCCTGTCGGATCGCCGTGCGATCCGGCGGCGAAATCCATTGGAACCGCAGTCGAGGCCTGGAGACTGTCCCCGAGCCGAATGCAAACTATAAGACACCCGAAAGGGAACCGCCACGGGCGTATGGGAAAATCCATGCGCCGGTCGCGGCCGGATGCATGTCTCCGGGTTTCCTGTACCGCGCAAGCCGTGGACCAATACCGCACAAGCTACGGCGTGTCGTCGCCGGTTTCGATTTTCAGGTGGCGAAGCTTGTTTCGCAGCGTGTTGCGGTGCAGGCCGAGATAGGCCGCCGCCTCCGACTGATTGCCCCCGTGGCGTTTCATGGCGTATGCGATCAGGGCCCGCTCGGCCTGCTCCAGCGTGCGGCTGCATCGGCCCGCCTCGGCAGGCAGGGCGGTCGCGTAGTCGACGACCACCCGGTGCAGGGCGGCCTCGTCGGGTGCGTGCCCCGTCCCGCCGTGCCGGACGGACTCGGGCAGGTCTTCCTCCCGGATGGCGCGCCCCGGGGCGAGCGCCGCGGCGTGCTCGATGGCGTTCTTCAATTCCCGCACGTTCCCCGGCCAGGGATGATTCCCCAGGGCTTCCAGAGCGCCGGGGCTCAGGGACGCCGTCGGCGCCGACCCAGCCGCAGTCGCCTGGAGGAAATGCTCCGCCAGCAAGGCAATGTCGCCCTTCCGCTCCCGCAGAGCAGGCAACGAAATGGGCAGGACGGCCAGGCGGTAGTAGAGGTCCTGGCGGAAGCGCCCCTGCCGCACCTCGTCGGCGAGGTTCTTGTTGGTCGCCGCGAGGATGCGCACGTCCAGGCGGACCGGGCGGGAAGCGCCGACGCGCTCGACGACGCCCGTATCCAGCACGCGCAGGAGCTTGACCTGCACGTCGAGGGGAAGCTCGCCGATTTCGTCCAGCAGAAGGCAGCCGCCGTCGGCCGATTCGAACTTGCCCGCGCGGTCCGCCTCGGCGCCGGTGAAGGCGCCGCGGACGTGCCCGAACAGCTCGCTCTCGATCAGGCTGCCGGGGATCGCCCCGCAGTTGATGGCCACGAAGGGCCCGTCGCGCCGCGGGCTGAACTGGTGGATGGCCCGCGCGACCAGTTCCTTTCCCGTGCCCGTCTCGCCCTGGATCAGGACGGGCGAGCCCGACGCCGTCGCCCGCGCGATGAGCTTGTAGACCTCCTGCATCGGCGGGGAGTTGCCGATCAACATGCCGCGACTTTCCCGTGCGGGGCCCGCCCCCGACGCGCCGGGCTCGCTGCGCGCCTGACGGATCCGATTCGCCAGCGCCAGCGCCTTGTCCAGGTCCAAGGGTTTAACCAGGTAGTCGTACGCCTTGCCCTGGAGGGCGCGGATGACCGTGTCCAATCCGCCATAGGCCGTGATGACGACCACGTCGGCCTGCTGGGCGGTCAGCTCTTCCAGCAGGTCCAGCCCGCTACGGTCGGGAAGGCGCACGTCCAGGAACACCACGCAGGCCGGACTTTGAAGGTACGTCGCCAGCCCCTCGTCGGCGCTCGCGGCGGTGAGCACTCGCCAGCCGCGGTCCTCGAAGAACCTCCGGAACGCCAGGCAGATCGAATCTTCGTCGTCGATGACCAGGATGGATTTTTCGTGGTTCCTCATGACGGTTCGCTTCCTGCCTGTTCGGTCGGTTCGGCTTGAGGATTTTCGGAGGCGGACTGGATCGGCAGTTCAAACCAGAATACCGCCCCGCTCGGGGTGCTGTCATGGCCGATGCGCCCGCCGTGGCGCTCGACGATCTGCCTGGACAGGTACAGCCCCAGGCCCACCCCGTTGGATTTGCCCGATGAAAAAGCCTCGAAAAGATTTTCCGCGCGCACCTGCACGCCTTTGCCGGTGTCGGCGATGGAAAAGCGGAGCGCCGCCGGCGTCGGCTGGATGCGCAGCGTCATCGTTCCGCCGCCGGGCATCGCCTCGACGGCGTTGACCATGAGATTCATCATCACCTGGCGGAGTTGGTTTCCGTCGGCGAGGACGGACGGCTCGCCGGCGGGAAAATCCCGCTCCACGACGACCCGCGCGTGGCGGCATCGGCCGGAGAGGATCGTCAGGACGCTCTCGGCCAGGTCCGACAACTTCACCGGCGCCGTGGAAAGCTCGCGGTCAAGCGAGCCGTCGCCCGGCGCGAGGGTCATCAATTCGTTGAGATAGAGGCCCATGCGGTCGATTTCCCGCAGGATGGCGTCGATGCCGGGATCGTCTTTCAGGTCCGCCCGGTCCTTCAGGACGCGCACGTTCATCTTGATGCCGCTGAGCGGGTTCCGCAGTTCGTGGGCGACGCTCAGGGAGATCTTGCCCAGCGTGGCCAGGCGCTCGCTTTCCGCCACGCGCCGGCGGGCGGCGGAGAGACGGTCCATCAATTCGCAGAAGGATCTCGCCAGTTGCGAGACCTCCCTGGGACCGCGCGTGCTGGCGCGCCTTGCCTGGTCGGACACGTTGTCCGTGTCCGTCAGCCGGTCCATTTCCTTCGCCAGCCGCCGGATTGGGTGGGTGACGGAGAAGGACAGCAGGATCGCCAGAACCGTTGCCGCGGCGGCGGCCGGCCAGACGAACCGGGCCACCCGTCCCCGCGCCCGCTGCCGCGCTTGCTGGAATTGCGCGTCGGGAACCAGCATGTAGAGACGGTTGCGGGTCGGGCGAACGGCCTGCGCGTCGGTCTGCAGGTCCGCCGAATCGACCCGGTACCTCTGCCCGCCCAATTGCACCACGCCGGACCGCCCCAGGGCCGGCATTCGCTCGCGGAATTCTTCCGTCAGCGGCTCGGAAAGGCTCGAGCCGAGAATGTCGTCGCCCGGGTCTTCCGAGGCGATCCACTCGGCGTGGAACAGCTCCCGGAGATAGCCCATCATGGCGTCGCTTCGCGGAAAGCTCTTGCCCTTCAGGAAGCCCGAGGCGCTGTCGACCATCTCCCGGACGAATCGCTCTTCCACCACCTGCCCGGCGACGTCCTGGGCGATCCAGCCCAGGAGGATCGACAGGCCGATCACGAAGACGTTCAGGGCGAGGATGGTCCGAAGCCGTATCGACAATCGCATATCCTGCCTCTCTTCCTCTGCCGGCTGTCCGCAAGATGGCGACATCCCCTTCTGCACCTCCCGTGCCAGTTCCTGGAAACCCAGGGAGGAACTGTCGCGATCCCCCCCCCCATCGCGCCGTCAAGCCGTTTCAAAACCGACAGAAACCTCTCGGCACGACAGAGTATACCGGCTTGGGCGCCGGTTCTCCAGCCGGCCGGCTGCACAGGGACGCATCACCGATGAACACAACCTGTGCAAGACAGGAAGGGAAACGCGGGCCCGGTGACAGCGCAGGCCGACCCGACTGGCCGTTTGGGGTCCCTCCGCCCCCCGGCAGCGGAAGATCGAGCGTGGCACGGCGCTTGCAAAAGGTCAGGAGTGGCGGAACCGGCGAAAGGAGACTCCCTACCATGACGATGACAGCGCAAGACCTGCCTCCAGTTCAGGTCCAGAATCTCGGCAAGTCGTTTGGACAAGGCAAGAGCCGAGTCAACGCGTTGGTCAACGTTTCCCTGGAAGTGCGCCAGGGCGAACACGTGGCCGTGATCGGTCCCAGCGGTTCGGGCAAGAGCACCCTGCTCCACCTGATCGCCGGCTTGACCGGGGCCGATTTCGGGCGCGTGGTCATCGCAGGCCAGGACCTGGCGGAGATGAAGGACCGCCGGCTGACGTTGTTCCGCCGCCGGCACATCGGGATGGTCTTTCAGTCGTACAACCTGATCCCGACGCTGACGGTGGAGGACAACCTCAGGCTGCCCCTGCTGCTGGAGAGGGGACGAGCGCCGGCCAACGGCAGGATCGACGCGCTGTTGACAACCCTCGGCCTGGAGAATCGGAGGCGCCATCGCCCCGACCAGTTGAGCGGCGGCGAGCAGCAGCGCGTGGCCATCGGACGCGCCATGATTGCCGACCCGACGGTGATCCTGGCGGATGAGCCGACGGGCAACCTGGATTCCGCCAGCAGCCGCAATCTCTGCAAGCTGTTGCAACGGCTTTGCGACGAGCATGGACGCACGATCATCACCGTCACGCACGATCCGGCGGTGGCCGTCTGGGCGGACAGGGTGATGGTCCTGAAGGACGGGCGGATCGTCGAAACCCTGGACACGTCCGCCTACGACTCCGCCCGCGAGCTGGGGGTCCGGTTCCTGGAGATTCTCGATCGCAACGAGGGGGCCGACGCATGCGCCTGACGGTCAAACTGCTGGCCGCCCACTGGCGGCGACACTGGTTTCGCACGCTGCTGGCCTTCGGCGCGATGATCACCGCGGTGGCGATGGTGATCGTCGTGGTCGGCGGGCAGGACGTGGCGATCGCGCAGGCGGACCTGGCGGCGCGGAAGGCGTCCGGCGCGTTGGGTCGGTTCGACCTGATCGTCGTTGCCGGCTCGCCCGCAGCCGTCGAGGCCAATCGCCGCCAGTTCGGCGCCCGGCCTCCGCTACCCGGCATGAGCAAGGAGATGTTGTCCTGGCTGCGCTCGCGCGGCGAGGTGCAAGGCCTGCTGGAGTGCGCCGAAATGGGCGTCGAAGCGTGTCAATCGGGTCAGATTTTCCGGCTGGCTGCGTACTCGCCGGGACAACTGCTCAACAGCCCGCTGATGGCGACGGCCTGCCCCGACCCGCCATACCCGATGCTGCTGGGCGAATGGGTCACGGGCGCCGCGGACGACGAGGTCGTCATCGACGCGCGCCAGGTCCGGCGGCTCGCGCCGAGCGGAGGCCCGCGGGCAGGGCCGCGCGGTCCGGGCCCGGGCAGGCCGGACATGGAAGAGCCGCCCCCCCCGCCGGCGGACACGATCGGCGCGACGTTCCAGCTCCTCACCCCCACGGGCCGGCACGAGGTGCGGATTCGCGGCGTGATCAAGGCGCCATACGCCGGAAGAAGCCTGTCGGCGGGCATGTACGTCTCGCCGGCGGCGTACGAAAAGCTCACCGGCAACCGGCCCGACGTGAACCGCGTGGTGGTGGATCTCAAAGAGGGCTCGTCGGTCGAGGACTTCGCCGACGCGCTTCAGAAGGCTTCGGCGCGGACGGGCCAGCCGGTCCACGTCGAGACGAGCGAGGACATTTCCGAAGCCGCCGGGCAATTCGGCATGATGAGGCCGTCCGGCGGCGGGTTCTTCCCGCTGCTTCGCAACGCCAGCAGGAACCTGGCGATCCTGGCGGCTGTCTTCATCGTCTTCAGCACGCTGAACATGGGGCTGGCGGAGCGGACGAGGCAACTGGCGATGCTTCGCGCGATCGGCATGACGCGCGGGCAACTGGTCGGCCTGATCGCGGCGGAGGCCTTCCTGCTGGCGCTGACGGGCTGGCTGGCGGGAGTCGCGGTCGGATGGGGCCTCATGCGGCACACCCTCGCCGCCCTTCCGGCACTGGCAGGTCAGTCTGTCCCGCTGCACCTTGGCCTGTGGCTGGGCCTTGGCGCGCTGACCGCATTCGGCGCGGCCTTGGCGGCAGCGGTGCTTCCGGCGTTCCTTGCCTCCCGCCGCCGGCCGCTGGAAGGCATGGAGGGCACGCCGTTGGTGCGGTCGGGCAGGCCGCTGCTCTGGACGATCCCCGTAGGACTGGCGATGATCGCAGCCAACCCCGTCCTGTCCATGACGTCGCTCGTGCCCGAACCCACCCGCACCACCATCGTGCTGCCCCTGACCTGCCTGGCCGCCATTATCGGTTTCGCGCTGGTCATGCCGGTCCTCGTGGTCGCCTGCGAGCGGCTCTTCGGGCGTCCGGCCGCGGCGCTGTTCGGGCTGAACCCCCGCCTGCTGTCCAGACAGCTCAGCGCCGGTCTGTGGCGCACCGTCGGCTGCGCGACGGCCCTGATGGTCGGCCTCGGACTGTACGTGACCGTCCAGGTCTGGGGCCAGTCCATGCTCCGACCGTTCCTTCTCGCCGAGCGCAGCCCCGACGCGATCGTGACCCTCAAGCCGGAAGGCGTG
>JAKPKY010000144.1 GCA_029553505.1 Planctomycetota bacterium
GTCTCAGGCCGGTCTCCGGGCTCACGAGCGAGGAAGTCTCCCTGAACCTGCGCCTTCCCGTGCACTGGCACAGTGGCTTACTGCAGATCCTTGCTCTCGTTTACCGTTGCGGGGGCAGCGCCGGGATGGTCATGGCCTGCAAGACAGGCCAGATGCACCGGCTTCCCATTTCATCCCTCGGGAAGACACCGTCGGGACACCTGAAGCATGCGCGACTTTTACCCTGCCCGAGGGCGCGCTGTCAAGCTCGCCGGTGCCCGGGCGCGGGCGGCCTGCCCTCGGATGCGGATCCTAACCCTCACATAATCCCGTCGACACTCCCGTGTCGCCCTGCTCGTCGTCAGGGGCTACTTCCCGCGCGAGTCGCCTACCAGCCGCTCGTGGTTGGGCGTTCTGAAAACGAAGAACGAGTTGGCTTCCTTGGGAAAGACCGCGGTAATCGGTAGTTGTAACTGCAAGCCAAAGCCGGCGGGGCGCACAACGGGATCGCCGAAGGCAACGGGGCGAGTCAGGGTGCGATAGTCGTAGCAAGCCCACCCGGAGACCCGGTCGCCTTGTCGAGTGCGTACCGACCACAGATAGCTTGTGTCCGGGGCGAGGTCGACGTCAATCCGATGCGTGGCTTCGCGCAGGCCGGCGCGGAAATACGCTGCCTGCTCCAGAGGGAGCGACGGCCAGCGGGTCGGGCGAGATCCCCGGGTTCCTTCAGCCCCGGACTCGTCGTCGCTCTCACAGTCGGTGCGCGGCCCACTTGACCACTTCGTGGCGCGCAGAACGATGAGATCGTAGGTGAACTCCTTGCCTACCGGGGGCCGCCAGCGGAACTCCGGCCTCAGCTCGGCGACGAGCGCGGGATGGCGTGGATCGCCGGCAGGCGGGTGAATCGGTTCGCTACCGCGAAAGGTCGCGCAGCCGGACAGCGGGGCCAAGGTGCTGGCAGCGATAAGGGCGTGGTAGGGCATGGTTTCCTCCGTGAACGCAGGGCATGAACGCGATGCGCGGAATCAGAACGGCAGGCCGTCGACAACGCTGCGGCGCCCCGCTTCGGCGGCGACTTGCGCCAGGCGACCGACTTCCAGGCGGCTGCATTCCAGAGCCGTGAGCAGCATCGGCACGTTCAATCCCCCGAGCAGACGCGCCCGCGCGCCCCAGGACTCGCAGAGACGCTGGGCGACGGCGCACGGCGTCGGTCCGCCGTGGATGTCGACCAGGACCAGTAGTTCGGCACACCCCATGCTGGCAGCGAGTGTCTCCGCCGTGCTGGCGGCTTCCTCGCGCGGGCAGTCGCAGCGGACGTCCAGTGCCGCCAGCGCCGCTGCGCTGCCGTCGAGAACATGCCCGGCGACCTGCGCGAAAGCGCTGGCTAGCGGCGCGTGCGCGATGAGAACGATGCCGGTGCGCGCCGTCGCGCGCGAAGGATGGAATGCAGCTTGCGGGACTGGGATACACATGGCGGAACCTCGCTCGTCGTGCCGGGATGAGGAATCCCGGTCATGAGGTTGACGGTACGAGTTGCCGGCGACAAGCGCACCAACGATCTTGTTCTAGGACGCTGGCGCTTCTTGTAAGGTGCGCAGGTGACGGCGTGTTCTGCGTCCGTCCGCCAACTGTCTGGAGAAGGCCATGAAAATCAAGCTCATTCCAATCTGCCTCGCCGTCGGCTGTTGTCTGGCGCAGGCGTCGCCGGCTCGCGCCGCTGGCCCCGCCGCCGCTCCCCGGCTCGAGAACTCGACCATCCACATCGATGCGGTTGCCGGCGGCGTCCACGCCGAGGGCAAGCAGGGTGGCAGTTCGAGCAGCAAGGGTTTCCTGGGCCGGAAGAAAAGCAGCTCGACACCCGACATGCCGGGGCAGGTCGACGTCGGCGTGGTCGATCTGCGTGGCGCCACCGTCGTCAGGAACAGCGACATCCGCATCAACGCCACGGCCGCGGGTGTTTCGGCGCACGGCGCGACGGTGCGCGTCGGCTCTCTGGTCGCAGCACCGTAGGGTCCTGCGCGCGGCGCCGCCGCGCGCTCAGGCC
>JAKPKY010000146.1 GCA_029553505.1 Planctomycetota bacterium
CTGCGTCCTGCTGTCGGAGCCCGGCGACGACTTCGAGGGTGGCGAGTTCGTCATCACCGAGCAACGGCCCAGGATGCAGACGCGCGTGTCCGTCATCCCGCTGCGCAAGGGCGACGCGGTGGTCTTCGCCGTCAACAGCCGCCCCGTCGCGGGCGGACGCGGCGACTATCAGGTCAGGCTGCGTCACGGGGTGAGCCGTCTGCACCGCGGACAGCGGCACACCTTGGGCATCATCTTCCACGACGCGCTCTAGGCCGAACGGGCCTGCGCGCCGCGCCTATTTCGGCGTCACGCGGTAGAGGCCGCCCGGATTGGCGTCTTCGGCCAGCCAGATGGCGCCGTCGGGCGCGATGGCGACGTCGCGCACGCGCTTGTCGACGTTCCACCGCTCGGCGGCCGTGGCGTTGGCCCCATTGATCACCACGCGGCTCAGGGTCTTGCTGGCCATCCCGCCGATCAGGGCGTTGCCGTTCCACTGCGGGAACATGGTTCCCTTGTAGAAGGCGATGTTGCCGGGCGCGATCACCGGGTTCCAGTACAGTTTGGGCTTCTCGAACTCCGGCCGGGTGTCATGGCTGGGGTTGGGCACGTCATTATAGTTTGTGCAGTAGCAGACCTCCGGCCAGCCGTAGTTCTTCGATTTTTCGATCAGATTCAGCTCGTCCCCGCCCTTGGGGCCGTGCTCGACTTCCCACAGGCGGCCGTCCGGCGCGAAGGCCAGGCCATAAGGCGTGCGGTGGCCGCTGCTCCAGACCTCCGACGGCGTCGGGTTGGCGCCCGGATAGGTATAGGTCTTCACCACCGGGGCGGTCTTGGCGACCTCGGTGTCGCGCGGCGGCGCGATCAGGGTGACCGTCTTGGCGCCGGTCTTGCCGGCGCCTGGATTTCCGGGCGCGGGTTTGCCGTCGAGGGTCAGGTGCAGGATCTTGCCCAGCTCCTGGTTCGGATCCTGGGCGGGCGTCATGCGCTGGCGGTCGCCGACCGTCAGGAACAGCGATTTGCCGTCGGGCGCGAAGGCGATGGCGGCGCCGAACTGGCCGCCCAGGCCCTTCGGCATCTGCCGCCAGAGCACCTGTAGACCCTCAAGGCGCGCGGAGTTTCCCTGGATCACCAGTTTGGCGCGCGCCAGCGCGAGGCTCGATGCGAACTCGACATCGGGCTCCGACGGGGGTTCGGAATAAGTCAGGTAGACGTAGTTGGTGCGGGCGTA
>JAKPKY010000147.1 GCA_029553505.1 Planctomycetota bacterium
GCGGCATGGGCGTCCTGCCGCCCGCCGAGACGACCTTTCCCGAAGTGCTGCAGCGCCACGGGTTCCGCACCGCCGCCTTCGGCAAGGTCCACCTCACGCCCGAGCAATACACCAGGAACCAGCTTCACGAGGAGGTGCCGATCCTCGACTGGCGCCGGTTCGCCGCCGACGGACAGATCCCCCCCATTCCCGACGATCCCTGCAAAACGAACTACGGCTTCCAGACCCACGTCGGCTGCGAAGACATCCTGCAGGGGCGTTTCCGGGAGTGGCTGCAACGGACAGCGCCGGAACTGTCGGACGCGCAACCGCGCCGCGACCTGCCGCCGGGCGCGCCCGGCGATCTCTGGACCTCCCCCTATCCCAGCGCCTTTCATCCGACGACCTTCATCGCGTCACAGGCGGCCGATTTCATCGTCGCGCAGACGGCGCGCCAGCCGTGGTTCACCTTCTGCTCGTTCATCGCGCCGCACCATCCGTTTGAGGCCCCGCAAGACCAGATCGATCGCTACGACGCCGCGTCGATTCCGCTGCCCGAATCCCGGAATGGCGTCGATCCCTCCGCCATTCCGCAGCCGATCGCTGCCGCCATCGGCGAGATGGACGGATTCTCCGAAGCCGTGCAACGGCGGATCGTCCACCACTATCTGGCGAGCATCAGCCTGATCGACGACGGGGTCGGGCGGGTGATGGAGGCGCTCGAACGTTCCGGCCAGGCCGACGACACGCTGATCCTCTTCACCAGCGACCACGGCGAATTTCTCGGCAACCACGGTCTGCTGCGCAAGCCGTCGCTCCACTACGACGAGGTGCTGCGCGTGCCACTGCTGCTGCGTCTGCCCGGCGGCGCGCTGCCGCCGCGGCGCGAGAGCGGGCTGGTCGAACTCGCCGACGTCATGCCGACGCTCCTGGGACTCCTGGACGTGCCGACGCCGCCCGGCGTGCAGGGACGCGACTGGTCCGACGCGTTGCGGCGGCACAATGCAATCGGCCACGACGATGCCTATGCCGACATGTATGATCTCGCGCCGCAGCTCTTCGGCAAGCTCTTCGGGCCCTACGGCGCGGTGCAGACGATCCGTACCGCCTCCTGGAAACTCAACCTTTTCCCCGCGGCGGGTCCCGGATACGGCCAGTTGTTCGACTTGCGCCACGACCCCGGGGAGCGCTGCAACCGCTACCGCGACCCCGGGTGCCAGCAGGCGCGCGAAGAAATGCTGTGGCGGCTGGCAAGCCGCTGTCATCTAATGGTTGACCCCCTGCCGCCCTATCTGACACAGTATTGACC
>JAKPKY010000157.1 GCA_029553505.1 Planctomycetota bacterium
GGCGACATGGTGGTTGTGGGCTCGCGCGCGATATACGTGAGCGTAGTTGGGCGAGTGGCCCGGCCGGGCGCGTATGAGCTGCTCTCGGGGGCGCGTGTTGCGGATGCCATAGCGGCGGCGGGGGGCCTAGCCTCCGGCGCCGACGCAGGCTCGGTAGTGCACAGCCGCAAGGGATCTGAGCCCGGTTCGGTGACTTTGGACGCAGACGCGCTGCTTCGCGACCCGAACCTCGATGCCAATGCGCTGCTTGCCGACGGGGACGCCCTGTTCGTGCCGGAGGCCCGAGAGCAGGTTGCGATCATGGGCGAGGTGGCCCGGCCGGGGGTGTACCCAGCGGGGCGGGGCGTGACTTTGATGGACCTGCTCGCCGCGGCGGGCGGCCCCACCGGCAAGGCGGATCTTGGCCGGGTGAAGATATATGAAGGCCAGGGCGGCCTGACCGCGCTCAGCCTTGCGGTAGCAGACGAATCGCTGGTGTATGAGGGCAACATCAAGGCCAATCCGCCCGTGACGGCGGGACAGGTAATCGTAGTGCCGTCCGCCGGGATACGGGTGCAGGTGGCCGGGCATGTGCAGCGCGCGGGAGGCTATGAGCTCAAACGTGGCGCGGACGTGGCTCAGGCCATCACCGCAGCTGGCGGCGTATCCGCAGCCGGAGACGGCACGAAGGTGGTAGTGACCAGGCGCGGCGGCGATGGGGGCCAAAGCGGCCCAGATGCCTTGCGCGTCATGGAGATAGATGTAGAAGCGATCCTGTCGGGCGAAGCAGCTGGCCTTGAGCTCGCGGACGGCGACACGGTGTACGTGCCGGAGCTTTCCGGGCAGGTAGTGGTGCTGGGCGAGGTTGCGAGGCCCGGAGCGTACCGACTCCCCCGAGGGGCCAAGCTTGCCGACGCGATAGCTGCGGCAGGGGGGCTCAGTGCCTGGGCGTCGCTGGAGAATGTGACGATCTACGCGGGCGGGGACGCTTCCGTGGGCGCCGGGGCTGCCATCGGGCATGGCAAGGTGTTGTTCGCGGGGGATGGAGCTGCCAACCCGACGCTTGGGGCGAGCGACATCGTGGTAGTTGGGTCCCGCATGATCGGCGTGACCGTGGTGGGCGCGGCAGGGCGACCTGGGGTGTATGAACTCGCTGCCGGTGCGCGTCTGCTCGACGCCGTAGCCGTCGCTGGCGGGGCGTCGGCCCTGGGCGACGCGAAGAATGTAGTGTTGACGCGGGGAACCAGCGCGCGCGCGGCGGGCGCCGATGCCGGCGCTGGGTGTGTTACTGCCGGCATCGATCTCGATGCTCTGGGCCGCGACCCGAAGTGCGAAGCCAACATGGCGCTGGCCGACGGCGATGTGGTCTACATCCCCGAAGCTCCCGAGAAGCTCCGTAAGCAGCAGGCAGCGGTGCTCGGGGCGGTTGCCCGTCCAGGAGTCTACCCCGTAGATGAGGGCACTCGCCTGATGGAAGCCATAGCCGCGGCAGGGGGGCCCCTCGATGCGGCGGATCTCGCGCGGGTGAAGGTGTACCGCGCGGGCGACCCAGCCGATGGAGTTGATCTCGAGGTCGCCGACGATCGCCTGGTTTACGATGGCGATATCAAGGCTAACCCCGCTATCGAGCCGAGTTCGGTGATAGTTGTGCCCGGAACGGAAGTCCGGGTGTATGTTGCAGGTTTTGTGGCCCGGCCGGGCCAGGTGGCGCTGCGGCGCGGAGCGACCGCTCTGGATGCTATAGCCGCCGCTGGCGGAGTGACGTCTGCCGGAGATGGAACGCGGGTGGCTTTGGCGCGCAAGATGGGCGAAGGGGCTTTTTCCCTGGAGATCGACGTGACGTCGGCCCTCGATGCCCGTGAGAAGCCGGGGAAACCGCCAGTTGCGCCGATGCCGCTGCTCGAAGATGGCGATGCGTTGTTCGTGCCGGAAGCAGTGCCCGGGCAGGTCGTGGTGCTGGGCGAAGTCGTCCGTCCGGGGTCATACAGGCTTTCCAAGGGAGCGCGCGTCCTGGACGTCATAGCCGCCGCGGGCGGAGTGACCCCGAAGGCGTCGCTAGAGAAGGTCTCGATATTCTCTGAAGGGATTCTTGCCGATCCGCGCTACATATCAATCGGGACCGCAGGATCGCTGCTCGCCGACGGCGCGGGGGACAACCCCGAGGTTCGGGCGGGCGATGTGATTGTCGTTGCGAGCAGGATGATTTCGGTGAACGTGATCGGAGCCGTGACTCGGCCCGGAGCGTTCGAGCTGCAGCCGGATGCGACTATCCTGGACGCTATGGCCGTGGCTGGAGGCGTAAGGACTGATGGCGACGCGACTAGCGTGGCGCTTACCCGCAAGGGAGAGGCCTTCACGCTGGACGTCGACGCTGCGCTATCCGGTAGGCCTGCCATGGCGCTGGCAGACGGAGACGTTGTGTTCGTCCCTGAACTGCGCGGGCAGGTGTTGGTGCTGGGAGAGGTGGCGCGTCCCGGGGCCTACAGGCTTCCGCGTGGGGCAAGACTCCTGGACGCGATAGCCGCTGCCGGCGGCACCACTGCTAGGGCGTCGCTGGAGAGTGTCACTGTGTACAAGGACGGCGCGCTCGCGGAAGGGTCGGCGCAGCCCATCGGGTACGGCAAGGTGCTGTTCTCCGGAAAGGTAACGGATAATCCCGCGGTCAACCCGGGCGACGTGGTGAGCGTTGGATCGCGGATGATAAGCGTGAGCGTGATCGGACGTGCCGCGAGGCCGGGCACATATGAGCTGCCTGTCGGAGCACGGGTTATCGACGCAGTAGCCGTCGCGGGCGGGCTTGCAGCCGACGGTGACGGGCGGTCGGTGCTGGTGATCCCGGCGGGCAAGTCGGGTCCGTCGGTAACCGTCGACCTCGACCAGGCTCTGCGCGGGGGCGATGTCGGGCACTCTCTTGCCGATGGCGACGTGGTGTTCATTCCCGACACACGCCGGCAGGTGGCGGTGATGGGCGAGGTAGCCCGACCGGGGGTGTATGTGTACACCGAGGGCATGACCGTCATGGAGATACTGGCGATGGCCGGTGGGCCGTCAGCCAAGGCGGATCTCGCCCAGGTGCGGCTATATCGCGGCGAGCGCGTGGAGGACGCCCTGCGGCTATCGGTGGCCGATGACCGCCTGGCCTTCGAAGGCGACATCAAGCAGAACCCAGAGCTGGCTCCGGGCGACATACTGTACATCCCGTCCGGGCGTATCAGGGTGCAGGTGGCCGGGCATGTGATTCGCACTGGTGAGTTCGAGCTCCGCCGAGGCGCGACGATTCTTGACGCGATATCCGGCGCGGGCGGGCTGGCGCCCTCCGGCGACGGCGCACGTGTGGTCATCACCCGAAGGGGCGAGGGCGTGGGACGGGTGGTGGAAGCCGACGTGGAGGCGCTGCTCTCAGGACAGCGCCCACAGAGC
>JAKPKY010000175.1 GCA_029553505.1 Planctomycetota bacterium
TGTCGGTGGTGCTGGCGCCGCCGGGCTCGACGGCCTTGGCCTTGCCCTCGATGTAGACGGCGAAGTCGCGGACGGTCGAGTCGCCCGATTTCCGCTCGGTGATCCAGAGAACCGCGTCGCGCCCGGTGAAAATCCGCTGCCCCAGGACCAGGCGGAAATCGCCCAGGACGACCATGACGTTCTTCCCGTCGTCGGCGAAGGCGTGGATCTGCTTTCCGCTGACGCGGGCGTCCTCGGGGAGAACCTCGGCGTCGTCGGCCCGCGCCGGCGCGTGCAGCCACGCCGTCGCGGCGATCAGGACCAGGCCCACCGAGAGGTTTTTCATAATCGTTCTCGCAGGACTCAGACAGGAAGCGAGCGTACCGGTC
This sequence comes from Planctomycetota bacterium, assembly GCA_029553505.1. Lineage (GTDB taxonomy): Bacteria > Planctomycetota > Phycisphaerae > SM23-33 > SM23-33 > UBA12270. Next base: position 369 of record JAKPKY010000175.1, read on the forward strand.
GCGATTATAAGTACAGCCGGGGGCAAGTCAAAGATTCTTTCCCGGCGTCGCGTCGGTCAGGGGCGGTCGGCCTGGAGGTTCAACCAGGCCAGTTCGCCCGCCGACAGTTTCAGGTCCACCGCGGCGGCGCAGTCGGCGATTTCCTCCCGGCTGCGGCAGCCGATCAGCGGGAAGAGGTTCATCGGCTGGCGGAGCACCCACGCCAGCGCCACCTGCGCCACGGACGCGCCGCGCCGGGCCGCCAGCTCGCGGACGCGGTCGAGGCGGTCGAAGTTCTCCTTCGTGCCGTAGCACTGGAGGATGGGCGAGTTTTTGACCTTCTCGGCGTCGGCGAGGTCTTCGCGGCGGAAGTCGCCGAAGAAGATGCCCCAACCCAGCGACGACCAGGGCAGCACGGCCAGCCGCGTCCGCTCGTACCAGTCCCGCTGGGCCTTTCCGGCGGCGCCGCTGATGGTCACCGCCTCGGCCCAGGGCTCGCGGACCTGCTCAGCCAGGCTGAACTGCGGGCTGCTGACCGTGAACCCGACCAGCCCGTGCTTGTCGGCGTACTCGTTGGCCTCGGCCAAGCGGTCGGTCGTCCAGTTAGACCCGCCGAACGCCCGGATCGTCCCGCGCGCGACGTACTTGTTGAGCACCTCGACGATCGGTCCGACGGGCTGGCTCGGGTCGTCGCGGTGCAGGACGTACAGGTCGATGTAGTCGAACTTCAGGCGGGCCAGCGAGTCGTGCAGGTCCGACTCGATGTCGAACGGCGTGACGCGCCGCCGGTCGGCGTTCATGTGGGCGCCCTTGTCCAGCAGGACCACCTTCTCGCGGATGTTCCGCGCGTGGACCCACTGCCCGAACGCCCGCTCGACCTTGCCCCCGCCGTACCCGTGGGCCGCGTCGAACGTGTTGACGCCCGTGGCCAGCACCGCGTCCAGCAGCGCAAAGCTCTCGTCCAGGCGGTCCGTGCTCACCATCACCATGCCCTGGATCAGGCGGGACACCGGCTTGTCGATCCCGGGAATCTTTCCATACTCCATCGCCATCGTTCACCTCTTGTTTCTATGGTGCCGCCGGTCGTTCCGGACAGGGGCCGGCGGAAAATTCGGACTTCTCACTCCATCGGATAGCGGAGCTTCCACTGGGCGCGGAGGGCGTCCAGGGTCTCCAGGATCGAGATCGACTCGTCGAGCGGCATGACGTCGCTTTCGGTCCTGCCGTCGCGCAGACACTGCCCGACGTGTTCGGCCTGGTAGTTGTACCCGTTTCCGCGGAGGGGAATCTCGACGGTTTCGTCCTTTCCGCCGGCCGTGATCGTCAGCCTGGAAGCCTTGAAGAACGGGTTGTGGATTCGGATGCGCCCGTCGGTTCCGAGGATGGACGCCTCGACGGGGGTCTGGGTGCGGATGGCGGTGTAGAGGACGGCCAGTTTGCCGCCCTCGTAGGTCAGGACCATTCCCGCCTGCTCGTCGACGCCGGTCTGGCCGATGTGGGCGGCGCCGGTCGTGGCGACGGGCGTTCCGAGGATCATCGACGCCAGGGAGACGCAATAGACGCCGACGTCGAGCAGTCCGCCGCCGGCCAGCCGCGGATTGAACAGCCGCCCCTCGGGGTTCAGGCCCCCGCGGAAGCCGAAGTCCGCCGCCACCATCCGCACCTCGCCGATGGCGCCGGAGGCGATCAGCTCGCGCACGCGGGCAATGGCGGGAATGAAGCGGGTCCACATGGCCTCCATGCAGAAGCGTTTCTTCGCGCGGGCCAGCGCCACCAGCTCGCGGGCCTCGCGGGCGTTGACGGTGAAGGGCTTCTCCACCAGCACCGCTTTCCCACCCTCCAGGCACAGCGCGGCGGCGGATTTGTGCTGCGGGTGCGGGGTGGCCACGTAGATGGCGTCCACGTCGGCGTCGGCCGCCAGCGCCTCGTAGCTGCCGTGGCAGCGCGGCACGTTGAACTGCTTTCCGAAGGCGTCGGCCTTTTCCTGCGAGCGGCTGCCCACCGCCACCAGTTCGGCGCCGCGGGCGTCGCGGAGCCCCTCGGCGAACTTTTTCGCGATCGCGCCCATCGCCAGGATGCCCCACCGAACGTTCTTTGCCATTTCCGATTCTCCTCCGCCCCGCCGCCGGCATTCGCGGCGGTCAGCGCATGGGGCCGGGCTCCAGTTGCCCGGCGGATTCCTTCACGCAGTAGTAGGTCACGCCCTTTCCGCGGTACCGCCCGCGGCAGTCCGTCAGGCGCAGCCCGGAAAGGTTCAGCAGCCAGCGCATCTGCCGGGGCGTGTAGACGATCACGTGGTAGTCGCACTCGATCCACTTTTCCGGCGGGATGTAGCAGACGAACAGCCCGCCGTCGCGGAGCATCGCGTTGATGTTCCGCAGGGCGGCCAGCGGATTCTCGAGGTGCTCCAGGCAGTCCAGGCTGATGATGGCGTCGAACGGGGCGTTGGGGACGGATCGCTTCGCCTGGATGTCGCCGGCGAAAAGGCGGTCGGCGACCTTCGAGGCGGCGATTTCGTCGGGGTTGATCGTCACGCCCCAGGCGTCGAAGCCCAGCTCCCGCAGGCGCGCGACGGTGTTTCCGACCCCGCAGCCGACGTCCAGCACGCTCCGCACGCCGCGGTCGGCGAAGGCGCGGAGGACGCGCTTCTCGTCGACGCGTTTGAACGCGCGCCGGTTGGACAGTTTTTCCCGCGACTCGGACAAGGTCAACGGCTCCACAAGGGCATGGGGCAACGTCTTACCGCAGCAGCCGCCCGGAGGCAAGGGCCGAGTTGTCCGGGATTCGCCGTATCGGGCTTGAACCGCCCGGACGATTCGGCGACAATTCCCGCAAGGATAACGCCCTTGCGACGTTATCCTTTTTTCGCGGCGTGCGGAGAACCCCGGCAGGCGTGATTTTTACGGAGACGCGATCATGCGGAAAACGCTGATTTCCCTTGTGCTGACGATCCTGGCGTTGACTCCTTGCGTGCTGGGCGACTGGCCGCAGTTTCTCGGTCCGGACCGGACCGGCGTGGTAAAGACCGACGCGAAGCTCGCGCGGTCCTGGCCGGCCGACGGGCCCAAGGTGCTCTGGACCGTCCCGCTGGGCGAGGGGTTCGCGGGCCCTGCCGTCAAGGACGGAAAGGTCTACCTTCTGGACCGCCAGGGCGACAACGACGTGCTCCGCTGCCTGAACCTGTCCGACGGAAAGGAACTGTGGAAGTATTCCTACGCCGCGCCAGGACGGTTCGGCGACCCCAAGTATGCCGGGTCGCGCACCACCCCCACCGTCGGCGAGAAGTTCGTCTTCACCGTCGGGCCGTTCGGGCACCTGCATTGCGTGAGCCTCGCCACGCACCAGCCCGTCTGGTCGCACCACCTGCTGAAGGACTTCGGGAGCGGTGTGCCGCAGTGGAACGTGGCGCAATCGCCCGTGCTGTACAAGAACTGGGTGATCGTCGCGCCGCAGAGCCGGCAGGCGGGACTGGCCGCCTATGAGCAGGCCACCGGAAAGCTCGTCTGGAAATCCGAACCGTTCGGTTCGATGCAGTACGCCTCGCCGCTGGTCACGACGATCGACGGCGTGGACCAGGTGCTCATGGTCGCCAACCAGGGCAAGGGCGGCACCCGGATCGTCGGCGCGGATGTCAAGGACGGGAAACTCCTCTGGTCCTACACCGGATGGAACTGCAACATCCCCGTGCCCAGCGTGACGGCCATCGGCGACGGGCGGTTCTTCATCACCGGCGATTACGGCGCCGGATGCGCCATGTGGAAGGTCGCCCGCAGCGGCCAGTCGTGGCAAGCGACCGAGCTGTTCCGCAACCGCAACTCCGGTTCGCACATCCACAACGCCCTGCTGTACGAGGGACACCTGTACAGCAACTCCAGCCGGGACGGCAAAGGCCTCGTCTGCCAGGATCTGGAAGGCAACACGGCGTGGAAGACGGGCAAGTCGCCCTCGTTCGACCTGGGCGGAAACCTGATCATCGTCAACGATTTGATCTACATTCTCGACGGGAACGGCGGCGCCCTGCACGTGGTGGAGGCCAGCGCCGCGGGATACAAGGAACTGGCCAAGGCCGACCTGCTCGAAGGGCAGAAGGTCTGGGCGCCGATGGCGTTCAGCGGCGGCAAATTGCTGATCCGCGACCAGAAGCAATTGCGGTGCGTGGACGTGACGGCGCGGTAGCGACGCGGCGGGAAAAAATTACGGCGCCCGGACCTCCCTGCCCGGGCGCCCGTCCCTGAGGGATGAATCCGTGCCGGCGCCGTCCGGCAGGTGCAGCCGCTTCGCAGGCCCGTCCGCCCCGCGGGAAATGCCCGCGCCCTCACAGTTTCGAGCGCCGTCGGCCCTCCATGCCGTCGGGCTCCCGGCGGGCGGACCCTTCCGAAGCCGGCTTGGTGCAACCTTCCATCCGATGGTTCGCGCAACTTACGTCCGTTCGCGCCGTTCCGTCAGGCGAACTGCTCGCCGAGCAGGTCCACGAGCTGCTGGGCGGGCAGGGATCGCGGCCCGACGGGCGTGGACCACTCGACCGGGGCGTTGTTGAGCAGCAGCAGTTCCATGCGCTGCACCGCCAGCACGACCGAGGAGTGGTTCTTGCCCATGAAACGCCCGATCTCCGGGTAGCTCATTCGCGTGTGCCGGCGGGCGAGGAACATCGCCGTCATCCGCGCGGTCGAGACGGTTCGCGTTCGTCGCGTGGAGTGGAGGTCGGCCGGGGTGATGCCGAACAGGGCGGCGACGGCGGCCTCGATGTCGCCCAGCGTCACCGCGCCGTCGGTCCGCGCCAGGTGCTCGGCCAGCGCGTCCACCGCCACGGGCAGCGTGATCTGCCCGCCGTCCATCGCGCCCAGCGCCGCCAGCTTGATCAGGGCCCCTTCCAGCTCGCGTACGCTCGTGCGGACGTGCTGGGCGACGTACTCCAGCACCTCCGCGGGCAGCGTCAGCTTCAGCGTCCGCGCCTTGCGGCGGAGAATCTCCATCCGCGTGGAAAAATCGGGGGGCTCGATCTTGACGACCATTCCCGCGACGAACCGGCTGACGAGTTGCTCGTTGAGCTCGCCGACCAGGCGCGGGTGCGCGTCGGAGGCCATCACGATCTGCTTTCCCGCCGCGTCGATGGTGTTGAAGGTGTGCAGGAACTCGTCCTGGGTGGCCTTCTTGGCGGCAAGGAAGTGCACGTCGTCAATGACGAGCAGGTCGAGGTTGCGATAGCGTGCGCGGAACTCGCCGCTCTTCTTGTTGCGGATGGACTGGATGAACTCGTTGGTGAACTGCTCGCCGGTGACGTAGCGGCAGCGCAGGGGGGCGCCGTCGCGATGGACGTGCGAGGCGGCCACGCAGACGCCCTGGAGCAGGTGGGTTTTCCCGACGCCGCAGGGCCCGTGGAGGAACAGGGGGTTGAACGCAGCCGGGGCGCCCGCCACGACCGCCATGGCGGCCGAATACGCCAGCTTGTTGCTCGCGCCGACGATGAAATCTTCCAGGCGGTGACGCAGCGTCACCGGCGTGACGGGGTGGCGCGGGCGGGCGCGGCCCTCGGTGACCTTGCTGACCATTTCCGCCTGTTTGTCCAGGTGGGTCTTGCGGAGATCGCCCGACAGCGAGGGGTCGATCGTCACCGCCACGCCGTGCGTTTTTCCCGTCTGCGCCTTCATCGCCTCGGCGATGTCGCCGAGGTAATGCGTCTCGATCCAGTTGGCCACGAACGGGTTGGGCACGCTGACCTTCACCTGCCCGTCGTGCAGTTCCACCCGCGTGCCGTGCCGGAACCACGCGTTGATTTTCTGCGGTCCGATCCGCTCCTGCAACGCCGTCATGAAGCCCCGAATCGACGTCGCCTCGGCGCGTACCGATACCATCAAGCCATCCATAAGTTCGATCCTTCGCGTCCCGGAAACCTGACGGAAGCCAATCCCTTTCGTCCTCGGCGGCCTTGGAATTGTCACCCACTGCGCCGCACTGCGTCGAAGACAGAACAGAATGTATCGGTGGAATGCGAGGGGGTCAACTTCAAACGCGGCGCTTTCTTATCCACACCGCTCAAGACTTTCGGTCACGAACGTTTGGGGCAAAAAAAAATGTTTCATCCACACGTTGTTCACATTTCGCCGACAACTTGTTCTTTCGGCGTGTCCGAGCCGTTGTGCATCACGAAGGCGACGCGTCGCTGCGTCGGACGGAATCCTTCGTGCTGATAGACTTTCCGCGCGGGTTCGTTCCGCACGTCGACGGCGAGCGTCAGCGCCGCGGCGCCGCGTTGGAGGGCCTGGTCGGCGGCGCGGCGGAGCATCTGCCCGCACAGGCCCGTGCCGCGATGCTCCGGCGCCACGCCCACATACACCACGTCGGCCTCGCCCGTCGCGGGCGAATCGTTCACCAGCACGCAACCGGCGGACTCGCCGTCGCGCTGCGCGATCCACCACGCCTCCGGGCGGAACGCCCCGCTGGTCTTGTGCCCCGCCACCACGTCGGCGACGGCGCGGACGCCGCACAGTTCCGGGCAGTCCAGCGACCCGCGATAGGTCCGCGCGATCAGCGCGCCCAGTTCGTCGTCGGTGAACTGCCCGTACGCGCGCCACTGGACAGCCGGCGAATCGACGAACGGGCGGGCGAGCGCCAGATCCAGGCGCATGTAGACCAGCTCGGTCAGGCGGGCGAAGCCCGCGGCGTGAAGGATTTCGATTTCCGCCGCGTCCGACGGCGACGGCAGCGCCTGGACGATCCGCACGAATCCCGCCAGCGCCGCGCGGGACAGCGCGCCGATCAGGGCGACGAGGGTTTCGCGCGGCGAACCGACCACCCCGAGGGGCGTGTGCAGCAAAAAACCCGTTCCTCCGCGATCGGCGACGATCATGGCCACCGCCATCGTCCGCATCGCCCGCCGCGCCCACCACAGCAGGCACGGGCGGTCCTCGCGGTCCCAGGCGCCGGTCCCGCCGCCCAGCCGCCGCAACGCCCTGGCCCGATGGCGCGGGGGAACCGGCCCGATTTGTGTCCGCAGGAGGCTCACCCCCCTATCGTATCGCGCGCGAGGGCGGAAGCAAATCCCTGTAGGACAGGCGTCCCGCTTGTCCGGGCGGAAGCAAGCGGCCGGGGAGTGCCGATTTCCGCGCCTTTTCGCCCGCGCAGACAGTTGACTTCGCCCCGGGCGGATCGTACCTTGGTCCGAATCGTGCGGGCGTGTTGCGCCCGGCCGAGCGGATTCCTTCGCGATTCAGGAGTTACGGCATGAGATTGACCCTATCGCTTGTCGCGGCGGGCGTGTTGGCGATTTTCGCGTGGGCGGGTTGGGCCCCGGCGGCAGCGCCCCAGCCCTCCGAGGTTCCCACCGCGTGGGAACTGGATTTCCAGTTCCAGGCGCCCAAGGCCGTCACACTCGCCCTGCCCGGGCATGAGGCGCGCACCTACTGGTACCTGGTCTATCGCGTGACCAACCGCAGCGACCAGGACGTCATCTACGTGCCCAATTTCGTGTTGTATACCGACACGGGGGAGATTTCCCCCGCCGGCCAGGGCGTGCCCGTCTCCGCATTCGACGCGATCAAGAAACTCACCAACGACCCCCTGCTGCTGGACGTGACCAACATCACCGGAAAGCTCCTCCAGGGCGAGGACAACGCCAGGGTGGGCGTGGCGATCTGGCGGGACTTCGACCCCAAGGCGGGCGAGATCGACGTGTTCATCGGCGGGCTGAGCGGGGAAACCGCGACGGTCCCGCTGCCGGTTCCGGTGGAGGTCGAGCAGACTACGCCGGCCGGCAAGACCGAGACGGTCACCAAGACGTCGGTCGTGCTGTCCAAGACGCTCCAGGTGCGTTACCGCGTTCCGGGCGAGGCGGCGGGGCGCACCCGCACCGCCGTCAAGCAGCTCGACAAGGAATGGGTGATGCGGTAGTAGTCTTTGGACATTGTTTTTGTGAGTGCAAAATCAATGTCGAAAGACTACAGAGCAGGCGAACAGTTGAGCAGGTGAACAGGAGAAAAACGCCATTGAGCCTGCGGTCTCCTGCTCGCCTGTTCACCTGTTTGACAACCCACGAAATCAAAGTTGAAGTATCTAGTAGCGATGGGGCGAAAACCGCCCTTGACACGCACGAGGGGTTTCGATAAGGTAAGGGACTCGGAAGAGTTCGAGACCGTCTCAAGGCAACACAGGCAATTGGGAGTTCAGTGATGGCACATAAAAAGGGACAAGGTTCGACGCGGAACGGGCGCGACAGCAACCCGCAGTACCGCGGCGTCAAGAAGTTCGGCGGCCAGCCCGTCACCATCGGAACGATTCTCGTCCGCCAGTGCGGCACTCCGTTGAAGGCCGGACTGAACGTCGGGCGCGGGCGCGACGACTCCCTGTTCGCCCTGTCCGAGGGGACCGTCCGGTTCCGCGGGCGGTTCGTGGACGTCGTCTAGTCGGTCCGTCGGGCAGACGGTTCGGCGAATGGAGCATTCCCGGAGGATGGCCCGTGCACGGCGCCATCCTCTTTTGCATCCCGGGCGCGGGCGATCGCGGACATGAGCACACCGGCTTACAAGGCGACCTTCGTGGACGAGGTGGACCTCGTCGCCCTCGCGGGCGACGGAGGGAACGGGTGCGTCTCGTTCCGGCGGGAGAAATACATTCCGCGCGGCGGGCCCAACGGGGGCGACGGAGGCGACGGGGGCAGCGTCTATGTCCGCGCCGACGCGTCGCTCAACACGCTCCAGCACCTCGCCGGGCATCACCACTGGAAGGCCGAGCGCGGCGAGCACGGAATGGGAAAGAACTGCCACGGGCGCCGCGGGCAGGACGTGCGCATCCGCGTGCCGCCGGGCACGATCGTCTACGACGGCGACCACGGCACGGTGCTGAAGGACCTTGCCGCCGACGGCGAGGAGGTCTGCGTCGCCGCGGGCGGCAAGGGCGGACGCGGAAACACCGCCTTCAAGAGCGCCACCCACCAGGCGCCCCGCGAGGCCGAGCCCGGAACGCCCGGGCAGGCCCGCACCCTCCACCTGGAACTCAAACTCATCGCCGACGCGGGGCTGGTCGGAAAACCCAACGCGGGCAAGAGCACGCTGCTCAGTCGCCTGTCCGCCGCCCGCCCGAAGATCGCCGCCTACCCGTTCACCACGCTCACGCCGAACCTCGGGATCGTCGAGCTGTCGCGCTACCGGCGGTTCGTGATGGCCGACATTCCCGGGCTCATCGAGGGCGCCCATCTCGGCGCGGGCCTGGGCGACGAGTTCCTCCGCCACGTCGAACGGACCCGCCTGCTGGTGCACATGCTGGACGTCTGCCCTTTCGCGGGCGATCCCGTGGAGGACTACCGCGCCATCCGCCGCGAGCTGGAGCAGTACTCGCCCGAGCTGGCGGCCAAGCCGGAGATCGTCGTCGCCAACAAGATGGACCTGACCGACAGCCGCGAACACCTCCAGCGCCTGCGGCGCGAGCTGGGGGTGGAGGTGGTGGCCATTTCCGCCGTCACCGGGCTGGGCCTGGAAGACCTGACGGAGCGCATCTGGCGGCGGCTGCGCGACGGCGACGCGGGCGACGTGCCCGCAGGAGCGGACCGATGAGCGACGAACGACCGACGGAGATTCCCTCGGTGCTGGCCTGCGACGTGGGCAACAGCGCGCTGCACGTCGCCTGCGTACGGGGCGACGAGGTGACGGACGCCGCGACGTTCCGCCTGGGTCGCCTGGAGGGCCTGGGCGACCGCCTGGCCGAGTTGTGGGCGCACATGCCCGCGCCAAAGCGGATCGTCGCGTGCAGCGTGAACGCCGCGGGGCTCAAGGCGCTGGAGGCTGCCGTCTCGGCGGCGATGCAGGCCGACGTGCTCGTCGTCGGGCGCGACACGCCCCTGCCGATCGACACCCGCCTGGATGAGCCGCAGAAGGTCGGCGTCGACCGCCTCTGCGCCGCGGTGGCGGCCTTCGACCGACTCGGGCAGGCGTGCGTGGTGGCCGACTTCGGCTCGGCCATCACCATCGACTGCGTCAACGACGACGGGCAGTTCCTCGGCGGGGCGATTTTGCCCGGGCTGTCCATGGGCGCCGACGCGCTGCACGCGGGCACCGCGCAGCTGCCGCGAGTGAAACTCGCCCGCCCCGACTGGGTCATCGGGCGCAACACCAACGAGGCCATCGTCGGCGGACTGGTCTTCGCCGCGCGGGGGGCGCTGCGCCACCTGGTCGAGGCCTACGCCAACGAACTGGGGCACTGGCCGGTCGTCATCGCCACCGGCGGCGATGCGGAACTCGTCTGCCCCGAAGTCCGCGAGTCGGAACTGGTCCAGGCCATCGTGCCGGACCTCGTGCTGCGCGGCGTGGCGGCCGCCTACTACCGCACGCTGCTGAAGTAAGAAGGAACCAGGAACCGAGGAACCCGGTTTTCCCATTGGCGCGTGCGGTGGACTGTGGTACTCAGGGCGGCCATGAGCGGCGACAGCAGCGAGCCATGGACGGTGTTGAGGCTGTTGAACTGGACGAAGGACTACTTCGCCCGCCGGGAGGTGGACTCGCCGCGCCTGTCGGCCGAGGTGCTGCTCGCCCACTCGCTGGGGTGCCGGCGGATCGATCTCTACACCCGCTTCGACCACGTGCCGCCCAACGCCCAGCGCGACGCCTTCCGCGAGCTGGTCCGCCGCGCCGCCGAGCACGAGCCGGTGGCCTACCTGACGGGCGAGAAGGAATTCTACTCGCTCCCCTTCCGCGTGACGCCCGACGTGCTGGTTCCGCGCGGCGAGACGGAGCTGCTGGTGTCCGAGGCGGTGGCGCATCTCCGCGCCGTCTGCGCGGGCGGGCGGAGCGCGACGTTCTGGGACGCCTGCACGGGCAGCGGGTGCGTGGCCGTCGCGGTGGCGGCCAACGTCCGCGAGGCCCGCGCGCTGGCGACGGACCTTTCGCCGGCGGCGCTGGACGTCGCGAGGGACAACGCGCAACGCAACGGCGTGTCCGACCGCGTGCGCGTCGAGCCGGCCGACCTGCTGGAGTTGCCCGAATCGTGCGCGGACCTCGCCCCGTTCGACGCGATCACCGCGAACCCGCCCTACGTGGCCGAGGGCGACGCCGTCGCGCCGTCGGTGCGTCACGAGCCGCGCCAGGCGCTCTACGCGGGCGCGGACGGTTTGGACTGCCTGCGGAGGCTCATCGCGCAGGCGCCGGCCCGGCTGGGCGCGGACGGAATGCTGGCGGTGGAGTTCGGCGCGGGACAGGCCGACGCCGTCCGGGAGTTGATCGTCGCGGCCGGGGCGCTGACCGAACCGCGAATCCTCCGCGACCATCAGGGAATCGAACGCGCCGCCGTGACGAGCAAAAAAGCGTAAGACCGCAGACGGGGGCCCGGAGGATCGAAAAAGTATCCGGGAGCTGAGGAACACGGAACCCGGGAAGACAAAAACCTCCACACGGGCCGGGTTCCGTGTTCCCTGTTCCGGGTTCCTTTTCCTTCGCGGCTTTCGGTGACCGCTCCCTGACGGTCGCGGCTCTGTTGCTCCCCCACTCTCCGCTACAGGTCCAGTGGTTTGAGCACCATTCCGGTGGCGAGCTTGGGGTAGAAGTAGGTGCTCTTGTGGGGCATGGCGGCGCCGGCGTCGGCGATGGTTTCGACGGCTTCCAGGGGCGTGGACTGGAGACAGACGCCAAGCTGTGCCCGCCCGGAGCGGCAGGCGGCCAGCACGTTGCCCGCGTCGGGCGTGTATTCGATGAACAGTTCCTGGGTGCGCCAGCGTTCGATGTCGCGGTCGATGACGAGCTTGTGGAGGATGGCGACGTCGAGCGCCCGCCAGGCGTCGTTCTGTTCGGGCGCGGCGGCGACCATCGTGGCGGGATCTTTCAGGCGGGCGATCCACACCTCGGCCGGGTCGGCGCCGAGCATCGCCATCGCGCCCGGGCCGTATTTCCGCAGCCAGCCTGACGTGTCGCGCGCATCGAAGTCCTCCACGCTGCACCGCCGCCAGGAGAATTCCTTCGCCGCGTCGGCGAGGCGATGCACGGTGAACGTCTTTTTCAGCCCGTGGACGATGCGGTGCGTGGGCAGGATCAGCAGCCCGGGGTCGGTGTGCTCGACGAGAGCGAACAGGACGAAGTTGGCCTCGTGGTTCGCGTCGATCCGTCCGCTCTCGCGCAGGCGGCGGGCGAAGTTCATTGCCGTGGTGTACCGGTGATGCCCGTCGGCGATGTAGACCGGCGTCTCCCGCAGGGCCGACGCGACGGCGGAGATCACGGCCGGATCCGAGACGGCCCAGAGCTTTTCCTCGACGTCCTTGAGCCACCCGTGCAGCGTGGGGACGCCCTGCGCCGCCGACCAGAGGGCGTCGGTAGCGTGTCCGGCCGGGTCGCGATAGAACCCGAACACCGGCGACAGCTGCATGCCCGTGTGCTCCGAGAGCTTCAGACGGTCGGCCTTGGGCCCGTCGAAGGTGTGCTCGTGGGGGATCACGTCCTTGCCCAGTTCCGTGGCGCGTACGCCGCAGAGCATGGCCCGGCGGTGATACGTCTGGCCCGCCCAGTGGAACGTCTGCTGGTAGGCGTAGAGGCAGGGCTTTTCGTCGCGGATCATGACGCCCTCGGCCTTCCAGCGGTTGAGGGTGTCGGCCGCCTGACGATAGGCGGACTCGGGGCCGACTTCCTTGGGCGGGACGTGCGGAAGGTCCACGGCCACGATGTTTTGCGGATTCCCCGCCAGCAGCGCCGCCTTGTCGTCGCCCGTCAGCACGTCATAGGGCGGGGCGATCAGGGCGCTGACGTCTCCCTCGGCGGAACCGCGGTATCTCCAGCCACAGAACGGTCTGATTTCCATAACACGCCTCCCGACGGAAAGCGCAATACGATAGCGACTTGGCGGGAGGGTTCAAGGGAATTGCGGAATGCGGATTTCGGATTGCGGATTGCCTTACGAATTGCGACAGTCCGCATTCCGAAATCAAGGGATAGAACTGAAAAAGGAACCAGGAACCGGGAACAAAGGAACCAGGAACCCGGCCCGCGCGGCGGCTCTTATCTTTCCGTGTTCCTGGTTCCCCAGTTCCGGATTCCCCGTATTCCCTGGTCCCAAGTCCCTTTCTTTATTACTTCTTCATCGCTTCCTGGATGGCCAGGACGCTGTAGCAGGTGGCGAGGGCGGGCAGTTTCTCGAACCATCGCTTGGCGGGGTTCTCCCAGTGCCCGTCGGGCGCGACGCGCTGGCCGAGGGCGTCGATCAACTCCTGCCGCCAGTTGTGTTTGACGCCCTTGGCGTCGGCGATTTCGTCTTCGCCCCAGGCCTGGAGCGCCTTGGCGAACACGTGGTAGTAGTAGTACAGGCCTTCTTCCGAATGAATTTGCGGCATGTTGGGGTTGCTGTCCAGGCGCCAGTGCTCGCGGATCCACCGCAGCGCCGCCTGTACGCGCGGATCCTTGCGGTCCACGCCGGCGTACAGAAGGCTCTTGAATCCGGTGTAGGTCATGCTTCCGTAGCTGCGGAGCCCGAAACGGTCGTCGCCGGCCTTCGACTCGCCGGTGTTGGGGTCGCCCTTGACGGCCGGAGCGTAGATGAATCCGCCGTCGTTGGCCCCCTGCTGCGCCCAGGGGCGCGGGTTGGTCTCCTTAAGGTTCTGCGTCCGCGTGACGAAGACGACCATGTTCTTCCAGTACGGGTCGTCGGCCGAGAGCCCGAACTCGTGCAGCGCCTCGGCGCTGTACCCGGCGTTGCTCAGGTCGGGCCGGCCATGCTCCCCGTAGCTGACCCCGCCGAAAAACGGGTGGTCCTCGGTGATCTTCTGCCCGTCGGCCGACTCCGACCCGGCGACGATCTGCTGGCCCTTGAGGAACGCGGCGGCCGCTTCCAGCGCGTCGTGGTAGCGGGCATCGCCGGAGGCCTTCAGGGCCATGACGGCGACGGCCGTCGTGTAGTTCGCCAACCCTTCCTGCGGCGTGTAGAAGCCGCCGTCTTTCTGGCGGGACTTCATCAGCACGTCGAAGCCCTTCCGCACGACGGGGTGCTTGGCGTCGAAATCGGGATGCTGGAGCAGGGCCTTGAGCACCATGGCCGTCATGGCGGGCTTGTTGGCGCCGTTGAGGCTCCACCCGCCGTCGGAATCGCGGTTGGACAGCAGCCAGGCGATTCCCCCGTTCATCAGCTTCTGCGCCGCAGCGAGATGCGCCGCGTCCATCGCCCCGGTGGCGGCGGGCGGCAGGGAAAGTTTTGTAACCGAGGCAGCTGGCGCGGCCGGTGCAGTCGAAGGCTCGTCGGCTACGACTTGCCCGACGTTCCCCATCAGTCCGACCAGAAGCAGGATTGCGAGCGTTCCGGATTTCATGGCAGAGCCCTTTCGGTGCATGGATTCCCCTTCTTATGAAACGTTCCTCTCCTTCAACGGTTCCGGTGGAGCACGAACAGGGACAGCGCGAAGGTCTGGAGGAACACGGCGATCAGGGCCCAGGTGATGGTCTGCTGGGCGGGCGCTTCGTTGAGGAGCCGCCAGAAGACGTTCAGCAGCGCCAGCAGCGCCAATATCTGCGAGATCCCCCCGGCGAGCTTGAGGAAGCTGAACTCCTCGTGCTGTCCGGCACGGGCGAGGTGGCGGACGTAGCGGAGGATTTCGCGCCGGACTTCGCTGTCGTGCATGAGGTCTTCCTCCCGCCCGTTGGGCCGAGGGCTGGCGGCGGGCGCGGCGGCGGGCGCGGCGGCGGGCGCGGGCGCCGCGTCGGCCTGGCGGATGATGAGGCGCGCGGCTTCGACGAGGTTTCGCACGGAGAAGTCGGCCTGCACCGACTCGTCGGACTCCTGCCCGACGGCCGGCGGCGCGTCGGGAATCCGCACGCGGATCGTCCGGCACCCGGCGCGGTATCCGGCCTCGACGTCGCGCGGGCTGTCGCCGACCATCCAGCTGCGGGACAGGTCGATGTCGAGTTCCTCGGCCGCCTGGAGCAGCATTCCGGGGCGGGGCTTGCGCAGCTCGGATTCCTTGGCATACTGCTCGACGGTGCCCTCGGGGTGGAACGGGCAATAGTGGATGGCGTCGACGTGGGCCCCTCCGGCCGCGAGTTGGCGGCGGAGCTCGCCGTGGATTTTCTCCAGCGTCTCCTCGGTCAGCAGCCCGCGGGCGATGCCCGACTGGTTCGTCACGACGACGATCTTGAACCCCGCGCCCGCCAGCGACTTCAGCGCCAGGTCCACCCCGGGCAGCAGCTTGACCGCCTCGGGGGCGCTGAGGTAGCCGGGGTCCTCGATGAGCGTCCGGTCGCGGTCGAGGAATACGGCCTTGTTCGCCATGGTTGGACCTCCCGTGGGCGTCGGCGCGTCACCGCCCCGGCTCGGCGCCGACGATGCGGTTGATGATCGTCGTGGTGCTCAGTCCGTCGACGGCCCCGAGCGAGACGACCTTCCCGCCGTACTGCTCGACGAACGCCCGCCCGACGATCTCGCCGGTGGTTCCGCCCTTGACCAGCACGTCGGGCTTGAGCAGCTTCAGCAGCGGCTCGGGGGTGTCCTCTTCGAAAACCGTCACGTAGTCCACGCACTCCAGGGCGGCCAGCACTTCCGCCCGCTCGCGTTCGCCGATGACGGGCCGGCCCGGGCCCTTGAGGCGCTTGACGCTCGAATCGCTGTTGACGGCCACCACCAGGCAACTGCCCAGCTCGCGCGCCTGCTGGAGGCAGCGGATGTGCCCGAGGTGCAGCAGGTCGAAGCACCCGTTGGTGAAGACGACCTTCTCGCCCTGTTTGCGTCGGCGGGCGAGTTCATCGGACAGCGGGGCGCGGTCGAGCACCTTTCCGCCGCGCAGGCCGACCATGCGGCGAAGTTCGTCGACGATCTCCCGGCGGCGGATGGGCACGACGCCGAACCGCTCGATCTCCAGCCCGCCTGCGATGTTGGCCAGCGAGACGGCCTGCGCATAATCGCACCCGTCGGCCAGCGCGACGGCGAGCATCGCCAGCACCTCGTCGCCGGCGCCGGTGACGTCGTAGACGTTCCGCGGACGGGTGGGAATGATCGTGCCGGGCTTGTCGCCGCGCGTCCGCAGGTAGGCCCCCTGCTTGTCGAGGGTGACGACGACGGCATCGGCGTCGGCGATCAGGAGCACCTGTTTCGCCGCCCGCTCGAGGGATTCGTCGTCGACGATGGACACGCCCGTCGCGCGCGAGGCCTCGTAGCGGTTGGGGGTCAGGAGCGTGGCGCCGCGGTAGCGGCGGTAGTCGGCCGTCAGGGCCGGGTCCACCAGCACCGCCTTGCCCGCGGCGCGGGCGTCGGCGATGATCTGCGGCGTGTTCAGGTCCGTCAGCGTACCCTTGTCGTAGTCCTCCAGGGCCACCACCCCGCAGGCGGAAAGCTGGCTGCGCACCGCGGCGCGGATCGTCCCCTGCACGCTCTCGGACAACGGCTCGGACACCTCCTCGTCCACGCGGAGCATCTGCTGGGCGTGGCGGTGCTGGGCCAGCCCGACGTAGCGGGTCTTGACGGTGGTCGCCCGCCCGCGCAGGCGTGCCAGGGTGCTCGTGCCGGCTCCTTGCGCGCTGAGCAGCGAAACGAGCTGGTCGCCCGGTTCGTCCTGCCCGACGGCGCCGATGCAGGCGACCTTCCCGCCGAGCGCGAGCACGGCGGCCGCCACGTTCGCCGCGCCGCCGGTGCGCCCCTCGGACCGGACGGCCCGCAGCACGGGCACCGGCGCCTCGGGGCTGATCCGCTCGGCGTCGCCGTAGACGTATCGGTCCAGCATGAAGTCGCCCACCAGCGCCACCAGGGGCGAGCTCAGCCGCTCCACGATTTCGATCAACGTATTCATGGCGTGCGATTGTAAGAGCCCGCGCGGGTCACTGCAAGCAGCGGCGGACCGCGCTCAGCAGCTCGTCGCGCCCGTCGAGCAGGTCGATTTCGACGGCCAGCCGCCAGACCGGTCGCGGCAGCGGCACGGCGGCGAGGCGGACGTAGTCCTTCTCGGTGGTGACGACGAGTTCCGCCTCGCACCCGGCCAGCCCGTCGCGCAGGGTCTCCAGCAGCGGCCCGGCGTATTCCGCGTGGTCGCCGACGGCGCGGCGGTCGACCAGGCGGACGTGCAGGTTGTCCAGCATGCGGAAGAACGGTTCGGGGTTGCCGATGCCCGCCAGCGCGCAGACCTTGCGTCCGGCCAGCGCGTCCAGGGGGCGGGCGGCGCCGGTGACGTCGAGAAACGCGACCGGCCTGTGGGCGGCTGTATGGAGGCTCGCGCGGGGCGCCAGCGCGCGCAGGCGGGCGCGGAGCGCGGCGAGTTCGTCGCCCGGCACGGCATCGGAACGCGTGACGACCACGCAGGCGGCGTCGCGCAGGGCGGCGGGCGGCTCGCGCAGCAGCCCGCGCGGCAGGCAGTGCCCGTAGCCGAAGGGATTCGTCGCGTCGATGAGCACGATGTCCAGGTCGCGCCGGAGGCGCAGGTGCTGGAAGCCGTCGTCCATGACGAGCACGTCGGCGCCGTCGGCGACGGCGGCCTTCGCGGCCGCGGCCCGGTCGGCGTCCACGAACACCTTTGCGCCAGTGGTGCGGCGGAGCAGTTCGGCCTCGTCGCTGACGCCGGCGACGGATTTGTATCCGCGCGTCAGCACGGCCGGGCGGTAGCCCATCTCCCGCAGGCGCGAGACGATCCAGGCGACCATGGGCGTCTTGCCCGTTCCGCCGGTGGTGAGGTTGCCCACGCAGAGCACCGGCGCGGCGGCGCGGCGGCGCGGCAGCAGGCCGAGACGGTACAGGGCGCGGCGGAGCCGCATGACCAGCGCGTAGGGTCCGCTGGCGGCCAGCAGCGCCGTCCGCAGCAGCGTCGGCGCGAGCCCTCGCCGCCGGCCGCTCAGGATGTCCATCGCCCGCCGCTCGTCCATGGCGAGACCATGGTACTTTCCGCGGGGGGCAAAGGAAAGACCGGGAAAGGAACCAAGAACCGGGAACTGAGGAACCCGGAAAAACAAAAGCCGCCGCGCGTGCCGGGTTCCAGGTTCCCTGTTCCGGGTTCCGTGTTTTCGATTACGATCCCATCGCGGCGATGATGGCGTCGGCCATTTCCTGGGTACCGACGGCCGTCGGATCGTTGCGGTCTTCCTTCATGTCGTAGGTGACGCTCTTTCCCGCGGCGATGGTCGCCGCGACAGCCGTTTCCAGCGCGCGGGCGGCGTCGGTCTCGCCGAGGTAATCGAGCATCAGCATTCCGGACAGGATCAGGGCCGTCGGGTTGACCTTGTTGAGCCCCTTGTACTTCGGGGCGCTGCCGTGGGTGGCCTCGAAGACGGCGCCCTTGTCGCCGATGTTCGCGCCCGGGGCCACGCCCAGCCCGCCCACCAGTCCGGCGCACAGGTCCGACAGGATGTCGCCGTAGAGGTTCGGAAGCACGATCACGTCGTACAGTTCGGGCTTCTGGACGAGCTGCATGCACATGTTGTCGACGAGGCGCTCCTCGCCCTCGATGTCCGGGTAGTCCTTGGCCACCTGCTCGGCGACGGCTTTGAACAGCCCGTCGGTGAACTTCATGATGTTCGCCTTGTGGACCCAGGTGACCTTCTTCCGCCCGTGCTTGCGGGCGTACTCGAAGGCGAACCGCACGATCCGCTCGCTGTTCTCCACGCTGATGGGCTTGATGGAGACGCCGGTGGTGTCCTTGCGGGTCTTGACCTTCTTGTCGGCCGAGAGGCGGTTGACGGTCTCGAGGAGTTCGGCCGTCGCGGGCAGGCCCTTCTCGAACTCGACGCCCGCGTAGAGGTCCTCGCAGTTCTCGCGGACGAGGACGAGGTCGATGTTCTCGTAGCGGCTGCGGACGCCGCGGTAGCTCTTGCAGGGGCGCAGGCAGGCGTACAGGTCGAGCGTCTGTCGGAGCAGGACGTTGACGCTGCGGAAGCCCGTTCCGATGGGCGTGGTGATGGGCGCCTTGAGGGTGGCGTCGGAGTCGCGGACGGACTGGACGGTCTGCTCGGGCATGGGCGTGCCCGCGGTTTCCATGATGTCCACGCCCGCTTCGCAGACGGTCCACTGGATGCTGCCGGCGCCGCTCGTGCGTGCCAGCGCGGCGTCCACGCATCGCCGGGCGGCCTCGGCCAGTTCCGGTCCCGTCCCGTCGCCTCGAATCAACGTCACCTTGTGCTGCTTCGCCATGAGGGTATCCTTCCGTGCCTGGGGGCTTGTGGTCAGAACGGGGCAGGATAGCACACGGCGCCCCGGGCGTCAATCGCGGCGCCTACCCCTCGCCCTTCAAGGGAGAGGTCGGCCCGAAGGGCCGGGTGAGGGTGTTGCCTTCTCTGCCTGGAAGGACCGGGAGCGAGCCAACGGGAGTTTCACTTTCCGCCCTTGGCCTTTTTCAGCATTTCCGCGATTTCCCTGTCGCTGAGTTCCTTGCGGAGCGGCTGGTCCGCCACCTTCGCCACGGCATTGAGGGCCTTGACGATCGATGAGTAGGGATACATCGCGACTTCCTCGTAGCGGCTGTTCTGGTCGGGAAGGACCATGGGCCTGGACAGGTCCGCATACTTGGCCGAACGATACTGGACGCGGTTAAGGTAGCTGTCCAGGGACCGATACATCCTCTCGGCGCGCTCCTTGTCCATGGTCCTGGCGGCCACGACGATCCGCATCAGCAGGGTCGAGAACAGCGCGCTGCCTCGCGATTCCTCCTGTCCGATCATTTGCAGGACCCGGGCGTCGTCGTTGGCGTCTCCGGCGGCCAGCAGGAGGTCGGCGTAGGTGATCGTCAGTTCGACGACCTCGCGGTTGTAGCGGACCACTTCCTCGTCGCGCGAGGTCTTCTGTCGGCGGGCCTCCTGCGTGCGCGACATCTGGGCGAGCAGTTGCTCCAGCGGCACGCCCGTGGGGAACTTGTCGGGCAACCGGGCGGCGTTCAGCACCGCGGGGGGGAATTTCGGGAGGGGCTTGAGCTGAAAGCGGGAATTCAGGCGCCCGACCATCGGAAGCGCCTTGTTGATGACGGCCTTGTCGGCCTTCTTCAGCGGCGCCAGCATCTCGTTGGTGACGAAGACCGCCACCGCCGGATCGCGCTGCGAACCCAGCAGCGAACCGAGATGCTTGACCGATTCGTCGTCGTAGACCAGGGCCTGGACCTGCTTGATGAGTTCCTTGTCGGGATCGTCGCCCTCGTAGCGTTTTGCCGCTTCCTCTTCGAGCTTCTTGATGAAGGCCTGGAGTTCGTCCTTCCCGGCCGCTTTTGCCGCCTCGGCGCCGTGGGCGGTCGAGGCCGCAAGCGTTCCCCATCCCCAAACCGACAAGACCGCCCCCAACACTGCCAAGCGCATGTTCATTCCCGGTTCTCCCGAATTCACGACCCGGCGCGGAACGCCACGCCTTCCATTGGGAATCTTAGCAGATCGCCCCTTCGCCCGCGAGACCTTTTGATACAAGAAGGGACTAGGGACCGGGAGCTCGGGACCAGGAAAGACAGGAACCTGGAACCGGGAACCCGGCCCGCGCGGAGGCCTTCCTCCCGGGTTCCTGGTTCCGGGTTCCTTCTCTGGTCCGCACGTGATTTTGCTTGTGGCACGCGGGGGCGGATTTTAGCATGGGTTCCCGCCGGCCCGTGGCCGGTTTACGCACTCACGCCAGGAGGCATCCAGTGTCCGCCAAGACCTATCGAACCGTCGCCGGGAGCATCCTGCTGGCGTGGTTGCTGGCTGCGGGAACATCCGTCGCGGCCGGACCCGCCGGCGCGCCGTCCGGCGACGACCGCATCCAGGCCGCCCGCCAATACGTCGAGAAGTCCGCCCGCTACCTCCACCACTCCCGCCTGCGGCGCGGGATGAAGGGCTACGGCCTGACCGTCCTGAGCGGACAGAAGATCGTCCGGTTCGACGTGGAGATTGTCTCGGTGATGACCCGCTGGGGCCCCCACCAGGACGTGATCCTGGCGAACCTGTCGGGCCTGGGCCTGGAGAAGACGGGCGTGATCCAGGGCATGAGCGGATCGCCGTGCTTCGTGACGGACCCGGCCGACGGGAAAGACAAGCTCATCGGCGCGGTGGCGTACGGGTGGTTGTTCCAATCGACGCCGCTGTGCGGCATCCAGCCGATCACGCAGATGATCGCAGCCTCGGGGATCGTTGGCGCGGCCGAAAAGGGCGCCACGACGGCGCCGGCGAGCCAGCCGGCCTCCAGCGCAGCCGGCATTTCGCCCCCGCAGGCGTATCTGCACACGATGCTGGACCCGCGCAAGGGCGATTTCGCCGCGTTCGCCCTTCCGAAACGCCCCGCCGACGACGATTCCGACCGCGCCAGCCGCCTCGTGCCCCTGACCAGCCCGCTGATGATCTCCGGCGCGGGACGGAACACCGTGGCGCGGGCGGCGAAACTCTTCGCGCCGCTGGGCCTGGCGGCCGTCCAGGCCGGAGGCGCCGGCGCGCCAGAGGACGCCCAGGGCGCAAAGCTCCAGCCGGGCGCCCCGCTGGCCGTCGCCCTCGTCAGCGGAGATGCCGACATCTCCGCCGTCGGAACCGTCACCGACGTCGTCGGAGACCGCGTCCTGGGGTTCGGACACTCCCTGTTCTCCGACGGAAAAGTCCAGTTCTCGATGGCCCCGGCTTACGTCCACGCCGTCGTCGCCAGCAGCTACAGCAGCTTCAAACTCGCCAGTCCTTTCGAGCCGACGGGCCTGCTCGATCGCGACGAGGTCGCCGGCGTCTCCGGCGCGCTGGGGGCCAAGGCCCCCGCCGTGCCCATGACCGTGGAGGTCCGCTGGCCGCAGACCGGGCACCGGCAGACGTACCGCTTCCGCCTGGTCGTCGACCGCTGGATCACGGCCGTGCTGTCCAACCTGTTGCTGTACGACGCCGCCTGGGGATGGCGCAACCCGCCCGAACTGCACACCGTCCGCCACGAGGTGCGGATCGACTTCGGTCCGCTGGGCGAGTACCGCGCGCGGAACGTCGGGTGCAACATCGGGGTGGCGCACGCCGCCTCCGACGTCTCGCGCCCGCTGACGGCGCTGCTGAACAACCCGTTCGATGCGCCCGTCGTGCCCCGGGCCATCGAGGTCCGCATGGAGATCACCGAGCAGACCCGCACCGCCGACGTGCTGGAGCTGGCGCTGGACGGCGCGACCTACAAGCCCGGCGACACCGTCACGGGGCGCCTGACCGTCCAGCCGTTCCGCCAGGCGCGGCGCGAGCTGCCGGTGAAGTTCGCGCTGCCGCGCGACCTGCCCGACGGCGCGTACGAGTTGACCGCCTGCGACGCTTACACGGCTGCCATGGCCGAGAGGAACGAGATGCCCCACCTCTTCGAGCCGCGTTCGACGGCCGAAATGTTCGCCGCCCTCCAGCGCGTCGTCCGACCGGACGCGGCGAAACTCCATCTCCGACTGCCCGTCCGCGCCGGCGAGTTGGCCGTCGGCACGCGAGAGATGAGCGACCTGCCGCCCAGCAAGGCGGCCATCCTCCGACAGTCCCAGCCGCTGGATTTGTTCCGATTCACGCGCAGCGCGGTGCGGACCGCCGACTGCGAGTACGTGCTGAACGGCTCGGCCGCCGCGAAATTCACCGTCCAGGCCGAACCCAGGGAAACCCGACTCAACGCCCAGTAAGGAAGCCCCCCGATGACATCCTGGACATGCACGCTGATCCTCGCCCTGTGCGGCGCGCCGCTGACGGTCCAGCCGGGCACGTGGACGCACAAGACCGAGGCGGACTTCGCCGCCGGCACGTTCGACGCGACGGCCGTCAGCTCCCTCGGCGAGCTCCAGCTCGCGCGGAAGACGCAGGTGCTGGTCGCGTCGGAGGCGGCGCCGGCCGTCGTCTGGGCCTTGGCGACGCGGGGCGACGAGGTCTACCTCGCCGGAGGGGCAGACCGCTGCGTCTACCGGCTAGCCGACGGGAAGTGCGCCAAGCTGGCCGAACTGCCCGCCGCGATGGTCTGCTGCCTGCTGGCCGACGGCGAAGGCGTGCTGGCGGGCGCGGGCGGGGACCAGGCGGCCGTCTTCCGCGTCAGCCCCGCCGGGCAGGTCAAACCGCTCTGGGCCGACAAGTCCGCCCGCTACGTCTGGGCGCTGGCGCCCGCGCCCGACGGCGGGGTTTACGCCGCCACCGGCGCCGCGGCCAAGGTGATCGTCCTCGACGCCCAGGGCCGCCCCGCCACGCTCTACGAAGCCCCTGAAACGCTCGCGAAGAACTTCCTGTGCCTCGCCGCCGACGGCGGAAAACTCTACGCCGGAACGGACAGCGGCGGGCTGGTGTTCGAGATCGACCCCGCCGCGCGGGCCGGGCGGGTGATCCTCGACGCGGAGGAAGAGGAAATCTCAGCCGTCGTGCCCGATGGCGCGGGCGGGCTGTTCGTCGCCACCGCCGACGCGTCCAAAGCCGGACCCGACGGCGCGCCGGCGGCGCCGCGCGGCGATTCGTCGGGCAAGGCCGTCGACGCGCCCGCGCCGCCGACCGCCCCGCGCCCCGCCGATGATGCGGACAATGCCGACGCCCCCGCCACGCGCCCCGCGGAACCGCGCGGAGACAAGCCCCCGCCGGCATCCGCCCCCGCGCCGAAGGGCGCCGCCACCGCGCCGAGCAAGGACACGCCCCCGCGCGAGCCGGCCTCCGCGCCGGCAGCAGCGCTCGCCGCCCGCGCCATCGCGCCGGCGGGCAAACTCGCCGAACCCGCCAGCAAGCCCCGCGCGCCCGCGGCCCGCCGCGCCGCGCCCCGCGCCCGGCCGCCCGCCGCGGCGGCAGAGGAAACCGGAAACGCCGTCTACCACATCCTGCCCGGCGGACTGGTGCAGACGATCTTCCGCAGACCCGTGCTGATTCTGGCGATGATCCGACAGGACGGCAGGCTGATCCTCGGCACCGGAAACGGCGGCGAAATCCACTCCGTCTCGACCGACGGCGACGAGATCGTCCGACTCGCCGACACCGACGCCAAGCAGGTGACCGCCCTGGCGATCCGCGGGCGCGACGTGCTGTTCGCCACCGCCAACAAGGGCTCGCTGGCGGGCCTGTCGAGCGCCCGCGCCCCGGCAGGAACGTTCACCTCCGCCGCTCTGGACGCGGCGCAGATCGCCCGGTGGGGCACGGTGCGCGTCGAGGCCGCCACGCCCGCCGGCGCGAAACTCCTGCTGTCCACCCGCAGCGGAAACGTGTCCGACCCCGACGACAAGACCTGGAGCGCCTGGTCCAAGGACCAGCCCGTCACCGGCGCGTTCGCGCCCGTGGCGAGCCCGCCCGCGCGGTTCCTCCAGTACCGCCTGACGCTCGCCGCCGCGGGCGACGCCGCGCCGGCCGTCCGAGAGGTGGAGATCGTCTACCAGGTGGGCAACCTTCCGCCGGCCGTCACAGCCGTCAAGGTCACGCCCAACGCGCAGGGCGCCTCGCGCGAGCAGAACACCGGCGGGCCGCTGGCGTATCGCCACGTCGAGATCACCGCCGCCGACCCCAACAACGACCCGCTGACGTTCGACATCGCCTTCCGCGAGGCCGGCGGCGAAACGTGGGTGACCATCGCCGAGAAGCACAAGGAGCCCAAGTTCGTGTGGGACACCCGCACCGTCGGCGACGGAAAGTACGAGCTGCGCGTCACCGCGTCGGACGCGAGCGCCAACCCGCCCGGCTCGCAACGGACCGGCGCGCGGGTCTCGGAGATCGTCGTGGCCGACAACACCGCGCCGGTCGTCCGCGAGCTGCTGGCCAAGCCCGACGGCAGGACGATCCGCCTGACGGGCCAGGCCGCCGACGCGCTCAGCCGCATCGCGACCCTCGCCTACTGCGTCGACAGCCAGGACGACTGGACGCCCGTCGCGCCAGCCGACGGAATCTGCGACTCGCCGAAGGAGGCGTTCGCGGCCGAGATCGCCGACCTCAAGCCCGGCGCGCACCGCATCGCCGTGCGCGTCACCGACGCGCTGGGCAACGTCGGGTATGCCTCGGTGAACGTGACGGTCAAGTAGCCCGCGCGACCTCCCCGGCCGGACCGCGAAAATAAGGTGATTCCCCTACAAAAATAGGGCGCGAAAATGCCCGGAAATAGGCGCGATTTTCGCGCGAAAAGGTCGAAATGCGCCCTCTTACTCGCGAAAATGGACGAATAACCCCCCCCTCAGCGAGGCGTTTCGGGGTGCGACGAGTGCAAAGTGGCGCGTGGGGAGTGGAGAACTGAGAGTGACGAGTTCCGGCGCGCCGACCGACCCGCGCGCGTGGCCGACCGGCGGCCGCACCCCCTAAAACCGCCGGACCGGAGACCGAATTCCACCCCCCGCCGACCGTGCGACGAACCTGCCACATTCAAAACTAATTATAAAACACCTCTCCCGATCCAGTCGTCATTTCCAGGCAATATGGTTTATACGCATATACATGTGTTATTTCATTTTCCGCCGCGCTGCGGCGCTTTGACCAGCAGATCGGAGTTTCCGATCCACAGGGCGAAATACGGGCGGGATGCGCCGCGTCGAAGAAGCAGAATCAGGAACGGTCTTCCGAAATAGAAATTGCGGCCGGCATCGCCGAACAATCCCCCGAGGGCTTCCGATTTCAGCGCCGCGCCCCCCTCGTCAAGCCGGAACTGAATCTGCTGCATGGCAAACGCCCAAGGCAACCTCTCGAGCTTCGGGTTCCGGCAACTCAGGCCGTGCAACTCGACGTATTCACGGCAGACATCCAGGTCCACGAGGGGCACATACAGGCATTCCATGGGCAGCAGGCACGCGTACTGCGACTCCGTCTCCGGCAGCATCTCGACCAAGGCTTTCAATTTCGCCCGGTCCTCTGAAGGCAGCTCCAGCGTGTTGGGTTTGGCCGACAGGCGCATCACTTCCGAAACGGTGGCCCCGAGAGTCTCCTTCGGCGGGATTCTCGCGAGAATCAGGCGGTCCTCCTTCGATCGGGTGAGAAGCTCCACAACGAAGTGTTCAGCCTTCTCCGTCTCGGTCTTGGCAAACTCGTGCCAGAGAATCCGAACTTGTCGGGCCTGCTTGACCTCGCTCTCGCGGCTGGGCGAATACTGGGAAAACCCGAAGGCGGCGATGTTGGACACGGGCACTTCCGCAGGCTCCCCGTCGGGAAGGAAACAGATGCTGTCCTGCCGCGGGAAGGCATATTCGAACGGCAGATGCTTCGCCAAAAACGCATACATCATGACGGCATCGGGGGGAAAGGTTGCAGCGATGGGAAGAAGATCCGTGGATTGCCCCGGGAACTTCCGCGTCAATTCCTTTCGGGCCTTGTCCAGCGTACCGTCCGAAATCCGTCCAGCCAGCGCGACATAGCTTTCGGCGTCGATGTCCGCGCTGATGAAGCTCCGACGGTTCAGGATGTCCACCATGACGGGAGAATTGTCTATCGTGAGGGGACCGCCGGCGTAATCCATCAACTCGTTCCAGGCCAGTTGAAACGTGGCGCACCAGAGAACGTTTTTGCCCAGCGGGATTTTTTCCTCCAGGTGGGCCGTCACGATAGTGCTGGAGGGTTTGGCGGCAACGGCAGGTAGGGTCGCCGGCGCCGCTGGCTCCGCCGATGGAGGCGGGTTCGGAATGTCCCGTTTGCATCCTGCGACCCATAGAAGACAGGCGGCAATCACGGCCGCCGCACCCGTATTCAATCGCCTGATTCGCATCGTGTTCTCCCCGGAAAGCGTTATGCGCAGCCCGGCAGCGTGCTGCCCCATGGGCGGCATCCTACGCAGGCCGGCCGGCGGGGACAAGGGCAAGTCTTTGCGTGGTTGCTCCGCTGCGCTCCGCAAACCACGGCACCCTACCGAAGGCCGATGACCCACCTTCCTTCCGCGCCCGGATCATTTTTTTCCCGTCGCCAGGTCGTAGCTGGTCATGGGGGACTGGTAGTAGCCCATGGCCGCGACCACGACGTCCATGCGGTAGATGGGGTCGGTCATCAGGCAGGGCCGCCGGTCGGCTGCGGGGATCGTCGTCGTGTAAATCCGCATCTCCCCCGGCAGGGTGGTGATGATCTCCTCGCGCCAATCGCCCAGGATGTCGGCGACGGCGACGACCGCGCCCTCGATCCGGGGGGGCATCGCCGCCCCGCCGTAGTCCGCGATCCTGCCCTTGCGAAGCAGCTCCCGCTGCACATCGGCGTCCCAATACACCACGCGCGGGGCGAAGCCGTCCAGGTTCTCCTCGCTGATGACCTTGCCCGCAGCCGACCGCAGGCGGGACCAGGCGTACTTCTTCTGGGCGTCGGTGTCGGCGCTGTAGCACTCGCTGCCAGGATGCGCCGGATCGATGTCGCTGCACAATCCCTGGCCGTGGACGTGCCGCGTGGGGCCCTGGTGGCCCCAGAGAATCTTCCCCGTCGCCGCGTCCACCAGGCACATGCCGTTGCCCTCTTTCTGCGATTTCTCCAGGCCGTAGTAGATCTCGAGCCCGGGCCTGGCCGGGTCGATGTCGCCCACGTAGCAGTGGTCCGGGTGCCCCAGGCCCGTCGTCCACAGCTCCTTTCCGTTGTCGTCGATCACGGCCGAGCCGATCACCACCTCGTCCTTGCCGTCCGCGTCCACGTCGGCGGCGTGCATCCCGTGGGCGCCCTGGCCCCGGTACCCGCCGGGCAGGTTGGCGTTGTCCCACCGCCACACCTCCTGGAGTTTGCCCCCCGAAAAGCGATAGGCGACCAGGATGATCTGCTTGTACGTGCCCCGCTCGACCAGCAGGTGCGGCGTCTTTCCGTCCAGGTAGGCCACGCAGAGCTGGTTGCGCGACGCCTGGTTGTAACCCTTGCCCGTGGGGTCGCCGAAGGGCTCGCGGCTGGGCCAGTCGACCCGGGCGATGGGCTTGCCGGTCAGCCCGTCGAGGATCGTCAAGTGCTCCGGCCCGGCGCGGACGCGCCAGTCCTGGTCCCGCGGGTCGCCCTGGCCGCTCTTGACGGCCACCTCCGCCCTGCCGTCGCCGTCCAGGTCGTACACCACGTAGGGCGAGTACCAGATGCCCCGCTCGATCGCCCAGCCCATGTCATAGCGCCACAGCAGCTTGCCGTCGTGGCGGTAGGCCTCGAGCTTGTAGGTGTCGGGGCTGGGCTTCCAGTAGGCCTCGTAGGGGTCGATGTTCTCGTTGGGCTGCTTGAGGACGAAGTCGTATCGCCCGTCGCCGTCGAGGTCGGCGATGCCGACCTTCTGGAACGTGTGCCGCCCGTCCAGCGCGATGGACAGATAGGGCGCCGGCTTGTCGGCGGGGGCAGCGGAGGCCTCGCCGCACGGCGGGCCCTCCCTGCCGGCCACGACCGCCCGGAGAATGTAGGTCGCCCGCCCGCCCGGCGGCGAGGCGTCCGTGTAGTCCGTCGTGCGGCGGATCGGCTCGGCGTTGAGCCGGACGGGCTGGCCGCCCTCGGTCCGGCGGTAGAGGTTGAAAGCGACGTCCGGGGCGTCGCTCTCCAGCAGCCGCCAGCCGACGTAGACGGCCCCTTTGTCGGCGGGACGGGCGATCAGCCCGCGATCCATCTTCTCCCGGACGCGCTCCGCAGCGCCGCAAACGCCCGCCAGGACCAGACACGCCACGGTCATCCATCGCATCGCCGGTCTCCTTTGCGCCCTGGGGATGGGCGCGCGAACATTGTAAAGCCCCCTGCCTCGACGGGGAAGAATCCGCGCGCGTAGCCAAGACTCGCTCCCAACCACTTTTTTACCCGCGAAAATCTGTTATGATGCCTCGGTGGAGATCGCACCATGTCGCCGCCGGCGAAGAAGACACGACTGATCGTTCCGCTGATCGGCCCGACCGTCGCGGCGATGCGCGGGCAGATGGCCGCTGCCACTGCGGCCGGGGCCGACACCGTCGAGTGCCGCCTGGACTACCTCGAATCGCCCCCCGCCGAAGCCGACCTGGAAGCCCTGCTGTCCGACGCGCCCGTGGACGTGATCGTCACCTGCCGCAGCCGGGACGAGGGCGGACGGTTCCCCGGCGACGAGTCGCGGCGACTGCGCATCCTCCACGACGCCGACGAGTTCGCCCCCGCCTTCGTGGACGTGGAGATGGAGGCCGGCATCGTGCCCGACGAGCAGGGCATCCTCTCGCCGGTGATCCTCAGCCACCACGACTTCCAGGGCTGCCCGGAGAACCTGGAGGTGATCGTCTCCAAGCTGGAGTCCTCGACCGCGCGGGTCAACAAGGTGGCGTTCCAGGCGTCCGGACCGGAAGACGCCCTCCGCGCGTTCGACGCGATCCGCGCCTGCCGCAAGCCCACGCTCGCGCTGGCGATGGGCGAGGCGGGCGTGCTCAGCCGCGTCCTGGCGCCCAAGTTCGGCGCGTTCGGAACCTTCGCCGCGCTGGAGACCGGCGCGGAGAGCGCGCCAGGCCAGCCCACGCTGGCGGAACTCAAGACGCTCTACCGATGGGACGCCCTGAACCCAAAAACGAAAACCTTCGGCGTCATCGGCTGCCCGATCGCGCACTCGATGAGCCCCGCCGTCCACAACGCGGCGTTCGCGGCCGCCGGAATCGACGCCGTCTACGTTCCCCTGCGGATCGAGCCCGGCGACGGGCCCTTCCGCCGATTCCTGGACGCCCTGCTCGACCGCCCGTGGATGGACTGGCGCGGCCTGAGCGTGACGATTCCGCACAAGGAGAACGCCCTGGCGTACGTCGGGGCCGAGCGCTGCGACGAGCTGTCGCGGCGGATCGGCGCGATCAACACGATCACGCTGGACGGGGAGCGGCGGCTTCGCGGGCACAACACGGACTACGCGGCCGCGATCGCCTCGCTGTGCGCCGCGATGGGGATCGGGCGCGACGGGCTGTCGGGGCGTCCGGTCGCCGTCCTGGGCGCCGGCGGAGCCTCCCGCGCCATCGTGGCCGCCCTGGCCCACTACGGCGCGCGCGTGACGGTCTGCAACCGCACGCTCGCCCGCGCCGAGGCGCTGGCGGCAGAGTTCGACTGCGGCGGCGCCTGCCGCGCCGCCCCGCTGACCGACGACGCCTGCGCCGGCGCGGAGATTCTCATCAACTGCACGCCCATCGGCATGCATCCCCGCACCGACGCGGCCCCGCTGGGCAAGTTCCCGCCGTCGGCGAAGGTGGTCTTCGACACCATCTACAACCCCGTCGAGACGCTCCTGCTGGCCCGCGCCCGACAGGCGGGGCTGGTCACCGTCAGCGGGCTGGAGATGTTCGTCAACCAGGCGGCCGCCCAGTTCGAGCTCTGGACCGCCCGCCCCGCCCCGCGCGACGCCATGCGTAAGGCCCTGAAAGAACGCCTGCCAAGCCGCGAAACGGAATAAAATTCGAAATTCGAATCTCGAAATCCGAAACAAGCTCGAAACCCAAAATGGCAAACACACTAAACCGAAGCCAACCTGCTCTGTAGAAAACATCAAAAAGAGAGGGTGGCACGGCTTGCTTGCAAGCCGTGTTCCGGGCAAATTCGGGCAACACGCTTTGCGAGCAAAGCGTGCCACCCATCCCGGAAACGAATGTTTTCTACAGAGCAAAACTACCCGGTTTTTCTTCGTTTCGAATTTGTCGTTTGACGTTTTGGATTTGTTTCGAATTTCGTGCTTCGGATTTCGGATTTGTTTTCACCTGTTGACCGGGACGGAGAGCCTATGCCGAAACGTAAACTCCGCATCGCGACATGCCAGTTCGCCGAGACGTTCCACCCGCGGCGGAATGCTGCCGTCATGCGCCGATACCTCGCCCGCGCCCAGGCGATGCGCGCCGACGTGGTGCACTTCCACGAGTGCGCCCTGAGCGGATACTGCGGCGAGCTGAACTCGCCCGGGTACGACTGGTCCGCCCTGCGCGAGGCCGCCGAGAGCCTCGCCGACGAGGCCCGCCGCCGGCGCTTGTGGGTCCTCCTGCCGTCGGCGCACCGGCTGACGGGCCCGCACAAGCCGCACAACAGCCTGTACGTCATCAACCCGCGCGGCGAGATCGTCGACCGCTACGACAAGCGGTTCCTCACGCCGGCCGACCTGGAATACTACACGCCGGGCAACCGGGCCGTGACGTTCCGCATCGGCGAAATCACCTGCGGGCTGCTGATCTGCTTCGACCTGCGATTCCCCGAACTGTACCGCGAGCTCTGCCGGCGCGGCGTGACGGTGCTCTTCCAGAGCTTCTACAACGCCCGCTTCCGCGGCCCGGGAATCCACGAGCACATCATGCGCCAGACGGTCCAGGCCCACGCGGCCATGAACGGCATGTGGGTCTCCGCGCCCAACAGCAGCACCCCCTACTGCCGCTGGGGCAGCGTGTTCGTCCGCCCGGACGGGTTCATCGCCGGGCGCCTGCCGAAAAACCGCGCGGGCATCATGGTCAACACGGTCGATCCGTCCCGCCGGCTGTACGACCCCGTCTCCATCCCGCGCGAGCTGGTGATGAAGGGCGTCCTGCACAACGGGCGGCTCGTCCGCGACGTCCGCAGCGCCGACCGGAAACATTTCTGACCGGACGGGGCGCCACGCACAACTCCGTTGTGCGTGCTCGTTCGATAAGTCAAGACACACCCGTACGGGCGTGGCACCCAATTTTGCGTGATATTTCGCACCCGCCCCCCTTCCGCGAAAACCATTGGCTCGGCCGGGGCGCGGCGGTACAATCTGCCGCTTCGCGACGCGTGCAGGAGACGAAACCATGAGCGACAAGTTGAAGAAGATCGTGCTCGCCTACTCGGGCGGGCTGGACACGAGCGTGATCCTTCCGTGGCTGAAGGAGAAATACGGCTGCGAGGTCATCGCGTTCGCGGCCGACGTCGGCCAGGGCGAAGGCGAGCTCAAGGGCATCGAGAAGAAGGCTCTCGCCAGCGGCGCCGGCAAGTGCGTGGTGGCCGACCTGCGGAAGGAGTTCGCCGAGCAGTACTGCTTCCGGATGCTCAAGGCCGGGGCGATCTACGAGCATGTCTACATGCTGGGCACGAGCATCGCGCGCCCGCTGATCGCCAAGGCGCAGGTGGACTGCGCGAAGAAGGAAAAGGCCGACGCCGTCGCCCACGGCGCCACCGGAAAGGGCAACGACCAGGTGCGCTTCGAGCTGACGTTCATGGCGTTGGCGCCGCAACTGAAGATCATCGCGCCGTGGAAGGACCCGAGCTTCGAGCTGACCAGCCGCGAGGCCGCCATCGAGTACGCCAAGGCCCGCGACATCCCCATTCCGGTCAGCAAGAAGAAGATCTACTCGCGCGACCGGAACCTGTGGCACATCAGCCACGAGGGCGCGGACCTGGAAGACCCCGCCAACGAGCCCAAGGACGACCTGTGGGTGATGAGCGTTCCGGTGTCCAAGGCTCCGGCCAGGGCGGAGTACGTGACCGTGGACTTCCGCGCGGGCGTTCCGGTGGGGCTGAACGGAAAGTCGATGCCCGGGCACGAGCTGGTGGCCGCCCTCAACGCGCTCGGCGGTCGGCACGCCGTCGGGCAGGTGGACCTGGTGGAGAACCGCCTGGTGGGCATCAAGAGCCGCGGCGCTTACGAGACGCCGGGCGGGACGATCCTCTACGAGGCGCACCGCGCCCTGGAGGCCCTCACCCTCGACCGCGACATGCTCCACTACAAGCAGCAGGTCGCCCTCAAGTACGCCGAGATGGTCTACTACGGGCAGTGGTTCTGCCCGCTGCGCGAGGCGCTGGACGCGTTCATCGACAGCACGCAGAAGAACGTCACCGGTTCGGTGCGGGTCAAGTGCCTCAAGGGGCGGGCGACCGTCGCCGGCACGACCAGCCCCAAAAGCCTGTACTCCACGAAACTCGCCAGCTTCACCATGGGCGCCGAATACACCCCGTCCGACGCGACGGGATTCATCAAGCTCTTCGGGCTCCAGATGCGAGGCCGCGGAAAGGCGTAAGCGGCGCGAACAAAAAAAGAGAGCGGGATTTCACGATTTCAGGATTCCACGGATTTCTGTTCTGAGAACATCCCTGGAATCCCTTGAATCCGTGGAATCCCGCTCTCTTTCGCGCCTTTGCGGCGCATCGCGTTTCAGAATTTCTCGTTCGGCAGGAAGACCTTTCGCGGGGTCTCGAAGAACAGCTCGCGGGCGATGCCCGGCACGTCGTCGCGGCGGAGGAAGCCCCGCTCGATCCTCTCGGCCAGCACGTTCGCCAGCACGCGGCGGCTCATGGCCAGCCGCCCGTAGACGTAGTCCGCGCAGCGCCCGTCGCTGAAGAAGCCCATCAGTCGGTTGAGGGGAACCATGTCCAGGCGCCGTGCCCAGGCGGCGTGCATCCCGGCGGGGAACACGCACTGCCACCAGAAGCCCGCCAGGGACAGGTTCGGGTAGCCCTGGGTGAGGGAGGCCCAGATGGGCTCGTCGTTCTCGAACCCGTTGAGGAGGTTGAAGTGGATTTCCGGGAACTCCGCCAGCAGGTGGGCGAAGGTCTGGGCGAACTGGGGGGCGGCCTTCTGGACCGGGTGCGCCCGCATGCCCCCCTGCCCGTCGCCGGGCGTCAGGTACTGCGTGCCGTAGCAGAACTGGAAGACTTTCGCTTTTCCGCGAATCGCCGCGCAGATGGCGCGCAGGTTGGCGGCCTCGAGGATGCGCCGCCCGTCCAGCCCGGTGGATTCGCCGGCGCTTTCCCGGCGGAGCAGCTCGTTGACCTCCGCGTCGGATGCGGGCGTGAAATCCATCTCCGACGTGACCCACGCCACCAGCGCCAGTCGGCTCGACCAGTCCACCGACTCGTAGAACCGCGTGGAAATCTCGCGGAGATCGTCCACCGTCTGGACGGGCCGCCCGAAGTGCCGATCCGCCCAGTGCCGCAACCGCCCCGCCCAGCCGTGAAACTCCACCGTGCCCCCGCCGGGCGTGCGCTCCACCGTCCGGCGGATTCCGTAATCCGTCTGCCCTTCCGCAAGCGGCGTGAGCTTGGTCTGGCTGGAGAGAATCCGCTCGATCCGCCCCTTGCGGAAGATTTCCGCGGCGAAGTCCGGGCGCTTCGCGCCGTCCGACAGTCGCTCCAGAAGCCCCGGAAGCGTCTTGCGCGAAATCGCCTCGCGCCAATCGTACAGGTCGGTCAGGATCGTCTCCAGCATCCACCCGGCGCCCGTGTGGCGGATCATGGGCCAGCGGTCGGCGAAGTCCTCGCACGTCAACGCCCCGCCCGCGCCGGCCGCGCCCGCCAGCGGATCGTCCGCCGAGTTCAGCAGGTACGTCAGCATGTGGTACAGCAGAATCTCTTCCGGCGCCTCGGCGGCTGGACGGTCCCGATGGATGTGACTGTGCACGTCGATGGCCGGCACTTCGCATAACGCCGCATACAACTCTTCCCGTAACATTCGCCATTCTCCCAGGATTTCAAAATAGTCCCTCCATCATAGACTCCGCCCGCACCAACGCAATGAGTGATTGCCCCAAGGACCGGGGCCAGGGACTGGGGACCAGGTTCACGCAGCGGCTCTTGTTCTTCCGGGTTCCATGGTTCCCTGTTCCCGGTTCCTTTCTCAGCCCACTCTCCACTCTGCACTCGCCACTCTCTTCCCACGCTTGCAAACGTACCGGCGGCGTGTTAGGGTTCGCCGGACAGTTCCACTGAGAATCTACCCGAGGGTCTTGCGCGAATGGATGCGTACTGGATCACGATGTTGTTCCTCCTGGGCGCCTGCGTGGGCAGCTTTCTGAACGTCGTGGTCTGGCGGCTTCCGCGCGGCGAGAGCATCGTCTTTCCCGCCAGCCACTGCCCCGCCTGCGGGCGGGCCATCCGCTGGTACGACAACATCCCGCTGGTCAGCTGGTTCGTCCTGCGGGGGCGCTGCCGCGACTGCAAGGCGCGCATCAGTCCGCGCTACGTGATTGTGGAGGCGCTGACGGCCGTCCTCGTCGCCGGGCTTTACGTGGGCTTCTACGTCCTGCGCGTCCGGCGCGGAACGGGAGAATTCCTGCACACCTGGCCGATGTTCGCCGCGCACGCGGCGCTGCTGTGCGGGCTGCTGGCGTGCGCCCTGGTGGACATCGAGAAGTGGATCGTTCCGCTGGAGGTCTGCTGGTTCGTTTCGCTGGTGGGCGTGGCGGCCGGCGCGGCGTCCCCCCCGGCGAAGGAGCTGCTTCCGCTCGTCTCGCCCGCAATGGGCGCGATGGGCCTGGCCGCTGTCGTCGGACTGGGCGTCTCGCTGCTGCTGACCCGCTACGGCGTGCTGACGCCGAGCTTCGTCGACGCGACCGACGCCCCGGTTTCCGAAGACCCGGAGCCCGCCCGCCGGATCGCCGGGAAGAAGAAATCCAAGCGGGACAAGGGCCAACCCGCGCCGCCGTCCGTCGCCATCACCAAGGCCCACGGCGTCAATCCGCGACGCGAGATCCTGCGCGAGGTGCTCTTCCTGGCGCCGGCGTTCGCCCTGGCGATCGGGGCGCACCTGCTGGTCACCCGCGTCGGGTGGGCTGCCGACCGCTGGCACGCCTGGAACAGCCAGGCCGCCGCCGGCGCCTTCGCCCGGCACTTCGCGGCGCTCCAAGCCGCGGTGTGGGGCTACCTCGTCGGCGGGTTGTGGATCTGGGGCACGCGAATCCTCGGTACGCTGGCCTTCGGAAAAGAAGCCATGGGCATGGGCGACGTGCATATCCTGGCAGCCGTCGGCGCGGTCTGCGGGTGGGTCGTCCCCTCCATCGCGTTTTTCGTCGCGCCGTTCTTCGCCCTGCTCTGGGCGGTCGTCCTGGTGCTCCGCCGCAACCAGCGCGAGCTGCCCTACGGGCCGTGGCTGGCAGTCGCAACGCTCGTGGTTGTCGTATGTTATGACTATTTCGCAACGAACCTTCAACCGATGTTCCGGACCCTCGAACTGCTGCGGGAGGGAAATCTGCCATGAGCTTCCGAACGTTTCGCGGATACGTGCTGGTGGTCGTCTGCGGGTTGCTGATCCTGGCGGCGGCGCTGCTGGTCGTGCTGCAATGGCAGCTCCGGGCCGACTTCAACCTGTTCGGCAAGCCGCTGAGCATCCGCCTGGTGCAGGACGGCGGGAAACTCGTCGGCGGGGTGAACACGGGGCTGCTGATGCTCCTGTCGGCCGCCGGCGGAATCGTGATGGTCTGGGTGGTCAAACTGCTGGTGCGGGGGCTGAAGGACCTCCGCAAGGGCGCCCAGTTCGCCCGCGAAGTCGAGCGGGAAGTCCATCGCCTGGCGGAAGGAAGCGACAAGGACTCCTGACCGCGCCGTTGGGGAACCTTTCGGGGTCCTTGCGCAATTTCCCCGCAAAAAACTGTTGTCTCCGGCGGGACTGGTTATAATTCACGCGGGGCGAATCCCCGGAAAATGCGGACGATCAGACGAAAGGAGATTTCCCATGTCGCGCATGCGGCTTACCAACCTGGCGGTCCTTCTGAGCGTGGTGGCGTTCATGGCGGTCGGCTGCTGCGATAAGGAAAAGCAG
>JAKPKY010000182.1 GCA_029553505.1 Planctomycetota bacterium
GGCCGCGGACTCCCTGAGTGCATCTGCTGCACAGCCCGGCGCCGGCGCGACGGCGCAGGGTTCCGGGGCGTCCGTGCAGGCGGCGCGCCAGGCGTTCACGTTCGCACCGCTCGCCGCGGCCCGCTTTGACGTCCGGGGATAGGATTCGAAGGGGACCCGTTGTCGCGCCGGGCGCAGCGCCTGGAATTTGACCCCGTTCCCGCCGGCCCGGGGAACCCGGCCCGAAACACGGCCTGGGGGGCATTCTGGCCCGCGTGTGAACCGGCGTCTGCCGCGCATCGCCGTTCCTCCGCGGTGTCAGCCTCCTGTCGCGGCGCCGGCCTGCTGGACGTCCTGCGGGTGGATTCCGGTCTGGGTGACCAGAATGAGCCGCCACGCCCCGTCGAATGCGGCGGGCGTGACGACGAGCGGGGTCGTCCGCCACGGCACGCGCTTCTCTTCGCTCTCGCTGTGCCAGTGGCCGAACATCAGGAAGTCGAGCGGGTCGTCAACGAACAGCACCAGCTGGCTGCGCATGCTCATGGCCGGATCATAGCGGTGGGTCGCGCCGATGGACCAGCGCAACGGTTTGATCGCGCGCCGCAGCCGCTGGAGCTCGCCCACCTGCGTGTCGAGGGCGTCGGCGATCACAAAATCCTTCGTGTCAAAGACCAGATACCCGTCAGGGCCATAGCGGAAACTGTAGACCAGCGGGCCGAAGGTCTTCTCGTAGTTCAGGGCGGTGCGGTCGTGATTGCCCGCGGAGACGAAGGTAGGAAGCACGCAGGTGTCGAGCGCCTCGAGAAACCTGCGAAATTCTTCCGGCTTGCCATCCTGGGTCAGGTCGCCGGTGATCAGCACAAAGGCCGCCCGGATGCCGTTGATCTGCTCGAGCAGGCGGCGGAATACGGCCTCGGGGGCGGGGTCGCGGTTCGGCCTGCCGATATGCACGTCGGAGAGGTGCACCACGGGATAATCCGGCATGGGGTGCGTGACAAACACCGCCCGGGCGTTGGTGTCGGTCCGCCCCTCCGCGACGGCCTCCAGCGCATAGGTGCCGGTGGCGAGCTTCCCGGACGTCGGGCAGGTGGCGCGGTGCATCCCGCCGGGAAGCGCGGTCCAGTCCGGGTCGAGGTCCAGGGTCCTGCCTTCCGCGCTGACGAGCCGCAAGGCGCCGCGGCGGGCGAGCGTGGCCTCGAACGGTTCGCCGGGGGCGATGATCACCGGCACCCCGTTGTTGGGCGTGATGATGAGATCCAGGGTGCCGTCGGCGTGGCGCGCGTGGGCGGCCGCGCCCAGCACCAATACCGGCCAGATCCAGAGCAGGCGTCTCATGGCGCGGGCCTCCAGGCGGGCGCCAGAGCGAAACGGCTGCCCGTGGTCACCGGGCGGGTATCTCCGGTCTCGATCTCGGTGACGAATAGCTGGGGCGTGCCGTCGCGGTCGGACACATACGCCAGGAACGCGCCGTCGGGCGACCAGGCGGGGTGCCAGTTGTCGTACTCCGCCGCGACCGCCACCGGAACCACGCGGATGGTGTTCGGGAAGACGCGGTAGATGCCCCGGCGCCCCGACCGGAAAGACTCGAACGCCAGCCAGAGCCCGGCGGGCTGCCACACGGGGTTCCAGTCCGCGGCCCGGTGGTTCGACACGTCCGTCGAACCCCGTTTGTAGGAGAGCACAAACACCTCGCGGTCGCCGCCGTCGTTAGAGTCGTACGCGAGAAGGTTCCGCTTGATGTTGGCGTCGGGCGCCCATTCGATGTACTCGCCCGCCGACGGCATGGCCTCGGGAGGCAGGGGGTTTGCGTCGCCGGGGTTCACGAAAAAGATGTGCGTGGTCAACCGCTTCTGGCCGGGCAGGACGCCGATGGCGATAATCGTCCCGGCATCCATCCATACCGGGCAATA
>JAKPKY010000198.1 GCA_029553505.1 Planctomycetota bacterium
CGTCGGGGCTGTCCGGCAGCCAACGGTGGATGTAGAGGACACCGGGCGTCTCCCGCAGCCAGGCGGCGAGCCTGCGCATGCCGCTGTCGCTCAGCCCCGCCCGCTCGTTGTCGGCGAAGGCGATCATGCGGTAGCCGTCGAGCGGCAGGTGCTCGATGTTGGTGAACCGTCCAACGTAGTCGCAATGGCCGGCGATGTCGAATCCGGGCGCCCGCAGCGGACCGACCAGCAGCACGTCGCGCGGGGAATCGGGGAAGGGGAGTCCGCTGAAGCGCTGGAACACTTCGGTGATCAGCAGCCGCTCGGTCATGAAGCCGTAGCGGAACGCCGCCCGCCGCGCGTCCACCTCGGCGATGGCGCGGGCCTTCTTGGCCGCGGTAGAGTCATCGCCCAGAATGCCGTCGAGGACGGCTGGAATGGATTCCTTTTCCTCCAGGGCTGTTTCCGGGCGCGCGGGCGCGTCGCCCACCAGTTCCTGTTCGATCCGCGCCTCTTTCACCCCGTTGAAACAGAAATCAATGGCGCGGGCGAACGCCTCATTGTCCGGGAAGAACGCATCGACGTCCATCCAGTGGGTGCCGCCGCCCGGCGCGTTCTTGGGCTGGTTGAAGGCGTAGACCGACCACAGGCCGTTGTGGCCGCCGGCCATCCAGGTGGTGAGCGTGTCGGTTCCGGAGACGCTCGCCAGTGCGTGAACGGGCCGCGTGGGCACCAGCATTTCGTGCGACACGCCGGCGTTGTTCAGGGCGATGGCGGCGCTCACCACGCCCTGGTTGAGCCACAGCATCGGACGGTCGGGCCAGGTTGTCCGCAGGCGCCGGATGCAGAGGTAGCGGACGCGGCTCGGCGCGGCATAGGCGTAGTGGGCCGAGATGTCGAACTTCCAGAGGTGCTCGTAGTCGTTCGGTCCCGACTCGCCCGGCAGGAAGGTGGCGATCTGGATTCCCGGACGGCGCTTGCCGTAGCGCAGCTTGATGTAGTCGACCATGTGGTTGAACCCCTCGATGTTCATCCGCATCGACCAGTCGGCCCACCCCTTTTTTTCCCGTTCGTCGAGGCGGTCCTGGTTTCCCGCCACGCGGGCCGGATCAATACCCAGATCGCGGCAGAAAAGACGCCAGCCGAGATCCCACAGGGGGGAGAAGCTCATGGATTCCTCGCCCAGAACCAGCCCGTCGATGCAGTCCCAGA
>JAKPKY010000208.1 GCA_029553505.1 Planctomycetota bacterium
CCATCATGCGGCGGACCAGCCGGTGCATGTAGTCGGGCCGTTCCACCAGCGCGAACAAGGCGTTCTCGACGCCCATCCACGTGCTGATTGGGTCCCAGTAGGAGAGATACGGATCGACGCCCCAGGGGCGCACCTCGAGCAGGCCGTCAAACAGCGCGTGGGCCGCGTCCAGGCGGCGCGCGGTCTCGTCCGCGTCGTGCGCAATCACGGGCGTCCGGATCTTCTCAAGATCGTCCTCGGTCTGGAACTGGTTGATGTACCGGTGGCCCACGACGTCGTTCGCGGGATCGGTGGCCACGGTGTCCTCGTGCACCACGATACCGAACCCGGTATTCTCCACCGCCTTGGGCACGCGAATGAACGGTTCCACGACCCTGTCGACGCGGAACCGGTCCCATTGGTACAGGGTGCGGCGCAACATGGTCTCGTAGGCGCGGCACTCGGGATTGGCGCAGCGCAGGGCCAGTTCGCCGCACTGAATTTCGTTCCAGGCAATCTGGTCCACCATCACCATGGGCCGGACCGGCTCGAGCGCGTTCAAGCGGCGCCACAACGCGCGTTTCTCTTCCTGCACCGGTAGCGCGGCGATCCCGGCCACCCGGCCCGCCAGTTCCCGAATCACAGCCACATCGCTCTTGTTCAGCATCACCGCTCCTCCCTGCGCGCGCATCACGGTGAGCATATCACAGACCCCGCCAGCGGTTTGCGACCCCGTCTGCTCTTCGGAACCTAACCCTCGCCCTCCGTCCGCAACGCCCATGCTTCCCCTTTGATTTTGTCGCGGTTCGCGATATGCTCAACCGAAACCCGCACGCCAAGGAGGTTGCAGAGATGGTGATGGTGCTGCTTTCGGTATTGGGCATGGCCGTTGAGACGCCGGATCTCGTCTGGCTGGACGCGTACGAACTCCAGGGCGGGTCTGTGACCCTGCCGAGTGCGGCGACGTACACGGTGTGGCTGTGGGCTGACGGGGCGGCCCAGGCGACGCTCGGCGGCACGGCGTTCCTGGCGCCGGAGAGCGCGTCCGACAAGGGCGCATATCGCTGGGTGAAGGCCGGCGAGGCCGAGTTGCCCGCCGGACCCGTGGCGGTAGCACTTGAAGGCGGCATCGCGTCGGTGGCGCTGAGCGCCGATGCCGCGTTCCACCCGGAAACAGCCCAGCCGTGCATGCGGGTGTTCGACCAGCCGCGAACGCCGCTGGACGGCCGCTACGACCTCCCCCGTCACACCGATGCCACCTTTTGCATGACCTCGTTCGATTCGCGCGAGGCGTGGGAGACCCATGCGGCGGCGCTGCGGCGCGCGATCCTCGTGTCGTCGGGACTCTGGCCCATGCCGGAACGCACGCCGCTCAACGCCCACGTCGAACCCGCCGCGGAACACGACGACTACCTCGTCGAGAAGGTGTATTTCGAATCGCGGCCGGGCGTGCTGGTTACCGGCAACCTCTACCGCCCGAAAGGCGGCGGTCCGTTCCCCGGCGTAGCCTGCCCGCACGGCCACTGGGAATCCGGGCGCCTGGAGGACGGCGCCCGCGGCTCGGTTCCGGCGCGCTGCATCACCCTGGCCCGCATGGGCATGGTCGTGTT
>JAKPKY010000215.1 GCA_029553505.1 Planctomycetota bacterium
CGGACGGCGAGCCGGCGGGCTTTCCGTTCACGAGGATCTCGAAATCCTGTGGGCTCTCGATGGCCAGCTGGAGCTTCGCCGGGCGGACCGTCACGTGGAAGTCGTGCGCGAGCTCGCAGCGCCCGCGCGGGCGGATGTCCACCGCGCCGGTGGCGTAGAGGTACCACGGCTGGTGCTCGCCACCGAGCCGCGTGCCGAGCCCCCATCGAGCGCGGATTTTCTTGTCGGCCGCCAGGGTCGGCAGCGGCCCGGACCACGGTTCGTCGCCGATGCGGAAGCGGCAGTAGTCCAGCGGAAGGGTGTTGGGCTCGCATCGCTCGATGGCGAACGGTCCGTCGATGCTGCGGGTCTCGACGACGGCGCGGGCGGCGACGGGTTTGGCCGCCCGTCCCGCCGGCAGGCCCAGGCTCACCAGGGCCGAGCCCGTCGCCGGAAGGTCCAGCTCGAACTCGACGAATCCCTCTCCGGCGGGGCGGGTGTCCAACGCCGTCCGCTGTCCGGAGCGTGCGTCCCACAGGACGGCCGGGGCACGCCCCTCCACGCGGACGCGAATGCGATGCCCCGCCTGGCGATCATGCGACTGGACGAACAGCAGCCGCCCGCCCTTGATGACACGGAGCATGGCCCAGGTCTGGTCCATCTCGCGCCCGGACTCGGTGATCGAGACGCGGCGGGGAAGGACCGCCTCCAGGGCGCCCGTCAGCGAAGCGGCGTTGGCTTCGCAGGTGCGGGATTTTTCAAACAGGTCGCCGAGCGATTTGGCGGGCAGGCCTTCCACGCGGTCGGGACGGAGGCCCGCGAAAATCACCGTGCCGCCGCCGGCGACCAGCCGCTTCAGCAGGCGGACCGTGGACTTCGACAGCGTCACGCACGACGGGACCACCACCACGGAATACTGCATCCGGCCGACCTTGATCCGCCCGCGCGAGGTCTTCGCGTGGCGGGCCAGCAGTGTCTCGTCGCCGAAGTCCCAGTCGAAATGCTGGTTGCTGAGCGCGTAGATGACGGTCTTCAGGTCGTTGTCAAGCCGCTCCAGCAGCGTGCTGGCGCAGGGGCGCGGGGTGAACAGGCCCCAGGCGCTGGCGATGGGGTGGATCACCAGCACGTCGCGGACGGGCGTTCCGCGCGTCAGCATGTAGCTGAGCCGCCCGAAGTAGTCCTCGACGAGCGAGTAGTGTTTCCACCACGGGCTGTGGGTGAAGATGCTGGCGGGGTAGTCGCGTTTGGCGCCGCCGGCCAGGCTGTAGTGCGTCAGGTGCGGGCAGCGGAAGTTCACGCCCGCGGCATACTGCCAGTCGCCCACGAACTTGTGCCCCTCCAGCGGCCAGTCCCAGCCCGTGGCGCCGTACAGCTCGCTCAGCACGCGCTCGCGACCGAGCTGGTCGGCCACGCTGGCGCACTGCTTGGCGGTGGACAGCTCGTCGTCCTGGTCGCGCAGGATGTCGATTCCCGGCCACTGCATGTGCTCGTAGTGCGGCATGGTCGCCCCGACCGCCTCGGTCTGCGAGCGGAGCGTCTCCTCGGCCAGATAGTGCCCGGTCAGCGCGATGTCGTGCTTTCCGCACCACTCGCCGATGGGGCGGGAGAAGTTCTCCACGAACAACTCAGTGAGCGTGCGGTGGTAATCGTGGCGGACGCGGGAGAACTCCCCGTCGGCCGACGGGAACATCAGCTCCGGCAGGTGGGGCATCAGGTCGTACCCGCGCCGATGGAGGAACTCGCGGGGCAACTCAGGCGTCCAGCGGTTGTGACCTCGCAACTGGCCGGTCTGGCCGCGATCACCGGTGAAGATTTCGGCCGCTTTTCCTTCCCACATCGCGCGTCCGATGTTCGGCTCGTCGGTGAAGACGGCAGGAACCACCCCGCCGAAATCCTTTCCGCAGCGCGCCGCGTAAGCATCGTGCGTCGTGCGGAGGAACTCGTTGACGGCCCGGGGGTTCATCGTGTCCAGGTACGTGCCGTCGTTGTACCACCCGACGGGCTTTGGAGTGGCCGACGAGAACCGGAGCACCTTCGTGCCGGCGCGGGGCGCGCCGGATCCGGCGGGGCGATAGTCCGTCATCCGCCCGGCGTCATCCAGCGTCA
Source organism: Planctomycetota bacterium (assembly GCA_029553505.1). Classification (GTDB taxonomy): domain Bacteria; phylum Planctomycetota; class Phycisphaerae; order SM23-33; family SM23-33; genus UBA12270. The sequence continues at coordinate 2,086 of JAKPKY010000215.1, forward strand.
CCTCGAACCGCCCGAGCGGATCGCCCTCGCTGGCCGGGGCACTGTCTTCCGTCACGGTCAGGATCCGCAGACGGAATTCCGGGTGCGGACGCGTCACCAGCCCGCCGGCGGCGCCGCTGGGCCAGCGATCCTCGTCGTACAGGTACGCCTTCATGCCCAGTTCGCGGGCCTTTTCCACGCAGGCCGATATGCACCGAAACCACTCGTCGGACAGGTAGGCGGTCTTCAGCCCGTACCGGCTGTGCATGAAGAATCCGCCCATGCCCGCCGCGTGCATACTCTCGATGGCCCGGCAGAGACGCTCCGGGTCCAGCTTGGTGTTCCACGACCAGAACGGGGCGCTGCGATACGCCGACGACGGCGACTGCCAGGGTTCGAGATATTCCTTCAGGGACATCGTGAGTTCCTTTAAAAAAAGCTGAAATCGAAAAGCTGAAAGCTGAAATCGGAAATCCTCGCCTTGGCGGCGTGCCGTCCTTGATCGATCATTCCACCGAAGGCGCGACCTGCTTTTTTTCCGCTTTCAGCTTTCAGTTTTCCACTTTGGGAATGTAGTCGTTTTTCATTCCCTTCGCCTTGACGATTTCCGCAAAAAGTAGCAGAATATCGCCAATCTGTCCGGAGGCGAAAATCGCGTCATGCCGTCCCGCCTGAAAAGCCATAAGTACTTTTCCTCCACAGGATTGCCGCTCGCCGTGGTGTGGATCGACCGGCAGGAGGCCATCCACACGCACGGACACGAGTTCTCCGAACTGGTGCTGATCCGGGCAGGGCGGGGCGTCCATTTCACGCGGTCCGAGGAGTATCCCGTCAGCGCCGGCGACACGTTCGTGATCCACGGGACCATGTCGCACGGCTATCGGGACACCGAGGGGCTCAAGCTGTGCAACGTGCTGTTCGACGCCCGGCGGCTTGGCATTCCGCTGTCCGACGTCCGCCAAATGCCCGGCTACCACGCGATGTTCGAGCTGGAGCCACGCCTCCGCAGCCGGGGGAACTTCCGCTGCCGCCTGCGCCTGTCGATGGAATCGCTGGCGCGGGCCGAGACGCTCCTGGCGAGGATCGAGGACGAGATTCGCGCCCGCGCGCCGGGCTACCGGTTCCTGGCGACGGCCGAGTTCATGCGCCTCGTGGGGATGCTCGCCCGCTGCTATGAGGCCGGCGACGCGCCCGACGGGCGCGGGCTGGTACGCCTCGGCAGCGTGCTGGGCTTCCTGGAAGGCAACTACGCGCGCCCGATCCGCCTGGGCGAACTGGCCGACCGCGCGCACATGTCCGAGAGCAGCCTGCTGCGCGCGTTCCGAAAGGCGATGGGCGTCTCGCCGATCGACTACCTGATCCGCCTGCGGATTCGCAAGGCGGCCGAACTGCTCTGCGACGACGGGACGAAAGTGACCGAGGCCGCGTTCCGCGTGGGATTCGCCGACGGAAACTACTTCTCGCGCCAGTTCCGTCGCGTCACGGGCCTGACGCCCGGCGAATACCGCCGCCACGCCCGCCGGGCCGACCTGGGCGGCAAGTGAACCGGCGCTTGTGCCGGGCGGCGCGGATGGTATTCTGATTGCCGAGAGGCGCGCGATGCACCGGTTCTTCGCGGAAAACCTGGACGGCTCCGAGGTGGTGCTGCCCGACGGCGAGGCCCACCACGCGCTGCACGTGCTGCGCCTGGAGCGCGGCGCGGAGGTGGAGCTGTTCGACGGGCAGGGCGCCGTCGCCGCGGGACGCGTCGCGCGGGTCGGGCGGTCGGAGGTGGCCGTGACGATCGAGCATCTGCTGCCGGTCCAGGCGCGCCCCGCGCCGGCGGTCCACCTGGCCTTCGCCGTGCCCAAGGGAAAGCGCCTCGACTGGCTGCTGGAAAAGGCCACCGAACTGGCGGCGGCTTCGCTCCAGCCGGTGGTCTTCGAGCGTTCAGTCGCCGGCGGCGACGAACTGCGCAAGGGCAAGCTCGACCGCTGGCGGACGCACTGCGTCGCGGCGGCCAAGCAGTGCGGGCTGAACTTCCTTCCGGAGATCTTCCCGCCCGAGGGGCTGGCGAACGTCCTGCGCGATCGGTCCGACCTTCCGGGCCTGTTCGGCGACTGCGCGCCGGATTCGCCGGACGCGTACGAGACGCTCCAATCGTTCCGCGCGGGCGGGCATCGGCAGGCCGTCGTGCTCGTGGGCCCGGAGGGCGGGCTGACGGACGCGGAACGCGACGCCTGCCTGACGGCCGGGCTCAAACCCATCCGCCTCGGAACCACCACGCTGCGGATCGAGACTGCCGCCGTCGCGCTGCTCGCGGCCGCAACCGCCATCCTCTAGCAGGAACAGGGAACTGAGGAACCCGGGATCAGCATCCCGGAATTCGACTCCCGCGCCCGGGAGTCGATTGGTTAATGGGTTGACGGATGAATGGGGCAACTCATTCAGTATTGCAAGGATGGAACCGTGAAAATCAGGCATTCGGACGTGGCGACATTTTCCGCCGGCCGCGAAGAGGTTCACAAAGCCTATGGAGTGACGTGGGTGACCTGGGGGCATCATCCCCGGCCGAATCCCGAAGCCATCGAGCAATATGCGCAAAAGGTGCGGAACCATCAAAAGGCCGGCGTTCATTATTCCGGGGGAACCGGCCTGGTGACCGAATTCAGGGGCATGATCGATTCCGATCCGGATTTCATGGAATCGGTCGCCCGCGACATTCACGGCAATCCGCGGACATGCCCCTGGCTGACGAAATACCTGGGATTCGATCCCTACGTATTCTGCCACCACTCGCCGGCCTTCAAGGAGTATGTCTTTCGAAATGTCGAACTTGCCATCCGCGCCGGCGTGGATGCGATCCATCTTGACGATCCGCTGCTGGTCGGGCCCAGTTGCTATTGCGATCGATGCCTTGGCGAATACAAATCCTATCTCGCGAAGAATCACCCCCGGGAATTCCGGAAGTTGCTCGGGAAAGAAGGGGTGAGCGACATCCATGAGTTGACGAAGGAAATGCTTTTGCGCAACGGCTGCCTGAAAAGCGGATTGGACTGGCGGGGACCGCTGGGAGACGCGATTCTCGAGCCGGACCAATTCACGCATTCCGTCCGCGCGGTTGCCGTTGCGGGCAAAACCTATTCGCCTGTCGAACTTCCCGAAACGAATGGGGTGTTTCGATTCCGGGAACGGTTTACCGACAAATGCTTCTTCGAGGGATATCCGATCGTCTATCTGTTCGGGAAACTCGAAAGCGATGAAAAGCAGGAGATCGAACTGTCCTACGGAGCCAACGGCAGCACGCGATGGATCGTCAACGGCAACATCGTCCAAGACCCTGTTCTCGGCAGGGACAACGCCGTAACCTTCATGAAACCGGGCTATAACAAGGTGAAAATCCCCTTGAAGGAAGGGAGGAATCTCGTCGGCGTGCGATTCGTCAGCGGGCAGACGAGGGATTCCTTCCTTCTCGGGGAGTTGCCGAGCGGCAGGGGTTTGAGATGGGCGGGTCCCTGGCGGGCGCTGGGGCCGATCCGCAATCCGATGCGCGTCGAACCCTATGACCGCTTCATGCTGGATTCGACGAGGGATTTCCTCCAGGCCATCTTTCGACATGCGAGGAAGCTGGCCGGCAAATCCATTCCAACCATCGCGAACGCCGCGTTCAGCTACCTGGGGAACCGCTGGGCCTGCGAATCCGTGGAGTACGCTTCGGTGGAAATCCAGACCGACGCGCACACGAATCAATGCTCCACCAGCGCGGCGTTTGAATACAAGATCAACGAGGCGTTGGGAAAAAGGATCTGCGCGATGGGGACGGGGGCGAACCACAATCACGTCCGGGTCGAAAAAAGGCACCGGCTCGTCCGCACGTGGATTGCCGAAAGTTACGCGATGGGACACCTGTTCCTGTGTCCCATCCGGCTCTGGTGCTATTGCCCCGACGGAATCGTTCCGGGATATGAGGGGCCGGTGGAACTGTTCGCCCCCGTCTACCAATTCATCCGGAAGAACAGGAAGTATTTCGACGGATACGAATCCGTGGCGAAGGTCGGAATCCTTTACGACTATTTCAACCCCGTCACCGACTTTTACCATGCAAATGTGTACAAGGAACTCTGCCACGAATTGTGCAGGGCAAACATCCCTTTCCGGCTCGTGGTTGCGGGGAAGAACGACGAGAAGGCCGCCCGGGACTGCGAATCGCTCGACGCGATTATCGTGCCGGAGACATTTCGAGTGCCGGACGGCATAAGGAAAGCGATCCAAAACAAAAAGATCATCCGTTGGAAAACCATCGGCAACGTCATGTCAAAACTGAGCAGCATGATTCACGTCGATGCGGCATCGAGGATCATGGCCCTTCCCCGCGTCAAATCTTCCGGCGCAGCAAACAAGGCGGTGATTCACCTGCTGAATCGGGAGTACGTTCCAGACACGGAATCCATGGCCGTCAAGGAGAACTTCACGATCCGCCTGGACACGTCGCTTGTCAAAATGATGAATGTGAAGAGCGTGAAGCTGCTCTCGCCGGGGTCGCAGGACGTGAAGTTGGATTGGTCGCTTGAGAAGAACGCCATTTCCATCGACATCCCCACGTTGGATTACTGGGGATTGGTGGTGATGGAGTAGGACGGGGCGGGCAGTCCCTTGGGATCCGGTGCGCCGGAATTCCGCGTAAGGTTTCTTCACTTTTCGCTTTGGCCTTCGGCCTTTCCCCTTGCGGCTTTCGGCGACCGCACATTGGGGTGCCACGGCCAAGCGATGTTTGCTTGACCGTGCGGAAGACACCCTCAAGCACACAACGCTTGAGGGTGGCACCCAGCCCGCGATTGTTTTTCCGGGTTCCTCAGTTCCCCAGTTCCCGGTTCCTTCTTTCAGTGGGGAAAGATCGTGTATTTTTCCGGCTGGAGGCCGGTGACGGCGTGGTAGACGGCGCCGAAAACCATGAACACGGCGCCGCCCAACAGTTCTCCGGCGATGATCCCGATCATCAGCGGTTTGGCGGCGCGGTGCATGCGCGACCCACCCAGCCGCGCGACGAGTTGCTTGACGAGCCACCCCAGCAGGAACGAGAAGGAGAACGTCACCGCCGGCCAAGTCGCCCACACCAGGAACATCACCGGGTGCAGCGGCCACCACGGCAGACGCAAGCGCAGCGCCCCGAAGACCAGGACCAGCACGAAGCCGGCGCCCACCGACCAGAGGAACCGGTCGCTCGGGTCCATACGGACAAATCGCTGGACGGCCGTGAGCCCGCGCGACTCGTCCAGTTCCCCGGACAGCGCGAGCGTGTCCACCTGCGGCGTGACGGCGTTGAAGACGCTGCACGGCGTGCGGCGGTACCCCCAGGCGTCCGCCGGAACGCCGCGGTCGTAGTTCGCCCAGAGCACCACGACAACCGCTCCGGCCAGCCCCAGCCCGTACGCGCCGAGCGACAGCCCCGCCGTCCGCGCGGGGCGGATCGCGAACCGGTCGCAGAGCCGCAGGCCGTTGATGAAAAAGGGCAGCACCGACTGGCTGGGGTCCAGCGAGATCACCGCGCACAGGAAGGCGACGATCATCATGGCCTGGGGGCCCATCGCGTATCCGCCCAGCAGTCCCAGCAGGACGGCGAACGGCTGCCATCGCGGCTGGATGAAGAACAGCCCCGTCTCGGCGCTGATCCGGGCGATCATCAGGAACGTCAGGACCATCAGCAGCACGGTCAGGACGGCCAACGGCCAGTCCAGACCCAGCAGGATGAACTTCGCGGTAATGAGCCCCGCCGCCAGCAGGAAGATCCGGCAGGCCCACGCCTCGTACCCGAGCACCTCGCCCCGCGCGCCCAGTCCCAGCGCGCGCGTCAGCACCGCCCGGTAGTGCCTCCGCCCGACGTACAGGACGATCGCCGCGAACGCCAGGTAGCTTCCGAACCGCTGCCAGGCCGTCGGTCCGCCCGACATGTAGTCCGACGAGATGTCCACCCCGTGCACCGTCAGGATCATCGCCAGCGCCACCACGGCCGGCTGCGCCAGCCCGAAGCTCAGCGAGATGTCCGACGCCACGAAGAAGCTGAACGCGATGACCGTCGGATAGATCGTCGGCGTCAGCAGTTGCGCCCCCCAGGGCGCCCGCCCGATTGCGGGGTATCTCTGCCGGATCGCGCGCAGGTCCAGCATCATGGGAATCTCGATGCTGTCAGGCTGCCACACATGGAAGCCGTTGACCAGGTGCAGGCACAGCACCGCGCCCAGTCCGATCCAGAACAACCGCCGGCACAGCAGACGGTCCTCGCCTTCGCCTCCTTCCAGCAGTGACCCGGCCAGGTCCGCGATGGGATATCGCAGCCGCTCCCGCTGCGTCCATTGCCGGTGGACCACCAGCCCCAGGCAGACCGTGCACACGGTCATCAGGAACACCAGCGGGAGCCACGTCTTCAGCGGCGGCGCCCACTGCGCCCATGGCACGTCGCCCAGGCCGATAGGCTCGTTGCCCTTGCGCAGACCGCTGAGGAACCCGCCCAGCACCCGGTCGTCGTACTGCCCGCCGCCCGCGAGCATCTCCGGCGGAAGATAGTCCATCAGCCCGTGCTTCCGCCAGCCCGGGTGCACCGAGTACCAGTGGGCGGGCATGGCCACCGTCGGGGTAAACGCCTCCATCAGCCCCCGCGCGGGAATGCTGCACGACACCAGCAGCAGCGTTGTGACGACGGCAAGTTCCGCCGGCGCCAGTCGCCACGAGCGGCGCAGAAGCCCCAGCGGCCAGGCCGCCCCCGCCAGCAGAAGCACCAGGAGGAACACGCTGATGGGAAGCTGATGCCCAGCCACCACGCTCTCCAGTTGGAGCACCATGTCGTTGAGATACCCCAAGCTCGCCAGGAGCGTCGCGCCGAGCAGGCCCAGGATGACCGCGCGAAGTGTCACGACGTGGAGAATCCTTTCCGCCGGGACCGGCCGGCGCAGCATATACCCCACCCCCGCGACTGTCAATTGCGGGTGGAAAAGGGAACACGGAATTGGGGAACTGGGGAACCCGGAAAAACAACAGCCGCCGCGCGGGCCGGGTTCCGTGTTCCTGGTTCCGGATACCAATCGACCGGTCAACCGTTCCCGGTTCCGCCGGCGGGTTGGGTTCTGGCGGCTAGCGCGGCTTTCGAGAAGGTCAGGCGGCGCCAGGGGAACCGGGCGTTTTTCGCCGCCAGCGCATCGAGTGCGGCCTCGCCCGTGCCTTGCCAGGCGAGTTGCAACAGCAACGCCGACGCCGCGAAATCGAACGGGCGGAGCTGCTTTCCGGTCCACGGCGCCGTGCCCGCGTAGTAGGGGAGCATCCACCGCAACGCCCGGAGGATTGAGCGCCCGTCGGGCGTCTCGTGCCGCCAGAGGTCGATTCCGAGGCCCTTTCCGAGTTGCGCCAGGCACGCGAGGGCGAGCAGGTTGTACGTGCAGTACGTCAGAGAGAGGGTCCGCGCCAGTTCCCGTGGCTGGCGGCCGTCGGGTTCGATCTGCGACGCGATCCGCCCGAGCGTCCGCGTCTCGATCTGCCGGCGGGCGACGTCGCGCCGACCGCAGAAGCACGCCAAGGCGCACACCTGCGCGTCGTACCACGTGCCGTGGTTGTTGGGCTCCGCCTGCTCCTGGCGACCGGGCTCGCTGTCCAGCAGCCAGTCGAGGTAGCACGACACCCACTCCCGCAGACCGGCCATCTCGGCGGCGGTCCAGGCGGCGCTGGGCGGAAGATGCGTCACCGCGTCCAGCAGGAACACCAGCGACGAGGTGTCGATGATTCCGATGCCCCGGCCGTCGCAGACGCCTGGAATGAACTGGGCGTAGCGCAGGTGGGGGTTCATCCGCGTCTCGGCGTCAAGGAACCAGGCGCGAAGAAAGTCTCCCGCGCGGCGGGCGTGAGCGTCGCACCCGGCGGCGGCGCGGAGCACCAGCCGGCTGACCGACTGGCAGAAGGTCTCGAGCGCCAGGCTGTCGTATTCGTAAAACTGCGGGTTGATCTGCCCGTCGCGGCGAATCCACGGCAGGCCGTCGGGCTTGGTTTCGTCGGGCCACCAGTAGGGGCCAATGCTGATGTAATCGTGCGGATCGCCGCTGGGCGCGACGTGCCGCTTGTTGCGGACGATGTTGGGCGGCGCGGCCTCCAGCCAGGCGTCGGACTCGCGCGCGAGCTGGTCTTGCGCGTCGGCACTGCCGGCCATCGCGGCGAGGCACTGCCGCCACGCAGACGCGTCGGTCAGGAAAAACGGCGACGGTTCGGAAGCATTCGCGGAATCATTCATGAGCGGCGGGCTCCTGACGCCTCACAGCCGGCGGACGAATGAGGGTTATACTCGCCCATGGGTGCCGGTGCAAACGGGGAGGCCCGGCATTTTCACCCTCACCCCACCCTCTGGCTTCCAGGGAGAAGGATTTCCGGAAACGTCTCGTTTGGGTGCCACGACCAAGCGATGTCTGCTTGGCCGTGCGGAAGCCACCCTCCAGCACACGACGCTTGAGGGTGGCACCCGATCTGAAGCCTGTGGCCTGTTGCCTGTAGCCTTGTTTTCGCCCATCGGGTAGAATTCCGGGCATGGACTACCGAACCGACATCCCGCCGACGTTCAGCTTGGTCGTCCCGGTGTACAACGAGCAGGACGTGCTGGAGACGTTCTACTCGCGCCTGACGGCCGAGTTCGACAAGCTCGGCGAACCGAGTGAGATCGTGTTCGTCAACGACGGCTCGACCGACGGCACGGCGGCAATCCTGCGCCGGCTGGCCGGCGAGGACCGGCGCGTGCGCGTGGTGGAGTTCAGCCGGAACTTCGGCCACCAGACGGCGTTGACGGCGGGGTACGACTATGCGGCCGGACGCGCGGTGATCTCGCTCGACGCCGATTGCCAGCATCCGCCGGAGCTGATCGGCCAGCTCGTGGCGCGCTGGCGCGAAGGGTTCGAGGTGGTCTACACGGTGCGCACGGGCATGCCGGGCGAGTCCGGCCTGTACGCGCGCCTGCGGCGGCTGGGCTACCGCCTGCTCCGCCTCAGCAGCGGGCAGGACCTGAGCAACCAGGCCGACTTCCGCCTGCTGGACCGCAAGGCGCTGGACGCGCTGAAGGCGCACCGCGAGTCGGGGCGGTTCCTGCGCGGACTGGTGCGGCACATCGGGTTCCGCCAGTCGGCCGTGCCGTACAAGGCGGCGCGGCGCGCTGCCGGCAAGCGGTCCTACACGATGAAGCAGACGCTGGAGATGTCGGCCGTCGGCGCGGTGTATTTCTCGCTCAAGCCGCTGCGCCTGGCGTACGGCCTGGGCGGGCTGCTGCTGGGCGCGGCGGCGGTCTATATCGTCGCGGCGCTGGCGCTGTGGGGGATGGGCCGTCCGCTGCCGTGGCCGGCGTCGCTGGCGGCGGGAATCGCGGCGCTGTTCGGCTGCCAGTTCCTCCTGCTGGGCCTGCTGGGCGAGTACGTCGGTCGGACGTTCGAGCAGACCAAGGGTCGCCCGCTCTACGTTGTCCGGGAAACCCTCGGGTTCGCGCCGGCAGCGGGGCGGTCCGCGCGGGACGGCGAATCGCGCGAAAACCGCTACGTTTTGTATACATAAGCCGCGCCATTTCGGGGGATTCGGGTGGATTTCCAGCGCTTTTCCCCCGGAATTCGCGCCTGTTTTTTCCTTTTCCGGCGAACTTTTTCCCGCCCGGAAGGTTATAGAATTACGGTGCATTGACGAAAGGTTCGCCGCTCGCGAGATGCTTCGGGTCTCCCTCCACCCGAGGCCGCAGGCGGTGAATGGGGGACGATCTGAGGTCCTCTCCGCCTCGGGATCGTCCTGATTGTCGGGCGGCGCGAGGCTCCCTCCTCCTCGTGACCGCCCGCTTTTTTTCGCCAGGGGCTGCCAAAGCGGTACGCCCCGCGCCCGCACCGGTCGATATGGCACATTTGCGGCGACGAGAAGAATTCACAATTCTTTGCCTGCAATGCGGATACGTCGTTGGCATACGTCTTGCAACTCTCTTGGCGCGAGAGTATGTCTATGCGTATTCGGCAGGCGGAATCTCTTTGCGCCGGCCGAAATGATCCAGGAAGGAAACGAGACAACATGGCGTCCAAGAAAATCATCGGAATCGACCTCGGAACGACCAACAGCGTGGTGTCGATCATGGAAGGCACGAGCCCCAAGGTGTTGATCAACCAGCAGGGCAGCCGCCTGACGCCCTCGGTGGTCGGTTTCACCGACAAGGGCGAGCGCCTGGTCGGCCAGCCCGCGCGGCACCAGCAGGTGACCAACCCGAAGAACACCGTCTTCTCCATCAAGCGGTTCATGGGCCGTCGCCATCGCGAGGTGTCTACCGAGGAGAAGATGGTTCCCTACGCCGTCATCGGCGGTCCCGACGAGCTGGTGAAGGTGCAGGTCCGCGACAAGACCTACACGCCGCAGGAAGTCTCCGCGATGATCCTGTCGGACCTGAAGAAGACGGCAGAAGACTATCTCGGCGAGAAGATCGACCGCGCGGTCATCACGGTTCCGGCGTACTTCAACGACTCGCAGCGCACGGCCACCAAGGAGGCGGGCGAGATCGCGGGCCTGAAAGTCGAGCGGATCATCAACGAGCCGACGGCGGCAGCGCTGGCCTACGGCCTGGAGAGGAAAAAGAGCGAGAAGGTCGCCGTGTTCGACTTCGGCGGCGGGACGTTCGACATCTCGATCCTGGACATCGGCGACAACGTCTTCGAGGTGCTCAGCACCAACGGCGACACGCACCTGGGCGGCGACGACCTGGACGAGATTCTCATCAACCACGTGGCCGACGAGTTCCGCAAGTCCGAAGGCATCGACCTGCGCAAGGACGCGATGGCGCTCCAACGGCTCAAGGAGGCGGCCGAGAAGGCCAAGTGCGAGCTGTCCACGGCCATGGAGGCCAACGTGAACCTTCCGTTCATCACGGCCACCGCCGACGGACCGAAGCACCTGACGATGACGATCACGCGGGCGAAGTTCGAGCAGCTCTGCGAGCCGGTGTTCCACCGCCTGGTGGGCCCGTGCAAGTCGGCGTTGTCCGACGCGAAACTGACGTCCGATGACATCGACGAGGTGGTGCTGGTCGGCGGTTCGACGCGCATCCCGAAGGTCCGGCAGATCGTCAAGGACCTGTTCGGAAAGGAGCCGAACAAGTCGGTGAACCCCGACGAGGTGGTGGCGATCGGGGCGGCCATCCAGGGCGCGATCCTCGCCGGCGAGGTCGAGGAGCAGATGGTGCTGCTGGACGTCACGCCGCTGTCGCTGGGCGTCGAGACGCTCGGCGGGGTGGTGGACAAGGTCATCGAGCGGAACACGACGATCCCGACGGAGAAGAAGAAGATTTACTCGACGGCCGCCGACAGCCAGACCGAGGTCACCATCCACGTGCTCCAGGGCGAGCGAGAGTTCGCCCGCGACAACCGCACGCTCGGACGGTTCAACCTGACGGGTATCCCGCCGGCGCCGCGCGGCGTGCCGCAGATCGAGGTCGCCTTCAACATCGACGCCAACGGTATCCTGAACGTCGCCGCGAAGGACCTGGCCACCGGCAAGGAACAGTCCATCGAGATCAAGGGCTCCAGCGGGCTTAGCGAGACCGAGATCGAGAAGATGCGCAAGGACGCCGAAAGCCACGCCGACGAGGACAAGAAACGCCGCGAGACCGTGGACCTGCGCAACCAGGGCGACGCGATGGCCTACCAGGTGGAAAAGATGCTCAAGGAGCAGGGCGACAAGGTGTCCGCGGCCGACCGCGGCGCGATGGAGACGGCCGTCGCCTCCCTCCGCGAGGCCCTCAAGGGCGACGACGCCGAGGCCATCCGACGGCAGATGCAGAACCTCGAACAGGCCTCCCACAAGGTGGCCGAGGCGATGTACAAGTCCGCCGGCGCGCAGGCGGGCCCGCAGGCCGAAGGCGGCGAAACCCAGCAGAAGCCCAAGAAGGACGGCGGGGACGACGTCATCGACGCCGAGTACGAGGTCAAGGAGTAGCGTAAACCGAGGGAAGAAGATCGTAGCTCGTAGTTCGAAGGGCGCGGGTCGCATCGAACTACGAACTTCGAACTATGACCTGTTTTTCTTCCGTCGCACACTTTCCTATCCACGCATGCCTCCGGCATGCGTGCTTTTTTGTGCCACTTTTCCATGTTTCGGATTTCGTGCTTCGGATTTCGGATTTTGAATGGTGTATAATGCCCGGACTATGACGCGAACGATCCTTTTGAGTGTGTTGGCGCTGGCTGCGGCGACGGGCGGATGCCGCGCCCCCCAGCCGTACGTCACCCCCGAGCGCCTGGAACGCGGGCTGGTGATCGTTCTTCCGGGCATCGAGGGGCGCAGCCGGTTCAACGACGCCATCTGCAAGGGCCTCAACGACGGCGGGGTGAACTGGGCCATCGAGCTGCACGACTGGACCAGCGCCTGGGGGCCGCTGTACAACCTGCGGGCCCGGGGGCGCAACCACCGCCAAGCCCTGTTCATCGCCGACCGGATCATCCGCTACCGCATCTGGTATCCCGGCCGGCCCGTCGTGCTGGTCGGTCAGAGCGGCGGCGGGGCGATGGCGGTCTGGATCGCCGAGTCGCTCCCGCCCGGGCAGCAGGTCGATGGCGCGATCATGATCGCGACCGCTCTGTCCCCCGGATACATGCTCGACCGCGCGCTGATGAATTCCAAGCGCGGGCTGATCAACTTTTACTCCCCGCTGGACTGGATCCTCCTGGGCGTGGGCACGACGGTCTACGGGACGATGGACGGGCAGCACACGGCCTCGGCCGGGCGCGTGGGGTTCACCATTCCCACGGCTGGGGGCAGTCCGGCCGAGTATGAGCGCCTGTTCCAGATCGCATGGCAGCCCAAGATGGCCGACACCGGAAACCTCGGATCGCACCTGACCAGCGGGGCCGACGAATTCGTGGCCGAATACGTCGCGCCATTCGTGCTGAACGAGCGATGGGGCGCCGCGCTGATCGCCCAGGTGCTCAACCGCGAACTGCCGAAAAACGGCGAGGCGACGTCCGGCCCGCCGACAACAATCCCGGCGACCGCTCCAGCGCCACCGCCGACGACCACCAGCGCCCCGGCGACGGCGCCGGAAGACGCCGCCCTCGAACCGGAATGATCTGAAAAGCGGGAACCCGGAACGAGGGAACTGAGGAACCCGGGAAGAAGGCCGGGTGCCGGGTGCCACCCTCAAGCGTCGTGTGCTTGAGGGTGTCTTCCGCACGGACAAGCAAACCGCGCTTGTCCGTGGCATCTAAACGGGCGGTCGCCGCGAGGAACAAGGGAACCCGGAAAAAGGATCGCCACCGCGCGAATGGGGAGTTTCATGGCTCGCGACGGGCAAAACGGACGGCGCGAATTGCTTGGGCGCGTGCTGGCGCGCCTGGCGCAGGCGTACGGGCGACCCGCGCCGCGGCGATGGGGCAACGCCGTGGACGTGCTGGTGGCGACGATCCTCTCGCAGAACACTTCCGACGTAAACAGCTCGGCCGCGTTCGCAAACTTAAGGCGTTGCTTCCCCACATGGGACGCTGCCGCTGACGCCCCGGTACTCCGGATCGAATGCTGCATTCGCACGGCGGGGCTGGCCCGGCGAAAGGCGCCGCGCATCCGGGCGATCCTGCGGCGCATCCGCGCCGAGCGGGGGCGGATCGGCCTGGAGTTCCTGCAAAAGCAGCGGCCGGACGAAGCCTACCGTTACCTGACGGGTTTCGACGGCGTGGGGCCCAAGACGGCGCTGTGCGTGCTGCTGTTCGCCTTCCGCATGCCGGTGTTCCCCGTGGACACGCACATCGCGCGGATCGCCCGTCGGCTGGGGGTTCTGCCGCCCGACGTGCCCGACGCCAGGGCGCACGAGCATCTCGGGCCGCAAATCGCCCCGCGCGACCGCTACGCGATGCACCTGCTGCTGATTGCCCACGGGCGGCGCATCTGCCGCGCCCGCGCGCCGCAATGCGAGCGATGCTGCCTGCTGTCCGATTGCGCGCACGGACGGCGAAAAATGAAATAAGAAGTTTCACCACAGAGGACACAAAGGCCGGGTGAGGGGTGCCACCCTCAAGCGTTGTGTGCTTGAGGGTGTCTTCCGCCGGACAAGCAAACCGCGCTTGTCCGTGGCACCCAAACGGGCGGTCGTCCGAATCGGCGTGGACGGAGAGGCGACAGGCGGGACGCCTATGGTGCGCAGAAGGTTCACTCGCCCAGGACGCCAGACAGTTCGGCCGTGTGCTGGAGAATCCAGCCGATCTTCCGCTCGATCATCTGGAGGAAGGGGAATCCCTCGATCCGCCCGAAACTCCCGGTGGCGGCGATGGGCAGGACGGCCTCGGCGATCATCGCCTCGCACATCAGGTAGGGCACGACCTTCAACTCGGCCTTGGAGACGACGTTGACGGAGTCGTATCCGAGCATGAACCGCTTGAAGCGGCTTTCATCGAGGTAGGCGGGCCACTTGGACGGGTCGTCGCTCCCGCCGAGGATGGAGAACTGGAGCGCGCCGTTGGCCAGGTCGATGACGCGCTGCTGGAGGCGGGCGGCGTCGTAGTCGATGACGGCCACCACGATCTTGTCCCGGAAAAGCATGTTGCCCGGGTGCCAGTCGCCGTGGACGATCTGGCAGCCCCAGTTGCCCATGCCCGACTCGTTGACCTTGTCGGCGCAGAGGTGGTAGGCCTTCTCCAGGTTCCCGATGGTGTTGGTGAGCACCTCGGTGGGCGGGCGCGTCTCCATGGGCAGCGAGCTGACGGTGCTGCGGATGGACTGGCGGATGCTGGAGGCGTTGTGGTAGCTGCCGGAGGGCGGCTGGTAGTCGCTGCGGAAGGCGGCCAGCAGCTTGTGGTACAGCCCGAGAATCCGCCCGGCGCTGTAGGTCGCGTCGAGCGAGCCGTCGTAGTTTCCGCCCTCGATGAACTCGAACAGCTCGTAGATGCAGGAGTCCATCACGAGCATGGAGTTGTTGGTGTCCCGCGTGCCGAGAAGGTGGGGCAAGGGGAATCCCTGGGCAGCGAGCGACAGCTGGATCTGGTGCGTGAAGGCGACCTTGGCCAGGTCGTCCTTCCCCCGCGCGCGGCGCTTGAAGAGGAACTTCCCGCGCTGGCACTCGACGATCGCCTTGGGCGCCCTTCGGCTGCCGCGGGCAAATTCGCGGATGCTCGTAATGATGCCGAGGTCGAAGTGGCTCAGTGCGACGGCCAGTTCCTCGGCGCCGAACGTTTCACGATCTTTCGCCATACGCATGTTCCTGGGGCCGGACAAGCGGGCAAACGGACGTGCGTCGGAATCGATTTCGCTTGCCTGGGAACCCTCGCATCTTAGTGTCTCGCGGGCGATTGTCAAACAAGACCCGCGCAAATCCTTTTGCTTCCCGCCCGGCGTGCGGCGGGTGTTCCCCGCCCGCCCGGCGCGCTATAATCCCCGCACTACCATGAAAATCGTCATAACGGCGGACCTACATTACGACATTCTCCGATCGCGCGAGCCCGCACGCCGGGCGGCGGAAATCCTCTGCCGCGCCGGAGGCGACGCGCTCGTGCTCGCGGGCGACACCGCCGGCGCCGACCTGGACCGCCTGCGCGAGGCTCTGACGCTTTTCGCCGACTTCCCGGGGCGGAAACTCATGGTCCCCGGAAACCATTGCCTCTGGTGCGCCGGCGATGAAAACTCGCTGGACCGCTACGAGCGCGTCCTGCCCGCGCTGGCCGAGGAGTGCGGATTTTCCGTGCTGGACTTCCATCCCGTGCAGCTGGGCGCGGTGGGGCTGGCCGGGTCGATCGGGTGGTACGACTACTCATTCCGCGACGAGTCGCTGGGCATTCCGCTGCCGTTCTACGCGGCCAAGGTGGCGCCCGGCGCGGCTGCGTACTACCAGGAATACGCAGAGCTGATCGACGAGCACCGCGACCGCCTCAACGACGAGCATCTGGAGATCAGCTCGCGTTGGATGGACGGTGTGCGTGTCTCACTGGGCATGAGCGACGAGCAGTTCGCGCGGCGCGTGGAGGACCGCCTGGCCGGGCAGCTGGCGGACCTCGCGCCGCGGGTGGAGAAAATCGTGGCGGTGGTGCATCACCTGCCGTTTGTCGAACTGGTTCCGCAGGGGCGCCCGCCGCGGTTCGCCTTCGCCGCGGCGTTCATGGGCGCGCGGCGCCTGGGCGAGGTGCTGCT
Source organism: Planctomycetota bacterium (assembly GCA_029553505.1). Classification (GTDB taxonomy): domain Bacteria; phylum Planctomycetota; class Phycisphaerae; order SM23-33; family SM23-33; genus UBA12270. Next base: position 18,190 of record JAKPKY010000215.1, read on the forward strand.
GGCCTGCCCCAAGGTCACGCACGTATACTGCGGGCATTCGCATTGGCCCGACCGACGGACCGTCGGGCACATCCAGGCCGTGAACATCGGGAGCACCTACACCGAGAAACGCTGGGAAACGCTGGAGCTTTGAACATGAACGCACAACGAGTTCTCGCGCTGGCGGCTGCGTGCTGGCTGGCGGCCCCGGCCGGAGCGGACCGCCCGCCCCGCGCGACCCGGGAGACGCCGGTGGTGCGGGCGTACCGCAAGGCACGCCCCGCCGTGGTGAACATCTCCGCCCAGACGCTCGTGCCCGCGCAGATGGGCATGTTTGGCGACGCCTGGGACGACATCTTCGGCGGATCGCTGTCGCGGCGCGTCCCCGCCGAGAGCCTCGGCAGCGGATTCGTCATCCACGCCGACGGGTATGTGCTGACCAATGCCCACGTCGTCCGCCGCGCCGAGAAGATCACCGTCCAGATGTCCGACAAGACCGCCTACGAGGCGCGGGTGCTCAGTGCGGACACGAAGCGCGACCTGGCCGTGCTGAAGCTGGACCTGCCCGCTGGCGTCACGCTGCCGGCGCTGCCCCTGGGACGCAGCGACGATTTGATGGTGGGCGAGACGGTCATCGCCGTGGGCAACCCGTTCGGGCTGGCCAACACGCTCACCACCGGAATCGTCAGCGCGCTGGACCGCACGCTGGACTTCGGGCGCGCGGGGCGATACGCCGGGCTGATCCAGACCGACGCGCCGATCAACCCCGGAAACAGCGGCGGGCCCGTGCTCAACATCCACGGCGAGGTCATCGGACTGTCCACCGCCATCCGCGCCGACGCGCAGAACATCGGGTTCGCCATCCCGATCGACGCGGCCGCCGAGACGCTCCGCGACCTGCTGAACTTCGAGAGAATCCATCGCCTCGTCTTCGGAGCCGACGTCGTCCAGAAACACACCGACACGGGTGACGAGCTGGTGGTCTCGGCCGTCCGCGCCGGCACGCCCGCGCACGGAAAGCTCCTGCCCGGCGACCGTCTCGTCTCGCTCAACGGCCTGGTGGTCCGGCAGATTCCCGATTTCTTCTGCGCCATGCTGGCCGTCCGGGGCGGCGAGGAGGTGAAACTCGCCGTCCGCCGGGGCGGCAAGGAACTCGCCGTGTTCGTGACCGTGCGGCAGCGCCCGCGTCCCGACGGAAGGGCCCTCGCCCAGGCACTGCTCGGTCTGACGCTGCGCCCCGTGACGCGCGAGCTGCGGCAAAGCCTGTCGCTGCCGGTTTCGCAGGGACTGGCCGTGGTCGCCCTGGACGCCGAAGGCCCGGCCGAACGCATCGGCCTGAAGCCCAAGGACGTGGTGTTCCAGCTCGACCGGCTGTATGTTAAGGACCTCGACGACCTGGGGAGCGTGCTGGAAGACGTCGCGCCGGGCGAGAGGCTGCTGATCGGAATCGTGCGAGGCAACGTGCGGGCGTGGGTGGAGATCCCCACGCGCACGGCGGAGCAGATCAAGGCGCTCGAGAAGAAGGGAAATCCATAGCCCATGAAAGTGGTGATCGCACCGGACTCGTTCAAGGAAACGCTGCGGGCGGCGGACGTGGCGTCGGCGCTGGCGGCGGGCGTGCTGGACGCGTGCCCCGACGCGCGGATCGACCTGTGCCCGATGGCCGACGGGGGCGAGGGCACCGTCGAGGCGATGGTGGCCGCCACCGGCGGTAAGCTCCTCACCACCGACACGTTCGACCCGCTCGGCGCGCCGATCCGCGCGCACTTCGGCTTGCTGGGCGGCGCCGCCGGCGCGGGGCTCCCGGGCGAGTTGGGACTGGCTGGCGCGATGGCCCACGGCGACGAGCTGGACGGTCCGTTCGTCGAGGGGCGCGTCGCGGTCATCGAGATGGCGGCCGCCTCCGGCCTGGCGCTGGTCCGTCCGGACCTGCGCGACCCGCTGCGATCCACCACGTTCGGCACGGGCAAGCTGATCCAGGCCGCACTCGACGCCGGGGCACGCGAGATCCTCCTCGGCATCGGCGGCTCGGCCACCGTGGACGGCGGGTGCGGCTGCGCCCAGGCCCTCGGCGTGACGTTCCTCAACCGCGCCGGCGAGCCGTGCATCTGCGGGCTGGCCGGCGGCGGACTGCCCGACATCGACCGCATCGACCTGTCCGACCGCGACGCGCGGATCGCCGCGACAAAAATCCGCGTCGCCTGCGACGTGACCAACCCGCTCACCGGACCGCAGGGCGCCGCGCGGGTCTACGCCCCGCAGAAGGGCGCCACGCCCGAGGTGGTCGAGCAGCTCGAGGCGGGCCTGCGTCACCTGGCAGCCGTCATCCGACGGTCGCTCGCGGTAGATGTCGAGCCGCTGGCCGGCGCGGGCGCCGCCGGCGGGCTGGGCGGCGGGTTGGTGGCCTTCCTCGGCGCGACGCTGGAGCGTGGCGTGGAGGTGGTGGCGTCGGCCGTCGGACTGGCACGCCGCCTGGCCGGGGCCGACCTGTGCCTCACCGGCGAGGGGAAACTCGACTCGCAAAGCCGCTCCGGGAAAACCGCCTTCGGGGTGTCCGAAATCGCCCGCCAGGCGTCCGTTCCGACGGTCTGCATTCCCGGACAGGCGTCCGACGACGCCCCGCGCGAGAGCTTCGCGGGCGTCTACCCGCTCGTTTCACAAGATGTCCCCGTCCGCCAGGCGATGCTCCACGGCCCGGACCTGCTGCGCCGCCGCGCCGCCCAGGCCGTTCGCGAGCACCTCGGCCGTTGACGGAAGGGCGATTCGCCTTGAGCGCCGCGCCCCCGGCGGGTATCCTGCCTGGTTTGGTCCTTACCCCGATGGACGAGGAGCGTCATGGATCGGTTCCGGTATCTAAACGGCGAGTTGTATTGCGAAGATGTCCCCGTGGCGGATATCGCCGACCGCGCGGGCACGCCCGTCTACGTCTATTCCGCCGCGACGCTGCGGCATCACTACCGCGCGATCGCCGAGGCGTTCGCGCCGCTGAATCCCCTGGTGTGCTTCGCGGTCAAGTCGCTGGACAACACGCACATCCTGCGCCTGCTGGCTGCGGAAGGCGGCGGATTCGACGTGGTCTCCGGCGGGGAGATCGCCCGCGCGATCCGCGCCGGCGCCGACCCGGCGAAGATCGTCTACTCGGGCGTGGCCAAGACCGACCGCGAGATCCGCGAGGCCATTTCCGCGGGCATCCGCATGTTCAACGTCGAGTCGGAGGCGGAGTTCGAGAACCTCTCGCGCCTGACAGGCGAAGCGGGGCGGAAGGTCCGCGCCTCGCTGCGGATCAACCCCGACGTTTACGACCCCCGCACGCACGTCAAGACCGCCACCGGGCGCAAGGAAAGCAAGTTCGGCGTGGACATTGACCGCGCCGAGGTTTTTTTCCAAACCTATGGGCGCGATGCGAACGTCGCGCTGGACGCCCTCGACCTGCACATCGGCTCGCCGATCTACTCGGCCGAACCGTACGTCCGCGCCATCGACCGCACGCTCGCCCTGATCGAGTCGCTGCGGGCGAAGGGATTCGCCGTCCGCACGCTGGACCTGGGCGGCGGGTTCGCAGCCGACTACGAGGAAGGGCGCTCGCCGCTGGCGGTCGATTACGCCGGGCAGATCGTCCCGATGCTGAAGGACGCGGGCTTGGAGATCATCCTCGAGCCCGGCCGGCAGATCGCCTGCAACGCGGGCGTCCTGCTGACGCGCGTCCAGTACGTCAAGCAGGGCGGCACGAAGAAGTTCCTTATCGTGGACGCGGCCATGACCGACCTCATCCGCCCCGCGCTGTACGACTCGGAGCATTTCGTCTGGCCGGCGAAGCTGCCCGCCGGCGCCGAATCCCCGCCGCGCCGCATTGCGCACGCGGCGAAGGGATGCGTCCCCGTCGACGTCGTCGGCGGAGTCTGCGAGTCGTCGGACTTCCTGGCCAAGGGGCGCTCGCTGCCGC